>NZ_JADBRF010000052.1:0-232 GCF_014930485.1 Enterobacter cloacae complex sp. P47BA | reverse complement strand
TTGCCCTGCGTCTGCGGATGATAAGGCCGGGAGTGCCCCACCCGGATACCGTGGCGCATCAGCCACAGCTCCAGCGCCGTCCAGGTGCCGGTGGTGTCGCCCCACGGTGAGCCGTTGTCCATCGTCATCCTGTCTGGCAGGCCGTAGCGTTCAAACGCGCTGACCAGCTGCTGCTGCACGGTCTCGCGCCGTTCATCGGTACAGTGCGCCAGGCACAGGGAAAAACGGGAGT
>NZ_JADBRF010000051.1:0-341 GCF_014930485.1 Enterobacter cloacae complex sp. P47BA | reverse complement strand
CGGATAGCTCAGTCGGTAGAGCAGGGGATTGAAAATCCCCGTGTCCTTGGTTCGATTCCGAGTCCGGGCACCACTATTTAAAGAACCCAGCCTATGGCTGGGTTTTTGCTTTTCTGCGTTTATCAAAACCTTACCTTATTTTTACTCCTGTATATCTTCCCGGTAAGATCATGCGGTTAGCATTTCCCGGTGGCGCTGCGCTTACCGGGCCTGCAAAACCTATAGCCGGATAAGGCGAAGCCGCCACCCGGTATTTTCCGGCGCACAAAGCAAAAAACCCCGCACCTTACGGTACGGGGTTCTTCTTGATTGATGCCTGGCAGTTCCCTACTCTCACATGG
>NZ_JADBRF010000050.1:0-522 GCF_014930485.1 Enterobacter cloacae complex sp. P47BA | reverse complement strand
AAATGAATACCAAGTCTCTGAGTGAACATACGTAATTCATTACGAAGTTTAATTCACGAGCATCAAACTTAAATTGAAGAGTTTGATCATGGCTCAGATTGAACGCTGGCGGCAGGCCTAACACATGCAAGTCGAACGGTAGCACAGAGAGCTTGCTCTCGGGTGACGAGTGGCGGACGGGTGAGTAATGTCTGGGAAACTGCCTGATGGAGGGGGATAACTACTGGAAACGGTAGCTAATACCGCATAACGTCGCAAGACCAAAGAGGGGGACCTTCGGGCCTCTTGCCATCAGATGTGCCCAGATGGGATTAGCTAGTAGGTGGGGTAACGGCTCACCTAGGCGACGATCCCTAGCTGGTCTGAGAGGATGACCAGCCACACTGGAACTGAGACACGGTCCAGACTCCTACGGGAGGCAGCAGTGGGGAATATTGCACAATGGGCGCAAGCCTGATGCAGCCATGCCGCGTGTATGAAGAAGGCCTTCGGGTTGTAAAGTACTTTCAGCGGGGAGGAAGG
>NZ_JADBRF010000049.1:0-566 GCF_014930485.1 Enterobacter cloacae complex sp. P47BA | reverse complement strand
GAAACATCTTCGGGTTGTGAGGTTAAGCGACTAAGCGTACACGGTGGATGCCCTGGCAGTCAGAGGCGATGAAGGACGTGCTAATCTGCGAAAAGCGACGGCGAGGTGATATGAACCTTTGACCCGTCGATGTCCGAATGGGGAAACCCAGTGTGATTCGTCACACTATCGTTAACTGAATACATAGGTTAACGAGGCGAACCGGGGGAACTGAAACATCTAAGTACCCCGAGGAAAAGAAATCAACCGAGATTCCCCCAGTAGCGGCGAGCGAACGGGGAGCAGCCCGGAGTCTGAATCAGCTTGTGTGTTAGTGGAAGCGTCTGGAAAGTCGCACGGTACAGGGTGACAGTCCCGTACACGAAAATGCACAGGTTGTGAACTCGAAGAGTAGGGCGGGACACGTGGTATCCTGTCTGAATATGGGGGGACCATCCTCCAAGGCTAAATACTCCTGACTGACCGATAGTGAACCAGTACCGTGAGGGAAAGGCGAAAAGAACCCCGGCGAGGGGAGTGAAAAAGAACCTGAAACCGTGTACGTACAAGCAGTGGGAGCACCTTCG
>NZ_JADBRF010000047.1:0-641 GCF_014930485.1 Enterobacter cloacae complex sp. P47BA | reverse complement strand
AAGGGAGCACAGTATGAAGAGGTCAGAAAGCTGGGTAAAGGCGACTATCTGGTGAAGCTGAAAACCAGCCCACAGGCACGAAAAAAATGGCCGGGTCTGGGAGATGAGATGACAGCCCGCCTGCTGACCGTAACGCGCAAAGGGAAAACCAGCCATCTGCTGACGTCGATGACGGACGCCATGCGCTATCCCGGAGGAGAAATGGCAGACCTGTACAGCCATCGCTGGGAAATAGAGCTGGGGTACAGGGAGATAAAACAAACGATGCAACTGAGCAGGCTGACGCTAAGGAGTAAAAAGCCGGAGCTTGTGGAGCAGGAGTTATGGGGCGTGTTACTGGCGTATAATCTGGTGCGATATCAGATGATTAAAATGGCGGGCCATCTGAAAGGATACTGGCCGAATCAGCTGAGCTTCTCAGAATCATGCGGCATGGTCATGAGAATGCTGATGACGCTGCAGGGCGCTTCACCAGGGCGTATCCCGGAGCTGATGCGTGATCTTGAAAGCATGGCGCAACTGGTAAAGTTGCCGACAAGAAGGGAAAGGGCCTTCCCGAGGGTGGTAAAGGAAAGGCCCTGGAGATACCCCACAGCCCCGAAAAAAAGCCAGTCAGTTGCTTAACTGACTGGCATTACAAC
>NZ_JADBRF010000045.1:0-749 GCF_014930485.1 Enterobacter cloacae complex sp. P47BA | reverse complement strand
GAAGAGCTGCTGGAACTGGTAGAGATGGAAGTTCGTGAACTGCTGTCTCAGTACGATTTCCCGGGCGACGACACTCCAATCGTTCGTGGTTCCGCGCTGAAAGCGCTGGAAGGCGACGCTGAGTGGGAAGCGAAAATCATCGAACTGGCTGGCTTCCTGGATTCTTACATCCCAGAACCAGAGCGTGCGATTGACAAGCCATTCCTGCTGCCAATCGAAGACGTATTCTCCATCTCCGGTCGTGGTACCGTTGTTACCGGTCGTGTAGAGCGCGGTATCATCAAAGTTGGTGAAGAAGTTGAAATCGTTGGTATCAAAGAGACTGCGAAGTCTACCTGTACTGGCGTTGAAATGTTCCGCAAACTGCTGGACGAAGGCCGTGCTGGTGAGAACGTTGGTGTTCTGCTGCGTGGTATCAAACGTGAAGAAATCGAACGTGGTCAGGTTCTGGCGAAGCCAGGCTCAATCAAGCCACACACCAAGTTCGAATCTGAAGTGTACATCCTGTCCAAAGACGAAGGCGGCCGTCATACTCCGTTCTTCAAAGGCTACCGTCCACAGTTCTACTTCCGTACAACTGACGTGACCGGTACCATCGAACTGCCAGAAGGCGTAGAGATGGTAATGCCAGGCGACAACATCAAGATGGTTGTGACTCTGATCCACCCAATCGCGATGGACGACGGTCTGCGTTTCGCAATCCGTGAAGGCGGCCGTACCGTTGGCGCGGGCGTTGTTGCTAAAGTTCT
>NZ_JADBRF010000044.1:0-756 GCF_014930485.1 Enterobacter cloacae complex sp. P47BA | reverse complement strand
CTGGTATCACGTTACGATTCTCTGCGTAACCCTCTGACTTCTCTGGGCGACTATCTTGACCCGGAACTGATTTCCCGCTGCCTTGAAGAATCCGGCACCGTCACGTTACGCAAACGGCGCCTTCCTCTGGAAATGATGGTCTGGTGCATTATCGGTATGGCCCTTGAGCGTAAGGAGCCGCTTCATCAGATAGTTAACCGGCTGGATATCATGTTACCCGGCAACCGTCCGTTCGTTGCCCCCAGTGCCGTGATCCAGGCCCGTCAGCGGCTGGGAAGCGAAGCCGTCCGCCGCGTGTTCACGCAAACAGCGCAGCTCTGGCATAACGCCACACCGCATCCGCACTGGTGCGGCCTGACCCTGCTGGCCATCGATGGTGTGTTCTGGCGCACACCGGATACGCCGGAAAACGATAGCGCCTTTCCCCGCCAGACGCATGGCGGAAACCCGGCACTCTACCCGCAGGTAAAAATGGTCTGCCAGATGGAACTGACCAGCCATCTGTTGACGGCAGCGGCCTTCGGCACGATGAAAAACAGCGAAAATGAGCTCGCGGAGCAACTGATAGAGCAGACCGGCGATAACACCCTGACGTTAATGGATAAAGGCTATTACTCGCTGGGGCTGCTGAATGCGTGGAGCCAGGCGGGAGAACACCGTCACTGGATGCTCCCTCTCAGAAAGGGAGCACAGTATGAAGAGGTCAGAAAGCTGGGTAAAGGCGACTATCTGGTGAAGCTGAAAACCAGCCCACAG
>NZ_JADBRF010000043.1:0-893 GCF_014930485.1 Enterobacter cloacae complex sp. P47BA | reverse complement strand
GGCCGGGAACTCAAAGGAGACTGCCAGTGATAAACTGGAGGAAGGTGGGGATGACGTCAAGTCATCATGGCCCTTACGAGTAGGGCTACACACGTGCTACAATGGCGCATACAAAGAGAAGCGACCTCGCGAGAGCAAGCGGACCTCATAAAGTGCGTCGTAGTCCGGATTGGAGTCTGCAACTCGACTCCATGAAGTCGGAATCGCTAGTAATCGTGGATCAGAATGCCACGGTGAATACGTTCCCGGGCCTTGTACACACCGCCCGTCACACCATGGGAGTGGGTTGCAAAAGAAGTAGGTAGCTTAACCTTCGGGAGGGCGCTTACCACTTTGTGATTCATGACTGGGGTGAAGTCGTAACAAGGTAACCGTAGGGGAACCTGCGGTTGGATCACCTCCTTACCTTAAAGAACCTGCCTTTGCAGTGCTCACACAGATTGTCTGATGAAAAACAGCAGTAAAAAACCTCTACAGGCTTGTAGCTCAGGTGGTTAGAGCGCACCCCTGATAAGGGTGAGGTCGGTGGTTCAAGTCCACTCAGGCCTACCAAATTTGCGAAGCAAATTTGAAGAGGTTGGCAAAACGATGGGGCTATAGCTCAGCTGGGAGAGCGCCTGCTTTGCACGCAGGAGGTCTGCGGTTCGATCCCGCATAGCTCCACCATCTTTTACTGCGAACACAAGAAAACTTCAGAGTGAACCTGAAAAGGTGCACTGCGAAGTTTTGCTCTTTAAAAATCTGGATCAAGCTGAAAATTGAAACGACACATCTTTAATGGTGTGTTCGAGTCTCTCAAATTTTCGCAATCATGAAGTGAAACATCTTCGGGTTGTGAGGTTAAGCGACTAAGCGTACACGGTGGATGCCCTGGCAGTCAGAGGCGATGAAGG
>NZ_JADBRF010000042.1:0-968 GCF_014930485.1 Enterobacter cloacae complex sp. P47BA | reverse complement strand
AGGGAAACCGAGTCTTAACTGGGCGTTAAGTTGCAGGGTATAGACCCGAAACCCGGTGATCTAGCCATGGGCAGGTTGAAGGTTGGGTAACACTAACTGGAGGACCGAACCGACTAATGTTGAAAAATTAGCGGATGACCTGTGGCTGGGGGTGAAAGGCCAATCAAACCGGGAGATAGCTGGTTCTCCCCGAAAGCTATTTAGGTAGCGCCTCGTGAACTCATCTTCGGGGGTAGAGCACTGTTTCGGCTAGGGGGCCATCCCGGCTTACCAACCCGATGCAAACTACGAATACCGAAGAATGTTATCACGGGAGACACACGGCGGGTGCTAACGTCCGTCGTGAAGAGGGAAACAACCCAGACCGCCAGCTAAGGTCCCAAAGTCATGGTTAAGTGGGAAACGATGTGGGAAGGCACAGACAGCCAGGATGTTGGCTTAGAAGCAGCCATCATTTAAAGAAAGCGTAATAGCTCACTGGTCGAGTCGGCCTGCGCGGAAGATGTAACGGGGCTAAACCATGCACCGAAGCTGCGGCAGCGACGCTATGTGTTGTTGGGTAGGGGAGCGTTCTGTAAGCCGTCGAAGGTGTGCTGTGAGGCATGCTGGAGGTATCAGAAGTGCGAATGCTGACATAAGTAACGATAAAGCGGGTGAAAAGCCCGCTCGCCGGAAGACCAAGGGTTCCTGTCCAACGTTAATCGGGGCAGGGTGAGTCGACCCCTAAGGCGAGGCCGAAAGGCGTAGTCGATGGGAAACAGGTTAATATTCCTGTACTTGGTGTTACTGCGAAGGGGGGACGGAGAAGGCTATGTCAGCCGGGCGACGGTTGTCCCGGTTTAAGCGTGTAGGTGTGTGTTCCAGGCAAATCCGGTTCACTTTAACACTGAGGCGTGATGACGAGGCACTACGGTGCTGAAGTGATAAATGCCCTGCTTCCAGGAAAAGCCTCTAAGCATCAGGTAACA
>NZ_JADBRF010000041.1:0-1229 GCF_014930485.1 Enterobacter cloacae complex sp. P47BA | reverse complement strand
TGAATCGCCACGGATAATCTAGACACTTCCGAGCCGTTGGTAATACTGGTTTTCATATTCAGCCGGTGGCATCTTATCGCTCGAGCCATGCCGACGCTTACTGTTATAAAACATTTCGATGTAATCAAAAATATCGCTGCGAGCTTCTTCCCGTGTTCCGTAGATTTTTTTCTTTATTCGCTCGCGCTTCAGTAGCTGGAAAAAACTTTCGGCAACCGCATTATCATGACAGTTACCCCGACGACTCATGCTGCCTTCCAGACCGTGTGATTTCAGGAACGACTGCCACTCATGGCTTGTATACTGGCTCCCTTGATCTGAATGAACCAGCACTTGCTTTTGAGGGTTACGGCGCCACACTGCCATTAAAAGTGCATTCAGAACAATAGCTTTTGTCATTCTGGGTTGCATTGACCAGCCGATAACTTTGCGTGAGAACAGGTCAACAACTACGGCCAGATACAGCCAGCCTTCGTGGGTCCGGATGTAAGTAATGTCCGTGACCCACCGCTCATTCGGCGCTTCCGGGTTGAACTGCCGCTGAAGCCTGTTGGGTATCACTATGCTTGCTTCACCTTTACGCGCACGTGGGCTCCGGTACCCGACCTGAGCCTTTATCCCGGCACTTTTCATTAGTCGCCAGACTCTGTTAACTCCGCACTGTTGCCCGGTATCCCGCAGATCCGTATGGATCTTGCGATACCCATACACACAGCCTGACTCAAGCCAGAACTGTTTGATTTTCCCCGTCAACTTCAGATCAGCATGATGTCGTCGTGAATGCGGCTGCTGAAGCCAGGCGTAAAATCCACTTGGATGCACATCCAGTACCCGACAGAGCAGACGAACAGGCCAGCAACAGGTGTTGTCACGGATAAAGGCGTACCTCAGTCGGACAGCTTTGCGAAGTACGCCGCGGCTTTTTTTAATATGTCCCGTTCGTCCGTAACCCGCTTCAGCTCCTTCTGGAGTCGGCGGATCTCGGCCTGAGCATCTGACTGTTCTTTATTAGTGGATGAGTCCGGACCGTACTTCTTTATCCAGGCGTAAAGGCTGTGGGTGGTGATATCAAGACGTGTTGCCACGCTGGAAACAGAATGACCCCGATCAACAACCTGTTTGACCGCTTCAATTTTAAACTCTTCGGGATAACGCTTACCGCTCATGGGCACCTCTCTTTAAGCCATCTTAAATGACTCTGAGGTGTCTGTTAAACCTGTGGCGATTCA
>NZ_JADBRF010000040.1:0-1285 GCF_014930485.1 Enterobacter cloacae complex sp. P47BA | reverse complement strand
GGGCTGAGGGATCCCCAGTAATATGGTCATGCCTCCATGACCATATTACTGTACTCTTTTCCCAGCTTTTTCATCTCGTTACCTATATTCAGCCGCCTCACTTTTCCAGGTTCATGCCGGAGCACTTCTTCTGCCAGACTCAGGTAAGACAGCACCCGCCTGTGCCTGATACTGCTTGCCTGATAATGCCAGTGTAAACACTGCCTTTCTGCCCTGTAACCTGCCAGCCACATCACCAGACTTGCCATCGCCGCGACCATATTCAGCACTTCCAGTCGCCCTTTTCCCTGGCTCCGGCTCAGCCTCAGACCGAACCCGAACCGTGGGCTTTTGTCGTCCCGGAAGTTTTGTTCTATCTGCATTCGTCGGCTGTACAGGGCCATTATCTGGTGCGGTTCCAGCCCTTCTGCATTACTGAACAGCAGCCAGGGCTCCCGCGCACTGCTGCGGTGTTCCCGCTGTGTTTTTGGCATGCCTCCCTTTCCGCGACGCCCTGCCTCCGGGCGTTTGTGCAGATAAAACCGGCCGTAACAGGGGATACGGGGTTTACGGGACAGGACACCGTAACCCACGCAGACCGGTTGCCCGGTAGCCTCAAGCTCGCTGATTTTGATCCACTTTTTATCTCCGTCCAGCCGGAAGCTGATACAGCCCCTGACTCTGCCAGTGAAGCTCCAGCCCAGCTGACTGACATGCCGGAACCAGTCTGTCCGGAAGCCGGCATCCGTAAGGATGGTAATGGCTTTATCTTTCGGGATGGCAGCATGCAGGCGGTCAAGGAATCGGCACTGGACATCACTGTTCTGTGCCAGCTCTGCGGGAACAACCTCACTCATAAGCGGAAGTGAACGACCATTACAGACCAGGCTTGCCCGCAGAAGATGCCAGTTCCTGTCATGCCAGCCGGTCCAGTCGACAGCGATAACGCAGAAGGGCATCAGGGAGGTGATGGTATGCGTGAGCAGGTGCTGAATACGGGGAATATCACGGTGAAGGGCGGTATTACCCAGGGCACGGTCAACACGTTTAATTTTATTTTTGACGTGCGCCCTGCCGGGAAGGGTTCGCCCCAGGCTGGTCAGGGTCAGGGATGCGCCGTGGGTGAGCGCGACGGCCATGGAAACAAGGACATTAACCCGGAAGCTGTGAATGTCAGATAAAGACGCGGAGAAAAATTTCTGGCAGACTGTCTGTAAAGGCACGATGAGGTCTCTTCTGATTTGTTAGCGCAACCAGTAGATCACACTTCATCGTGCTTTTCATTTTTCTGGGGAACCCTCAGCCC
>NZ_JADBRF010000039.1:0-5603 GCF_014930485.1 Enterobacter cloacae complex sp. P47BA | reverse complement strand
GAAACGGGTAAACATTTCCGGATTCTTACACAGCCACTGGATCGGTCAACCGATCCTTAACTGATCGGCATTACAGCCTTCGGGCTGCCGTTTTGCATTGAAGCGATATCACGTGTTGCTGCTGTTCGCGGCGATGATTTTCGCCACTTTTTCAGCCTGAGCGGTCATCTGCATCTGACGGTAAGCATTTTCCATCAGCTTCAGGCCGTCGCGCGTTGCCTGAGTATCCGGGTAATCACGCAGCATACCTTCTACGCGGTTAACCACGGCAACCCATGCGCCACGGCGGGTATAGTATTCCGCAACGGAGTACTCATATTTCGCCAGACGATCTTTCAGGAACACCAGACGTTTGGTGGCGTCGGTCACGTACTGACTGTTCGGATAGCCGCGCACCAGCTTGGAGAAGTCATTGAAGGCGTCGCGCGCATGCTGCGGGTCACGGTCGGAGCGATCTACGCCGAAGAAGCCCTGCAGGGCGCTGTCGTCCAGCGCCATGTTGGTCAGGCCGCGCATGTACATGACGTAGTCGATGTTAGGATGAGTCGGGTTCAGACGCATGAAACGATCGATAGTTGCCTGAGCCAGCGGCAGATCGGCATTTTTGTAGTAGGCGTAGATAAGATCTAACTGTACCTGCTGCGAATACGGACCAAATGGATAGCGATTATCCAACGCTTCCAGTTGCGTTATCGCCTGTTTCCAGTTACCGTCCTGCAACTTTTGTTGTGCAGTCGCATAGATTTCATTCGGCGGATTGTCAGGGACCTGTTCATTCGAACCGGAGCAGCCCACCAAAGCCAGGCTCAACGTGGCCGCTGCCACCAGATATTTCATGCGCGTCATGACGTTTTGACTTTCCTCAAATGTTTGTCCGGGAGAAACTCTGTTCCTGCTCCCGATTAAGACCAGCTACAATAGCACACTATATTAAACGGCAAAGCCGTAAAACCCAACGTTAAACAAAGAAGCAGTTTATGGCACAACGAGTAGAACTCACCGCAACAGTCTCCGAAAATCAGCTCGGTCAACGCTTAGATCAGGCTTTGGCCGAATTGTTCCCTGATTATTCGCGTTCACGCATAAAAGAATGGATCCTTGACCAGCGCGTGCTGGTAAACGGCAAGATCTGGGACAAACCAAAAGAGAAAGTGTTTGGTGGGGAAGCTGTTGCCATCAATGCTGAAATCGAAGAGGAAATCCGCTTCGAGCCGCAGGATATCCCATTGGACATCGTCTATGAAGATGATGACATTCTGGTGATCAACAAGCCGCGCGACCTGGTTGTTCATCCGGGCGCAGGGAATCCAGACGGTACGGTACTTAACGCACTTCTTCATTATTATCCGCCGATTGCGGATGTCC
Organism: Enterobacter cloacae complex sp. P47BA; assembly: GCF_014930485.1. Taxonomy (NCBI): domain Bacteria; kingdom Pseudomonadati; phylum Pseudomonadota; class Gammaproteobacteria; order Enterobacterales; family Enterobacteriaceae; genus Enterobacter; species Enterobacter cloacae complex sp. P47BA. Next base: position 4,238 of record NZ_JADBRF010000039.1, on the reverse strand, counting down.
CACGTGCAGGCATCGTTCACCGTCTGGATAAAGACACCACCGGCCTGATGGTGGTGGCGAAGACCGTTCCCGCTCAAACCCGTCTGGTGGAGTCGCTGCAGCTGCGTGAGATTACTCGCGAATATGAAGCGGTGGCGATTGGACACATGACCGCTGGCGGCACGGTAGAAGAGCCGATCAGCCGTCACCCGACGAAACGTACCCATATGTCGGTGCATCCGATGGGTAAACCGGCGGTGACGCACTATCGCATTATGGAGCACTTCCGTATTCATACCCGCCTGCGCCTGCGCCTGGAAACCGGTCGTACTCACCAGATCCGCGTACACATGGCGCACATTACCCATCCGCTGGTGGGGGATCAGGTGTACGGCGGTCGTCCGCGTCCGCCAAAAGGCGCGTCGGATGAGTTCATCAGCGTATTGCGTAAATTCGATCGTCAGGCGCTGCACGCGACCATGCTGCGTCTTTATCACCCAATCAGTGGTATCCAGATGGAATGGCATGCGCCTATCCCGCAGGATATGGTGGAACTCATTGATGCCATGCGTGCCGATTTCGAAGAACATAAGGATCAAGTGGACTGGTTATGACCAAACTGATTGTCCCGGAGTGGCCGCTGCCTGCAGGCGTGGCCGCCTGTAGTTCGACCCGTATTGGCGGCGTGAGCCAGGGCGCGTGGGAGTCTTTAAACCTCGGCGCACACTGCGGCGACAGCCTGGAACACGTTGAAGAGAACCGCACGCGTCTGTTTGCTGCGGGAAATCTGCCGTCGAAGCCGGTTTGGCTGGAGCAGGTTCACGGCAAAGCGGTACTGAAGCTGACGGGAGAACCTTACGCTTCCAAACGCGCCGATGCTTCTTACAGTAATACGCCGGGCACGGTTTGTGCCGTAATGACCGCCGATTGTCTGCCGGTTCTGTTTTGTAACCGTGCCGGTACGGAGGTGGCAGCAGCGCACGCGGGCTGGCGTGGCTTATGCGAGGGCGTGCTGGAAGAGACCGTCGCCTGCTTCAATGATGATCCCGCCAATATCATGGCCTGGCTAGGTCCGGCGATTGGCCCTCGTGCTTTTGAAGTGGGGCCGGAGGTTCGCGAAGCATTCATGGAAAAAGATCCGCAAGCCATTGAGGCCTTCCTGCCTGCCGGGGAAAAATATCTGGCGGATATTTACCAGCTTGCCCGCCAGCGTCTGAATAATATTGGCGTAACGCAGATCTTCGGCGGCGATCGCTGTACGTTCACCGAAAAGGGTGATTTTTTCTCCTATCGCCGCGACAAGACGACGGGTCGTATGGCAAGTTTCATTTGGCTGATATAACCTAAAGAATCAAGACGATCCGGCACGTGCCGTTTTCTTTTCACTTAATTCAGGTCATTAACCTTGAATAATTGAGGGATGACCTCATTTAATCTCCAGTAGCAAATTTGACCTGTTATGGGAGGAGTTATGCGTCTGGATCGTCTTACTAATAAATTCCAGCTTGCTCTCGCCGATGCCCAGTCCCTTGCACTGGGGCACGACAACCAATTCATCGAACCTCTTCATTTAATGAGCGCCTTGCTAAATCAGGAAGGGGGATCGGTACGTCCTTTATTAACGTCTGCTGGCATTAATGCTGGCCAGTTACGCACCGCTATCGATCAGGCGCTGAGCCGTTTACCGCAGGTAGAAGGTACCGGCGGCGACGTTCAACCGTCGCAGGATCTGGTGCGCGTGCTGAACCTTTGCGACAAGCTGGCGCAAAAACGTGGGGACAACTTTATTTCGTCGGAGCTCTTTGTTCTGGCGGCGCTTGAATCACGCGGTACCTTGACCGACCTGCTGAAATCTGCCGGTGCAACCACCGCCAATGTGACTCAGGCGATTGAGAAAATGCGCGGAGGTGAAAGCGTGAACGATCAGGGAGCCGAAGACCAACGTCAGGCTTTGAAGAAATTTACGGTCGATCTGACCGAACGTGCCGAGCAGGGCAAACTTGACCCGGTTATCGGCCGTGACGAAGAGATCCGCCGTACGATTCAGGTACTGCAGCGTCGTACCAAAAACAACCCGGTACTGATTGGTGAGCCGGGGGTCGGTAAAACCGCCATCGTTGAAGGGCTTGCGCAGCGTATCGTAAACGGTGAAGTGCCGGAAGGGTTGAAAGGCCGCCGCGTACTGGCGCTGGATATGGGCGCGCTGGTGGCCGGGGCGAAATACCGCGGTGAGTTTGAAGAGCGTTTGAAAGGCGTGCTTAACGACCTGGCGAAACAGGAAGGCAACGTCATTCTGTTTATCGACGAACTGCACACCATGGTGGGGGCTGGTAAGGCTGACGGCGCGATGGATGCCGGGAACATGCTGAAACCTGCGCTGGCGCGCGGTGAACTTCACTGCGTCGGTGCCACCACGCTGGATGAGTACCGTCAGTACATTGAGAAAGATGCCGCTCTGGAACGTCGTTTCCAGAAAGTGTTTGTTGCCGAGCCAAGCGTTGAAGATACCATCGCGATCCTGCGTGGTCTGAAAGAGCGTTATGAACTGCACCACCATGTGCAGATTACTGACCCGGCCATCGTTGCGGCGGCGACGCTTTCGCATCGTTATATCGCCGATCGTCAGTTGCCTGATAAAGCAATCGACCTGATCGATGAAGCAGCGTCGAGCATTCGTATGCAGATTGACTCGAAGCCGGAAGAACTGGACCGACTCGACCGCCGCATCATTCAGCTCAAGCTGGAACAGCAGGCGCTGAAAAAAGAGTCTGATGAAGCCAGTAAGAAACGCCTGGATATGCTCAATGAAGAGCTGGACGATAAAGAGCGCCAGTATTCTGAGCTGGAAGAAGAGTGGAAAGCCGAGAAAGCCTCCCTCTCTGGCACGCAAACCATTAAAGCGGAACTCGAACAGGCCAAAATTGCCATTGAGCAGGCTCGCCGTGTGGGTGACCTGGCACGTATGTCTGAACTGCAGTACGGCAAAATCCCTGAGCTGGAGAAACAGCTTGAGATCGCCACGCAGTCTGAAGGCAAAACCATGCGTCTGTTACGTAATAAAGTGACGGATGCCGAAATTGCCGAAGTGCTCGCTCGCTGGACCGGTATTCCGGTGGCGCGCATGATGGAAAGCGAACGCGATAAGCTGCTGCGTATGGAGCAGGATCTGCATCAGCGGGTGATTGGTCAGGACGAGGCGGTTGAAGCGGTCTCCAACGCTATTCGCCGTAGCCGTGCAGGGCTGTCCGATCCAAATCGCCCGATCGGTTCGTTCCTGTTCCTGGGGCCGACCGGTGTCGGTAAAACCGAACTGTGTAAAGCGCTGGCAAACTTTATGTTCGACAGCGACGATGCGATGGTGCGTATCGACATGTCCGAGTTCATGGAGAAACACTCCGTCTCGCGCCTGGTCGGTGCGCCTCCGGGATATGTTGGTTATGAAGAGGGCGGCTACCTGACCGAAGCGGTGCGCCGGCGTCCTTATTCCGTCATCCTGCTGGATGAGGTGGAAAAAGCGCATCCGGATGTGTTCAACATCCTGCTTCAGGTGCTGGATGATGGTCGTCTGACAGACGGGCAGGGGAGAACGGTCGATTTCCGTAATACGGTCGTCATCATGACCTCGAACCTGGGTTCCGATTTGATTCAGGAACGTTTCGGTGAGCTGGACTACAGCCATATGAAGGATCTGGTGCTCGGTGTGGTGAGCCATAACTTCCGTCCGGAGTTCATTAACCGTATTGACGAAGTGGTGGTATTCCATCCTCTGGGAGAGAAACACATTGCGTCGATTGCGCAGATCCAGCTGCAGCGTCTGTACAAACGTCTGGAAGAGCGTGGATATGAAATTCACATCTCCGACGATGCGCTGAAGCTGCTGAGCGAGAATGGTTACGATCCGGTTTATGGTGCGCGTCCACTGAAACGTGCTATTCAGCAGCAGATAGAAAACCCGCTGGCGCAGCAGATCCTCTCCGGAGAACTGATTCCGGGCAAAGTTATCCGTCTGGAAGCCAACGACGATCGTATTGTGGCAGTGCAGTAAGTCACAAAACGCAAAAACGAGCCGCTTGCGGCTCGTTTTTGTTTAAAAGCCAGGCGAAAATTGAGGTCTGGGATGCGTTTTGCCTGGAAAGTGAGCAGTCAGTAAATAATTTTCACTTTATCCTTGCAGCTTCGGAATTACTCCCTATAATGCGCCTCCACTGACACGGAACAACGGCACACACGCCGCCGGGTCAGCAGAGAACAGCGAAAAT
>NZ_JADBRF010000038.1:0-8461 GCF_014930485.1 Enterobacter cloacae complex sp. P47BA | reverse complement strand
ATTATTTTCGCTGTTCTCTGCTGACCCGGCGGCGTGTGTGCCGTTGTTCCGTGTCAGTGGAGGCGCATTATAGGGCGTTATTCTTAAGTGACAAGAGGAAATTCAAAAAAAGTTTCTGACCGTGTTTTTTTTCACCAACAGAGGTGATATCAAGCTACAAATTGTTCTATTTGATGTATCTGCAACCACAATCACATTCGAGGTGGCATAATTAACAGCATGAAACATTAAGGAATAAAAGCGATGCCATTAAGCGCACAACAGCTGGCCGCCCAAAAAAATCTGTCCTATGTGCTGGCAGAAAAGCTGGCGCAGCGGATTTTAGCGGGTAAATATGCCCCGGGGAGCATCCTGCCGGGTGAATTGGAGCTGGGTGAGCAGTTTGGAGTAAGCCGTACCGCGGTTCGCGAGGCGGTGAAAACCCTGACGGCAAAAGGCATGGTGCTTCCACGCCCTCGTATTGGCACGCGCGTGATGCCACAGAATAACTGGAATTTTCTCGATCAGGAGCTGCTCTCCTGGTGGATGACCGAAGACAACTTTCATCAGGTCGTCGATCACTTTCTGGTAATGCGCAGCAGTCTTGAGCCTCAGGCATGCCTGCTTGCCGCCACGCTCGGGACAACAGAGCAGAAAGCGCAGCTTAACGCACTCATGGAAGAGATGGTGTTCCTGAAAAAACACTTCAACCGGGAACGATGGATTGAGGTCGATATGGCCTGGCATGAACATATCTATATGATGAGCGCCAATCCGTTCCTCACTTCCTTTGCTTCGTTATTCCATTCGGTGTACCACACCTACTTTACCTCTATTACACAAGACGAAGTGGTAAAGCTGGATTTGCATCAGGCGATAGTAGATGCCATTCAGGAGAGCGACGGGCAGCGAGCCCTGACTGCATGTCAGGCATTGCTGACCGCACCAACCCACCAGCAGGTAAATAAATGACAGAGAAAAAAGCGCGCAGCATGGCCGGATTGCCGTGGATTGCAGCCATGGCGTTCTTTATGCAGGCACTGGATGCCACCATCCTCAATACGGCGCTTCCCGCCATTGCGCAAAGCCTTAACCGCTCCCCGCTGGCAATGCAGTCCGCCATCATTAGCTACACCCTCACGGTGGCGATGTTGATCCCGGTAAGTGGCTGGCTGGCCGATCGCTTCGGTACCCGCAGAGTTTTCATGCTGGCCGTAACGCTCTTTACGCTCGGTTCACTGGCCTGCGCGCTCTCCACTTCATTAACGGAGCTGGTTATCTTTCGCGTACTGCAGGGAATAGGCGGCGCGATGATGATGCCGGTGGCGCGCCTCGCTTTGCTGCGTGCCTACCCACGCAGCGAACTGCTCCCCGTACTCAACTTTGTCACCATGCCAGGGCTGGTCGGCCCAATACTTGGCCCGGTCCTCGGGGGTGTGCTGGTTACCTGGGCAAGCTGGCACTGGATTTTCCTGATTAATATTCCGATTGGCGTGGCAGGGCTGATCTATGCCCGCAAATATATGCCGAACTTCACCACGCCAAGGCGCAGCTTCGATATGGGCGGCTTTTTCCTGTTTGGACTGAGTCTGGTGCTGTTCTCCAGTGGCATGGAGCTCATTGGCGAGAAGCTCGTTGAAACGTGGCTGGCGCTCGCCGTCATCCTCAGTGGTATTCTGCTGTTCCTTCTTTATATACGCCATGCGCGTCGTCACCCGACACCGCTTATCTCTTTATCTCTCTTTAACACCCGAACCTTTTCCGTCGGGATCGCGGGCAATATTGCCTCACGTCTGGGCACAGGCTGCGTACCGTTCCTGATGCCATTGATGCTGCAGGTGGGGTTCGGCTACCCGGCGCTGATTGCCGGCTGCATGATGGCGCCCACGGCAATGGGTTCCATTCTGGCGAAATCGACGGTCACACAGGTACTGCGCTGGTTTGGCTATCGTAAAACACTGGTTGGCGTGACGGTCTTTATCGGTCTGATGATTGCGCAGTTCTCGCTGCAATCCGCGGCGTTACCGGTCTGGATGTTGATCCTGCCGCTGTTTGTGCTGGGAATGGCGATGTCAACGCAGTTCACGTCGATGAACACCATCACCCTTGCGGACCTGACCGACGAGAACGCGAGCAGCGGCAACAGCGTACTGGCGGTGACCCAACAGCTGTCGATCAGCCTCGGGGTAGCCGTGAGCGCGGCGGTGCTGCGGTTTTATGAAGGGTTTGACGGCACGAATACCGTTGAGCAGTTCCACTATACCTTTATCACCATGGGCGCGCTTACCGTGGTGTCGGCGCTGGTCTTTATGTTGTTAAAACCGAAAGATGGCCGGAACCTGATTAAAGAGCGTCACAAAGAGAAAGCTAAACCGAACCGCGTTCCATCAGAACAGGAGTAAGCTGCAAACGTTGCTGTTGCAGCGTGGGCTGCGCCATACGGTGGATCAATACGTCGATGGCCAGCTCACCTAGTTCATCCTTCGGCTGATGGATCGTGGTCAGCGGCGGCGTCATGTAGCGCGCCAGTTCGATATCATCGTAACCGACGATCGCCATATCGTCCGGAACGCGCAGTCCCGCCTGATACAGCGCCTGATAGGCACCAAACGCCATCGCATCGTTGCCGATAAACACCGCCTGCGGGCGAGGCTCTTGCGCCAGCAGCGTCTGCATTGCCTCGAAACCGCCGTTAAACTCGAAATCGCCGGTGATGCGATAGCCATCAGGAATGGCAAGCCCTGCCCGCTCCATTGCCGAAAGATAGCCTTCCAGACGCAAGCGCGCCGGGGTTTTATCCAGCGGGCCGGTAATGCAGGCAATGCGGGTATGGCCTTTATCAATCAGGTGCTGCGTCGCCATATCGCCGCCCAGCAGCGAGTTATCCTGAATCAGATCGCTGGTCCCGTCGAACGGCGCCCAGTCCATCATTACGGTGGGAATAGAAGGATAGCGCTGAATGATCTCTTTTGAAGGTTGATGCGTTTCGGTACAGAGCAGCAGCAGCCCGTCGACGCGTTTTTGCATCAGCGTTTCCAGGTTGCGGTTCATGCGCTGCTCGTCGCCTTCAGTATTGCACAGCACCAGACTGTAGCCACGCTCGAAGCAGCTGCGCTCTACGCCACGAACAAGTTCAGAATAGAAAGGATTGGTACTGGCCGTGATCAGCATGCCGATGGTGCGCGTCTGGTTAAGCTTCAGACTGCGCGCCAGCGCCGACGGCGCATAGTTGAGGTCTTTTACTGCGGCTTCGACTTTCTCCCGAATCGCCTCGCTGACGAAGCGGTCGTTATTAATAACGTGAGAGACGGTCGAAGTAGAAACGCCCGCCATGCGGGCGACATCTTTCATCGTAGCCAAGCGTTACCCCTGCTGACTTAAGAATTCATCGATCTCTTTACGCCACGGAACGGAAGGCTGTGCGCCTTTGCGCGTCACCGCAATCGCGGCGGCGGCATGTGCAAAGCGGATCGCGTCATCCATCGCTTTTCCTTCCAGCAATGCCGTCGCCAGCGCACCGTTGAAGGTGTCTCCAGCGGCGATGGTATCGATGGCTTTGACCTTAAAGCCCGGCACGCGACGGCCTTCGCCATTGACGCTAGCCCACACCCCGCGGCTACCAAGAGTAATGATAACGGTCCCGATGCCTTTTGCATGCAGCACTTTCGCCGCACGCGCGGCATCATTGTCATTTTCAACGCGAATGCCCGTCAGCTTTTCCGCTTCGGTTTCGTTCGGGGTGATGATATCCACCAGCGCCAGCAGTTCGTCTGATAATACACGGGCAGGCGCAGGGTTAAGTACGACAGTGGTATGATTTTCATGCGCAATTTTCGCGGCGGTCAGCACGCTTTCAACCGGGGACTCCAGCTGCATCAGCAGGGCTTCCGCTCCGGCGATGATCCCACGCTGCGCTTCGACGCGTTCAGTCGTTAACGCAGCGTTAGCGCCAGCATGAATACCGATGACATTCTCACCTTCCGCGTTGACGAAAATCAGCGCCACGCCGGTAGATTCCCCTTCGACTACGCTCACTGGCGAAACATCAATGTTGTCGCTCGCCAGCTGTTTGCGTACGCGCTCGCCGGTATCGTCATCACCCGTACAGGCGATAAACGCGATATTCGCCCCGCTGCGCCCGGCGGCAACTGCCTGGTTTGCGCCCTTACCGCCGAACGCGACCTGATACTGATTGCCGGTGACGGTTTCGCCCGGAGTGGGGAACGTTTCAAGGTTAAGAATGTGATCGGCATTGATACTGCCAAGGACGACGAGGTTGCCTGCGGTTTTCATGTATTGAGGTGTCCATCTGAGAGCGCCACCGGTATTACCCGGTGGCGTATGCCACACTTTTCTTTTATTTGGTGTCCCTCAGGCAGCCAGCGACTGCCTGAATCGCCTTTACTGCTTAATGACCAGCTTCAGGTCAACAGGGTATTTGGCCTGAACTTTTTCGCCCTTCAGCACTTTGTCGGCAGTTTCAACGCCAGTCGCGCCAATCTGCTCAGGCAGCTGAGCGATGGTCGCAGCCAGTTTGCCATCATTTACTGCTTTTTCACCATCCGGCGTGCCGTCAAATCCGACAACCATCACATCTGATTTACCTGCGGTCTGGAGCGCACGCAGCGCACCGAGCGCCATCTCATCGTTCTGTGCAAATACCGCCTGCACATCTGGATGCGCGGTCAGCAGGTTCTGCATGACGTTCAGACCCTTAGTACGGTCGAAGTCTGCCGGCTGGCTGGCCAGCACGTTGAATTTGTGTGCAGCCACGGCCTGCTGGAAGCCTTCACCACGTTCACGGGCCGCGGAAGTACCGGCGATACCCTGCAGTTCGATAACTTTCGCGCCTTCACCGGCTTTCTTCGCGATGTAGTCACCAGCAATTTTACCGCCCAGCACGTTATCAGACGCAATGTGGCTCACAACTTCGCCTTTCGTTGCCTGACGGTCCAGAGTGATCACCGGAATTTTCGCCTGGTTTGCCATCTTCACGGCGTTGCCTACGGCATCAGAATCGGTTGGGTTGATCAGCAGAATTTTGGTGCCACGAACGGTTAAGTCCTGAACGTTAGCCAGCTCTTTCGCCGGGTTGTTCTGTGAATCCAGCACCACCAGGTTGTAGCCCAGTTTGTCCGCTTCTTTCTGCGCACCGTCCTTCAGGGAGACGAAGAACGGGTTGTTCAGGGTAGAGACAACCAGCGCGATGGTATCTTTCGCCATGGCGTTAGCACTTACGGTTGCGCTCAGCGCGACAGCAGAAACCAGGGTAGCCAGTTTTTTCATGTTCATATCTAAGATGTCCTGTAGTGTCGTCAGTTACTGTTTTTTGTTGTCTACCAGTACCGCCAGCAAAATCACCACTGCCTTAACGATCATCTGGTAATAGGAGGAAACACCTAACAAATTCAAACCATTATTCAGGAAACCGAGGATCAGTGCGCCGATCAATGTCCCAACAATGCGACCTTTACCGCCCGCAAGGCTCGTACCGCCCAGAACCACCGCCGCGATGGCATCCAGCTCGTACCCCGTCCCCGCCGTTGGCTGCGCGGAAGAGAGGCGCGCCACTTCGATGATGCCCGCCAGAGAGGCCAGCAGGCCGCACAGGGAGTACACGATAATTTTGACTTTATTAACGCTGATACCGGACAGGCGCGTGGCCGCTTCGTTACCGCCCAGGGCATAGATATAACGGCCCAGGCGGGTATGGTGCAGCATGTACCACGCCGCCAGGAAGACGATAGCCATGATCCAGACCGGGGTCGGGACACCCAGCGGGCGACCGATACCGAACCAGCCAAACAGATCCGCGTTATCCGTAAACCCGGTATTCACCGGGCTACCGTTGGTGTAAACCATGGTCACACCGCGCAGCAGCAGCATCATCACCAGCGTGGCGATAAACGCCTGAACGCGGCCTTTTGCCACAATCACACCGGTAACGGCACCAATCGCCGCGCCAGCCGCCAGTGCAGCCGCAACGGCCACCAGCGCGTTGACCTCAATTCCCACAATTGAAGCGGCGATCGCACCGGTGAGCGCCAGCAGGGAACCGACGGACAGATCGATACCCGAGGTCAAAATCACCAGCGTCATGCCGACCGCCATAATGGCGTTCACCGACGTCTGCTGCAGAATGTTGAACAGATTATTGACGGTAAAAAAGTTCGGGCTCATGGTCGAGACAATCGCGATCAGCACCAGCAGGGCAATCAGCGATTTTTGTTCCATCAGCCATGCCTTTGTGAAATAGCGGCGACCAGAAACAGCCTGGGTAGTCATCTTCTTACTCCTGATTCACGCGATTAAGCTTGCCCACAGCGGCAGCCATCAGAACTTCCTGGGTGGCCTGCTCGCGAGTGAATTCACCGCCGAGATGCCCTTCATGCATGACGATAATGCGATCGCTCATGCCTAATACCTCTGGCATCTCGGAAGAGACCAGAATGATGCTCAGACCGTCGGCCTTGAACTGGTTAATCAGCTGATAGATCTCTTTTTTCGCGCCCACGTCCACGCCGCGGGTTGGCTCGTCGAGGATCAACACCTTCGGGCGCGTCATCAGCCCGCGGGCAATCGCCACTTTCTGCTGATTCCCGCCGGACAACAGGCCAATAGCCTGCTCCATCGACGGGGTTTTAACGTTGAAGAGACGGATAAAATCACTGACCGCCTGCTGCTCATCTTTATGCTTCAGGCTGCCGCCGCTATGGCTGAAATAGCGCAGCGCGGTGAGGGACATATTCTCTTTCACCGACATGCCCAGCACTAAGCCGTCGCGCTTGCGGTCTTCGGAGATATAGACGATGCCGTTCGCCAGCCCGTCCTGCGGCGAGCGGGTCACCACTTCATGGCCGTCAAGAGTAACGTAACCGCTGGTGCGCGGCAGTGCGCCGTACAGCACTTTCATCAGCTCGGTACGGCCCGCGCCCATCAGGCCCGCCACGCCCAGGATCTCGCCCTGACGCAGGGTAAAGGTCACATCGTTTACGCCTGGGCCGCAGAGGTTATCTACCTTCAGGTGGATCTCGCCCGGCGCTTTGTCCAGATGCGGATATTGGTCTTCGAGCTTACGTCCCACCATCATTTCGATCAGCGTATCTTCGGTCAGCGTTGCCACTTCGCGCTCGGCGATAAACTGGCCGTCGCGGAAGACGGTAACGTCGTCGCAAATTTCGAAGATCTCTTTCATGCGGTGAGAGATATAGACAATGCCGCGTCCCTGCGCTTTCAGCTCGCGGATCACGCGGAACAGGGATTCGGTTTCGGTATCGGTCAGGGCGTCGGTCGGTTCATCCATAATGATGACCTTCGACTCGAAGCTCAGCACCTTCGCGATTTCCACCATCTGCTGATCGCCGATGGAGAGGTCGCCCACCAGGCGGTCGCTCTTAAAGCGCAGGTTCAGCTTCGCCAGCAGCTTGTCCGCTTCGGCGTACATGGTTTTCCAGTCGATTTTGCCGAACCGGTTCACGAACTCGCGGCCCAGGAAGATGTTCTCCGCAATGGTCAGCTGCGGGATCAGGTTCAGCTCCTGGTGAATAATGCCGATGCCCGCTTCCTGAGAGGATTTCGGGCCGTTAAAGGTGGTTTCTTTACCCAGCCAAACGAGTGAACCGGCATCACGCTGATAGATCCCGGTCAGCACTTTCATCATGGTGGATTTGCCGGCACCGTTTTCGCCCACCAGCGCCATCACGCGTCCTGGGTAGACGTTAAGCGCCGCACCGGAGAGGGCTTTTACGCCCGGGAACGACTTATCGATCCCTTTGAGTTGCAGTAATGCGTCCATGATGGCCTCAGAAGGTGACGCCAGCACAGAGAATGATATTCGCATACGGGGAACACTCCCCGCTGCGAATCACCGCCTGACTGTCTGCGGTTTGTTGTTTGAACTGTTCGTGCGTTGTGTAACGAATTTCTATGGTGTTTCCCTGGTGTTGTTGCAGTTGCTCAATGTGGCTGAGCAACGTTTCGTGGAGTTGCGGATTATGTTGTTTGATTTCCGCCGCGAGAATGGCCGCCTCAACCTGCATCTCCGCCGTCACCACCTCCAGTACCTGCATAAACGAGGGCACGCCCTGCGTTAACGCCATATCGATACGGGTTGTGCTGCGCGGAACCGGTAAGCCTGCATCGCAAACCACCAGCGTATCGGTATGCCCAAGACGGGAAATAACCGATGAGATTTCTGAGTTGAGAACCGTGCCTTTCTTCATTTTCTTGCTCCACTAGCGAAACGTTTCGCTAAAAATAGTGTAGCCGCATAAATGTTCAGAAAACCATCATGACGTAACGGATTTGTGATCAACGTCGAAACGTTTCGCTAAGTGAAATGGAAGGGGAGGTCAATGCAAAACGGTAACCGTCAGGTTACCGTTTTAGATGTTTGCGCCCTCTCCCTGTGGGCTGAGGAATCCCCAGTAATTTTTTTCCTGAAGCGATGAACATTGCTTCAGAGAAATGAATAACTTACAGC
>NZ_JADBRF010000037.1:0-10606 GCF_014930485.1 Enterobacter cloacae complex sp. P47BA | reverse complement strand
ACGGGTTCTTATGCCTCAGTTGTAAGTGTCTACCATGTCCCCGAACAAGTGTTCACTATGTCCCCGGACCGTACAGTGGGAGAGGGCCGGGGTGAGGGCATCAGGCCGCAATGAATTACAGCGCCTGATGCTTAGTCTCATGCGTCAGCAGCAGCGCAATCAACGTCAGCGCCGCCATGGCCGCCAGATAAACGCCCACGTAGAACAGACCATAATTTGCCTGCAGCCAGGTGGCGATATACGGTGCCACGGACGCGCCCAGAATAGACGAGACGTTATAGGAGAACGACGCGCCGGTATAACGCACCTCCGTCGGGAACAGCTCCGGCAGCAGCGCGCCCATCGGGCCGAAGGTCAGCCCCATCAGGCTCAGGCCAATCAGCAGGTACGCCATCACCAGCGCCGGGCTACCTGAACTCAGCAGCGGCGGGAAGACGAACAGAGCAAACAGAATGATCAGCGTGGTGATCGTAATCATGCTCGCACGACGACCAAACTTATCCGCCAGCAGGCCGGCAATCGGTACCATCACGCCAAACCCAATCACCGCCATCATCAGCATCCACAGCACTTCGTTACGCGGCAGGCCCAGCCCAACCGGTGCGGCAGCGGTACTGTAGGTCATGGAATACACCGTCATGATGTAGAACAGCGTGTAGGTCGCCAGCATGATAAACGTGCCCAGCACGGTCACGCGCACGTGTTTGGTCAGCAGGGTGCCCAGCGGCACTTTTACCTGTTTTTTCGCCGCGGCTACTTTTGCGAACACCGGCGTCTCATGCAGGGAAACACGCACATACAGGCCAATCAGCACCAGCACGGCTGAGAAGACAAACGGAATACGCCAGCCCCAGCTCATGAACTGTTCATCCGTCAGCAGCCAGGAGAGCAGCAGGAAGGTCCCGTTGGCAAAGAAGAAGCCAATCGGCGCGCCAAGCTGCGGGAATGAGCCGTACAGCGCACGTTTACGCGGCGGGGCGTTCTCGGTCGCCAGCAGCGCCGCGCCACCCCATTCACCGCCCAGCCCCAGACCCTGACCAAAACGCGCCAGCGCCAGCAGGACCGGCGCCAGAATGCCGATGGTTTCGTAGGTCGGCAGCAGGCCGATCGCCACGGTGGAGATGCCCATTGTCAGCAGCGAGGCCACCAGGGTGACTTTACGCCCAATACGATCGCCGAAGTGTCCAAACAGCGCGGAGCCAATCGGACGCGCCACAAACGCGATAGCAAAGGTCGCCAGAGACTGTAGCGTCGCCGCCGTCGGGTCTCCCTGCGGGAAGAAAATATGCGGGAAAACGATGACCGCTGCGGTGGCGTAAATGTAAAAGTCGAAGAACTCAATGGCGGTGCCAATCAGCGATGCGACGACAACTTTATTGCGCGAGTTTACCGGGACGTTTTCCGCACCAGAGTCGAGTGTTGTGGCTGTTGATTGCATAATATTTTCTTATTTTTTGTCGAACGAAAGGCCATATTACGCACAGCAAAAGCGACATTTCAATCTGTAACAAAGTCGCTTCCTGATTATAAAATCAACAAAAAGCGGATAATGTTCAGGCCAGCCAAAATGCTTCCATGAAATGCTTCACGTTTTTTAAATATTGGTGGATAAAACTGGTTTTCGGTTAAATAAAAGTTACGGACTGGATTTATATGCTGAAATGATGAGTCGGGCTGAAATATCAGCCCGAGAGCGGAATTAACGATGTGTTTTTCCTGGCATTCGCGTGTCGCCTTTGTACTCGGCGGTGGCAATCCACGCCGCGCAGAACAGGGTTAAACGCGCGAAGAAGTAAAAGAACGCCATCAGCCCGAGCACCGAGCCAAATGCCGCGCCGGATGGGGATTTCACCAGCGACGGCAGGGTGTAAGTCATCACGATCTTAATCACTTCAAAGCCGATCGCCGCAATCAATGTGCCGCGGAGCAGCGCCTTCTTACGCGGACGATGCCGAGGCAAGCGCCAGAAAATCCAGAAGAACAGCAGGTAGTTGGCGAAGATGGAAATCGCCAGCCCGATCCCGCGCCAGGCGGGCTTCAGCCATTCGATGTAATCAAGATAGAGCGCAGAAATAATCATCTGCTGCGCGGAGCCCGCCACGGAGGTAATGGAGAGCGTGACGACGAGCGCGATAAGCAGGCCAATCAGCGAAATAAAGTCGCGGAAATATTTAACCCAAATTTTCTCCTGATCCTGCGGTTTACGCTCCCACACCTCGCGCGACTGGGCGCGAATAGCTTCGCGGAGGTTGCCCATCCAGTTAACGCCGGAGTAAAGGGCGATGAGCAAACCGACGATCCCGACGGTGGTGCGCTGCTGAACGGCGGTGTTTATCGTGCTTTTCAGCGTGGTGGCGAGGGTTGGGTCACTGACGTTATTCAGGATCTTATTGAAAATATCCTGCAGCAGCGTTGGATGCGACGCGAGTACAAAACCGGCCGCAGCAAACGACACCATCAGGATGGGGATCATCGACAGGAACGAAAAATAGGTGATCGCGGCACCGAACTGGTTCCCCATGCGGTCATTAAAGCGCTCGGTCGCACGTATTAGATGCGCAACCATGGGAAACTGCTGAATTCTCTCCGCCAGGCTGGTGACGGTGCCCAGCGCCTTGCTGGCTGTACCAGGGGCTTTAGCCTCTTCCGGCTCGGTTTCCATCTTCTTGATGGGTTCATAATCTAAATGTTGGGTGGGTCGTTGCGGGTTATTTTCCGGCGTCACGCGTCTTTTCCTTTTTCGTTTGGCTGGATGTTATTGAATTATAGCTTGCGACTAGTCCACGTAAGCTTTTGTGAGTTCGGTTAGCCACTCCATAAACAGATGAACCCGGCGAGAGAGGTTGCGCCGGTGGGGGTAAATCAGGGAGACAGGCATCGGTTCCGCGCGATACTGCGGGAGGATCTCAATCAGTTTCTTTGCGCGCAGCAGGTCGCGCACCCCAACGCGCGGGGCCTGAATGATCCCCAGCCCGGCAAGGCAGGCGGCCTGGTAAGTTTCCGTGCTGTTGACGGTTAGCACCCCGCCCGTTTTTATCCACTGCGTCGTGCTTCCGTTATAAAATTCAAAGCCCTGAGGGCGGCTTCCCAGCATCGCAGCATAATGAATCACGGCGTGCGAGCCTAAATCGTCCAGCGTGTCAGGGTAGCCAAAACGCGCCAGATAATCCGGGCTGGCGCAGTTGATCACCGACAGCTTGCCCAGCGGACGGGCTATCAGCCCTGAGTCCTTCAGGGAACCCACGCGGACGACGCAATCAAACCCTTCGCGGACCACATCCACCAGACGATCGCTGCTGCTGAGCTCCAGTTCGATACCCGGATACTGCTGTAAAAACGCAGGCAGTTTGGGGATGACGACATTTCGAGCAACGCCAACGGGCATATCCACGCGCAGCCTTCCGCTGATGCTGGAGGGATCGTGCTGAAACATACCGTCCAGCTCATCCAGGTTCGCCAGCAGATCTTTTGCCCGTTCGTAATAGACCATGCCGTCCTGCGTCAGGCTAACGCGGCGCGTGGTACGGTGCAGTAGCTGGGTGCCAAGCCGGTTTTCCAGTGCCTGAATTTGCCGGGAAACGCTGCCTTTCGGCAGCGTTAATGTCTCTGCCGCGCGGGAAAAACTCTCCAGTTCCGCGACGCGAACAAACAGCTGCATTGCGTGAATTTTATCCATAGATGAAGCTCATTGTTGTTTGCACTGAAACAGTGAAGCGTTATTACCCATCTTTATTGATCTTCTATCACCTAATAAGCTCTTTCTCAATCTCCATAACAGCCAAAACGAGGTTTATGATGACTGAACGTATCGCATTAGTGACGGGTGGTAGCCGCGGCTTAGGTAAAAACGCTGCGTTAAAGCTGGCTGCTGACGGCACGGGAATTATCCTGACCTACAATCGTAGCCGGCAGGAAGCGCTGGAAGTTGTGCGCGAAATTCAGGAAAAAGGCGTCAAGGCGGCGGCATTAAAGCTCAACGTCGGGGATATCGCCGGTTTCGAAAATTTTGCTCAACAGCTTCAGGAGATCCTGAAGAGCGTCTGGCAGCGCGAAACATTTGATTATTTATTGAACAATGCCGGGACGGGTTTATACGCACCCTATACCGAAACGACGGAAGCCCAGTTTGATGAGGCGCTGAACATTCACTTCAAAGGGCCTTTCTTCCTGACGCAGCGCCTGCTGCCTCTGCTTAACGACGGGGGGCGGATCCTCAATGTCTCCAGCGGACTGGCCCGCTTCACCCAGCCAGGCTCAGGAACCTACGCGGCCATGAAAGGGGCGATGGAAGTGCTCACCCGCTATCAGGCGAAGGAGCTTGGAGCGCGCGGTATCTCCGTCAATATTATCGCACCAGGCGCGATCGAAACCGACTTTGGCGGTGGGCGCGTGCGCGACAACGCGCAGCTTAACCAGATGCTGGCGTCGCAGACGGCGCTGGGGCGGGTAGGTTTGCCGGACGATATCGGGAATGCCATTGCGGCGCTGCTTAGCGATAAGCTTGGCTGGATGAACGCGCAACGTATTGAAGTGTCAGGCGGTATGTTCCTGTGATGTCTGATGTTAAGGGGAGGGAACCCCTTAAGGAAATCCTTAATATGGATGTGTCAAAATGCGGGTAAATATAAAAACCACTGGCGGATTTGTAACCTCTCCATTCATTGAGTTTTTTCTTAAATAGCGCCTATGTAGAATCCCCCTTCGCTATTCTCAGAGGGAGAAATACGATGCGAGTAATCATGTTTGACAGGCAGTCGATATTTATTCATGGAGCGATACACGGTTTGCAGAAATTAATTCCTGAAATAAATATAACGGGGGCTTGTCAGGCAGACGATTTATGGACGCAAATATCCGCGTCACCGTCTGCTATCGTCATGATTGACGGCAATTTAATTCAGGATGAGGGGAGTTCTTTCCTGGATGAAATCATGCATCGCTTCCCGTCGGTACGGGTGATGATGGTTCTGGCAAAAAAAGAGACCCGATGGGTTGAACAACTCATGCAGCGAAACGTGATGGCTATTATCCCCCGTAACGCTAACCCTGAGCGGTTTGCCGCCGTGCTGGATTCCGTGTCCAGAGGGATGGTCTGCTTTCCCGCTGAGTGGGTCAGCCAGCAATCGTCAGCGCAGGCGTTACTTTCCTTAAGCGAGCGTCAGCGTGAGGTGCTGAAGCTGCTGGCGGCGGGCGAATCAAACAAAGAAATTGGTCGCAATCTCAACATCAGTGCGGCCACGGTAAAAGCGCATCTGGAAGCGCTTTTTCGCCGGCTGGAAGTAAAAAACCGAACCCAGGCAGCCATGTACTACACCCGGGCGACGGCCTGAAGCAGCGCTTTCGGGAGTGAAGACGTCACGCCGAAACTCATTATCATCAGTACCAGCGCGTCATGCTGCTGCTGGGTTAATGGATGTATACACTTTTCCCGCAGCAGCGTTTCACAAAGCTGAATATCTTCATGGAGTAAATATTCCGCCTGAAGAGGCGTGATAAGGCCGTGAAAATTTTCCCGTTCGCGGATCACATGCCCATAGCCGATAACCCATACACCCTTTTCATCACGATATTTCTCCAGTGAAAGCCCTTGATGTTTCTTTATTAATTCTATGGCGGCAGAAGATATATTTAGCGCATGACCGTTCATATTCGTTTCCTCTTAATGGCGATACTGTAGAGGAATCGCGGTACGAGCAATATCCGCCAAATGGCTATTGATCAGGAATTATTGTTCAGGTATTCCTGCCGTAATAACCCAAATAACCAGTCATTTTGCCAGCGACCGGAAAGGTAATAGCTTTCACGTAGCTCGCCTTCCAGCTGGAAGCGAGCTTTTTCCAGCAGGCGCCTGGAGGCGACGTTTCCCGCGGTGACGGTGGCGGTGAGCCGACGAATACCGCCCTGATGAAAGGCGTAATCGCAAAGCGCCTGCAGGGATTCGAAGCCGTAACCTTTGCCCTGCGCCTCGGGGGCAAAAAGAAAGCCCACTTCGGCGCAATCTTCTTCCCGATGAATATACCCGGTAACGCCCAGCGGGGCCTGTGAGAGGGCATCACGTACAACGAGACACAGCCAGTGCGCGCTGCCTGGCGTCCAGGGCGTCAGGCGCGAATCAAACGCCTCCCGGATCGCTGCGACGGGGCGGTTCTCCGCCACAAAGCGCATGACTTCGGGGTGTTGCTGCAACGCCAGAAAAAAGGGCCAGTCTTGCTCCTGCAGGGGCGAGCAGTTCAGGCGTGAGGTCATTAAAACTGGCATTAAGATTCTCCTGAAGCATTTTAAATGATTTTAGGGTTGTCACTTTATTTCAACAGAAAGTCAGGTATGGTTAAGCGCGTATAAATAAAAAGAAAAACGGCCGTTAGTGCCCATTCCGGATGTCTTCGCTGTCGCTTAAGGAAAACAATGACTCTCAGCACATCACATCATATCCGCGAACAGTTCGAACACTGTCTGGCGGTCATTCGCCAGGCGTCGGTGGAAATCTTGCTTCTTCTGAATGTACATGTTTCTGAGGGAAAAGATCCACGCTGGTTTCTGGAACAGGTGGACAGCGCGCGTTTAGGCCTCGGGGGATGGGCTACGGTTGCGAAGAAGCTTAACCTGAATGATGCCGAGATGTCGGAATTTACGCTGCAGCTGCGCCTGCTGCAGCAGCGCGTCCCGCAGTACGAAAGCGGGCAGGATGTCAGTGAAAACCAGCTTATTGCGGCGATGCGGTTTGTGACTTCGCTGGAACATCTTCGTCTGCAGCAGCCGCTTCTGACCTACAGCACCGAGCTGGCCCCGGGAAGCGAACTCCAGCAACAGCAGGCGCACAAGCAGGTACGCGCAATTGAGTTAATGATTAAAGGCCTCATTCAGCAGGCCTGGCCCGATCAGGTGCGGCTCAATAATCATCTTAAAACCTTATTTAACGCTGACCGCGTACGGCGCTGGCTGAAGCATGGCGAAATCAACGATGTCCTGAGCGGCATGATGTTCAGTGAACTGGCGCAAATGCTGGTGGATAAAAAAGAGTTCAGCCGCTATTACGCCTCGCTGTTTAACGACCCGTCCATGCTGACGCTCCTGGTGGAGCCGCGCAAAACGCTGCAAACCTTCCTTGACGACATTCGACAAATTCGCAACAGCATTACGGTGCAGAAAACGTTAAGTTCGGCGCAAATTCAGCTGCTGGATAACTACTACATGCAGATCTCCCGTCCGGTTCAACGCGCGTTTGAGGAGGGGAGAACGCGCGTCAACCCTGCCGGATTCATGGCTGTGGATGCCAGCGAGCTGCACGCGTTCTGGGAAAGGGCGCAAAAAATGGATCGGGTTACCGGTGGGGATCTGTTTGAAGTCCGCGACACGATTGAAAAGCCGACCCAGCGCGCCCCGCGCACGCCCGAACAGCGTGAGCAGCTTATCTCCGGTGCGCTATGGGGAGCGGTCGGCGTGATGGTGATTGCCATCGTAGTAGGCGGCTTCTGGCTGGTGACCAGCAGCAAACCGCAGCCTGCGGCCGAAAATACGGCGCAAGCGGCGGCTCCGCCGCAGGAGATGCGCGAAACCCCTTCCTCGCGCGAGACGCTGACGCGCATGGGAGTGACCTGGGACGAGAGTAATTTCCGTTCGGCGATTAACCGCAACGATACCCGCGTGGCGCTGCTCTTTTTGCAGGGAGGGATGGACTGGAAGCTGTCATGGACCGAAGAGGCGATGTCGGCAGGCTATGACGACGTTCTGGAGCTTATGCTGCGCTATCGGCAGAACATGGCAGAAGAGAAGCCGTGTCGTCGTTTCATCAATACGCTCAGCCACGCCATGTCAAACGGCGAGTCCCTGACGTCAATACGTAAAGAGTATCTGAAAGCGTTCTGCACCGTGCCGGCCGTGGTGAAGCGCCAGAAACACGATCTTGAGATGGCAACGCGACGCGCGCAGTCACAGCCGGATGCCACCACGAAAAAATGGCAGTCTATTCAGACCGCCATTTATGAGGTGATTCGCTAAAATTTTCCCCCTCTCCCCAGAGGGGAGAGGGGCCAGATCGCACCCCTCTCAAGGCTCCCCATACAACCCAATCAACCGTCGCACCACGCCGTTCGTCCAGCCGAAGCCATCCTGTAGCGGATACTCCCCGCCGCCCCCTTCGCGCGGCGTACTGCTGGCGATGTGGTACTTCTCAATCAGCTTGTGGTGCGTCTTGTAGAAGTGGTTCACCGTATGCAGCCAGCTCCAGGCGATTTCATCCCCCAGCGAGTCGTTACCGTACTGCTTGAACCCCTGAATCGCCATCCACTGCAGCGGCGCCCAGCCGTTGGGTTTATCCCACTGCTCGCCGGTTTCGTACTCGGTTGCCAGAATCCCACCCGGCGTCAGCAGACGCGCTTTTACCGCGTCAGATAAACGTTCTGCCTGCTCGTGCGTCGCCATTCCAACATACAGCGGCACAATGCTGGCGGCAGAAAACAGCGCCATCTGCTCGCGTCGCCAGTCGTAATCGCGGTAACAGCCACTCTCCTCGTCCCACAAATAGCGGTTCACCGCCGCGCGACGATCGGTGGCCTTCTGGCGGAACAGCTCGGCCGTCTCTTTATCCCCTTTCGACGCCGAGATATTGGCAATCGCGCTCTCCAGCTTAAACAGGAAGGCGTTCAAATCGATGGGGATAAATTGCGTCGTGCGAATGCTGGCGAGCCGCGCCGGATCGCGCAGCCAGCGGGAGGAGTAGTCCCAGCCAGACGCTGCTCCCGCACGCAGATCGCGATAGACCTCATTCGGCGGACGGCCCGAGTGGCGGGCGGTTTCCACGTCCTCAATCCACGATTCGTCGCGCGGGGTGTCACGGTCGTCCCAGTAGCGGTTGAGCAATGAACCGTCCGGCATGCGCACCGCGCTGCGGTATGCCTGATTAAGCAGCAGCGACTCCGCGCCGTCCATCCAGAAGGCATGCTCCATTTTGAGGTGGTCGAGGTAACGCTTCGCGCCGCGCACGCCGTCCTCTTCAAATAGCTCCACCATCAGGGCAAAGACCGGCGGCTGCGAGCGGCTGAGATAATAGGTGCGGTTGCCGTTAGGGATATGGCCGTAGCGTTCGATCAGCCACGCGAAGTTATCCGCCATGCACTTCAGCAGATCGTTACGGCCACTTTCCGCCAGCCCCAGCATGGAGAAGTACGAATCCCAGTAGTAGGTCTCGCTGAATCGCCCGCCGGGCACGATATAGGCCTGCGGCAGCGCCAGCAGGGACGACCAGGGAATATGATCCTGTGGTTCGCGCGTCAGGACGGGCCACAGGCTATCAATGTGCTCTTTAAGCGACAGGCCGGGGTCGGAGACATACTCCGTGCTGTAGGTTTCAGGCAGCCAGAAGTGGTTCTCAACGAACTGGCGCAGGTCGAAATCCCGGTGCCGTCTGACCTTACGGTAGCGGATCAGAATATCCAGCGGATCCATCTTCGGCGCGCAGTCGGGGAAGGTTTTGCTGTCCGCAAACAGCCGCGTCGACTGGACATGTTCGAACAGTTCAAGGTAGCGATCGGCGGGCGTCAGGGCATCGGAGGCGGGTAGCCCCTCGATCATTTCGGGTTCCGGCTCCGCCTCAATCATCTCATCCAGTTTTAACTCGCAGGGATCGGTCTCGTAGCGCAGCTCTTCTGCAATCTCGATTTCGATGTTCTCGGTAGCCTGTAGTTTCTGGTTGAACATGGTGATAGGGACCTCCGGTTGTGTGTTCTGAAGACAGGTTTCTCCGGGCGTCCTATAAGCGTAGACATTCGCTTCGGTAGATGTGGAGGGATATGTGCGGTAGATCACTCTTTTCGGAGCATTCGTTTTGCAATGATTTATGTATGTGAATAAAAAAAGCCCCTCCGGAGAGGGGCTTCTGCATTATCGCATGGTGGGTAGATACTACCACACTGTTACAGTGTAGAAATTCTGGAAGGCGGTGCCAGTGTTGGTTTAGGATAATGTTAACAATTTTTCCAGAGTTTTCAGAGAAAAGAGATTTTGAGTGACAAACCACTGATGTTTTCCAGAATCACTTTCTCTTAGAAGATCGATAAAGTCTGTCTATGGGGAGGATCGTCTCCCAGGGTGAAGTCAGTCCACTTCACCGAGTTGCTTCCCCATCGGTGGGTTCTTCAAAAGGGCAACATGGCCGCCCTCCAGAGGTGAACGTACCTTATGCCTATGTACCAAGCCTTAGATTCCTGATAGTTCTAAGGGCGAGAAATAGCAAACTTACTTGAAAATTGACTCTGAAATTCAAGCTTCAGCTAGAATAAACTTCCGTTGCTCATCTTCGCATTTATGACATGCGAAATATTTGATTGTTTCCATATCACCAGTCACATACTCATCACAATGTGGACAGTTAACTGCTGACCATCCTCTATCAAAGCATGAAACACAACTCCACTGACCTTCAATATAGAAAACTGAATTTGGAGCGTGCTGACATACGTGACAACCAGCGACACATTCGCCACCTTCCTCCCACCAATCATCACCCGTTACATATACGTCGCGACACAATTTTTGAATCGCCACGGATAATCTAGACACTTCCGAGCCGTTGGTAATACTGGTTTTCATATTCAGCCGGTGGCATCTT
>NZ_JADBRF010000036.1:0-20890 GCF_014930485.1 Enterobacter cloacae complex sp. P47BA | reverse complement strand
ATAAAGTGAACGGAATGACCACCAGAGCCGTATGTTCCCCCTCACCCCAGCCCTCTCCCTCAAGGGAGAGGGGGTCGTCCGTGCTGGTATTATTTTGTGGGGATCCCTCAGCCCTGTGGGAGAGGGTTAGGGTGAGGGCATCAGACCGCGCTCACCCCCATCATGAACTCCCTTCATTTTCCCTGAGCAAACCTCACCGTTATTGTGATTATTTCTGTTGACGTCACGCCGCTTTTCCGTCATTTTTACATCTGGACGTCTAAACGTATAGAAGTTCACAACACAACAGACAATGACACGCGAAAGATAGAGGTAAGGTATGAGCTTTTTTCACGCCAACCAGCGGGAAGCACTGAATCAGAGCCTGGCCGAAGTAAATGGCCAGATTAACGTCTCTTTTGAATTTTTCCCGCCGCGCACCAGTGAAATGGAGCAAACCCTGTGGAGCTCTATCGATCGCCTGAGCAGCCTTAAGCCGAAGTTTGTCTCCGTGACCTACGGCGCCAACTCCGGCGAGCGCGACCGCACGCACAGCATTATTAAAGGCATCAAAGATCGTACCGGTCTGGAAGCAGCGCCGCATCTGACCTGTATTGACGCCACCCGCGATGAGCTGCGCGCCATTGCCCAGGACTACTGGAACAACGGGATTCGCCATATCGTTGCCCTGCGTGGCGATCTGCCGCCGGGAAGCGGCAAGCCGGACATGTACGCTACCGATCTGGTCGCGCTGCTGAAAGACGTTGCTGATTTTGATATCTCCGTGGCCGCCTACCCTGAAGTCCACCCGGAAGCGAAAAGCGCCCAGGCGGATTTGCTTAACCTGAAGCGTAAGGTGGAGGCCGGTGCCAACCGCGCCATCACCCAGTTCTTCTTTGACGTGGAAAGCTATCTGCGCTTCCGCGACCGCTGCGTCTCGGCAGGTATCGACGTCGAAATTATCCCGGGCATTCTGCCAGTCTCTAACTTCAAACAGGCGAAGAAGTTCGCCGATATGACCAACGTTCGCATTCCGCTGTGGATGTCCAAAATGTACGAAGGGCTGGACGATGACGCGGAAACCCGCAAGCTGGTGGGGGCCAATATCGCGATGGACATGGTGAAGATCTTAAGCCGCGAAGGGGTGAAGGACTTCCACTTCTACACGCTTAACCGCGCGGAGATGAGCTACGCCATTTGTCATACGCTGGGCGTTCGTCCGGCGTAATCAGCAAAAAGCCCTCATAAAGTGAGGGCTTTTTAATCATATAAAAAGTTAAAAGGTATTAACTATCGAATCTGTGGATTAATTCAACTATATCTTATTGCTAGTGGTGTATATCGTAACGGTATCACTGTAAAGGGAGCATAGCGATGAGCACGTCAGACGAGACCAATAACGCGGCATCCGCCGGCAAATGTCCGTTCCATCAGGGCGGCGTCGATCACAGCGCGGGCGCAGGTACCGGCAGCAAAGAGTGGTGGCCTAAACAACTCCGCATCGATCTTCTAAACCAACATTCCAACCGTTCGAACCCTCTGGGTGAAGACTTCGACTACCGCAAAGAATTCAGCAAGCTCGACTATTCCGCCCTCAAGGGCGATCTCAAAGCCCTGTTAACCGATTCTCAACCGTGGTGGCCTGCCGACTGGGGCAGCTACGCGGGTCTGTTTATTCGCATGGCCTGGCACGGTGCCGGTACTTACCGCTCCGTTGACGGACGCGGCGGCGCCGGACGCGGCCAACAGCGCTTTGCGCCGCTGAACTCCTGGCCTGATAACGTCAGCCTGGATAAAGCGCGCCGCCTGCTGTGGCCAATCAAGCAAAAATACGGACAAAAAATCTCCTGGGCCGACCTGTTTATTCTCGCGGGTAACGTGGCGCTGGAGAACTCCGGCTTCCGCACCTTTGGTTTTGGCGCCGGTCGTGAAGACGTCTGGGAACCGGATCTGGACGTGAACTGGGGTGATGAAAAAGCCTGGCTGACCCACCGTGACCCGGAAGCACTGGCGAAGCGCCCGCTGGCGGCCACCGAAATGGGGCTGATTTACGTGAACCCGGAAGGGCCAAACGCCAGCGGTGAACCGCTGTCTGCGGCTGCGGCAATCCGCGCCACCTTTGGCAACATGGGTATGAACGACGAAGAGACCGTCGCGCTGATTGCTGGCGGCCATACGCTCGGTAAAACCCACGGCGCGGGTGAAGCTACGCATGTAGGCACCGATCCGGAAGCCTCGCCGATTGAAGCGCAGGGCTTAGGCTGGGCCAGCACGCACGGCACCGGTATTGGCGCTGACGCCATCACCTCCGGGCTGGAAGTCATCTGGTCGCAAACTCCGACCCAGTGGAGCAACTACTTCTTCGAGAACCTGTTCAAATACGAATGGGTGCAGACCCGCAGCCCGGCAGGCGCGATTCAGTTTGAAGCCGTGGATGCGCCGGAAATCATGCCTGACCCGTTCGACCCGTCGAAAAAACGTAAGCCTACCATGCTGGTCACCGACCTGACGCTGCGTTTCGACCCTGAATTCGAGAAAATTTCCCGTCGCTTCCTGAACGATCCGCAGGCCTTTAACGAAGCCTTCGCGCGCGCGTGGTTCAAGCTGACCCACCGTGATATGGGGCCAAAAGCGCGGTACATCGGCCCGGAAGTGCCGAAAGAAGATCTGATTTGGCAGGATCCGCTGCCTCAGCCGGTGTTCCATCCGACGCAGGAAGACATTGAAAGCCTGAAAGCGGAAATCGCGGCCTCTGGCCTCTCCGTGAGCGAGCTGGTTTCCGTGGCATGGGCGTCTGCATCGACCTTCCGCGGTGGCGACAAGCGCGGCGGCGCCAACGGCGCGCGTCTGGCGCTGGCGCCTCAGCGCGACTGGGATGTGAACGCCGCGGCGGTACGTGCGTTACCGGCTCTGGAAGCTATTCAGCGCACCACCAATAAAGCCTCACTGGCGGATATCATCGTGCTGGCGGGCGTTGTGGGCGTTGAGCAGGCGGCGAAAGCCGCGGGCGTTTACGTCAACGTGCCGTTCACGCCGGGCCGTGTGGATGCTCGTCAGGATCAGACGGATATCGAGATGTTTAACCTGCTCGAACCGATTGCCGATGGCTTCCGCAATTATCGTGCGCAGGTGGATGTGTCCACGACGGAATCATTGCTGATTGATAAGGCCCAGCAGCTGACCCTGACCGCACCTGAGCTGACGGTGCTGATCGGTGGCCTGCGCGTACTGGGCACGAACTTTGAGGGCAGCAAGAATGGCGTATTCACCAGCCGCGAGGGCGTGCTGAGCAACGACTTCTTCGTGAACCTGCTGGATATGAATACCCAGTGGAAAGCGACCGACGATTCAAACGAGCTGTTTACCGGTAGCGATCGCGCCAGCGGTGAAGTGAAATACACCGCGACCCGCGCCGACCTGGTCTTCGGTTCGAACGCCGTCCTGCGCGCGCTGGCCGAGGTTTACGCCAGCAGCGATGCGCACGAGAAGTTTGTCCGTGACTTCGTTGCCGCATGGGCGAAGGTGATGGATTTGGATCGGTTTGACGTGAAGTAAAAGCAATCCCCGCCACGGCGGGGATTTTTTTGCCAGTCATCCAGGCGGGGTAAGGCGTAGCTGTCACCCGCTTTTCAGGCGATCGAGTTCTTTTTGCGAACCTGTTCTTTCTTAGAGATTGAGGTTACCAAACGCGTTTTTCCAGTCCTGCTCGAACTTTTCTATGGCCGACTCTACCGCTGGGGTACCGAGCATTTGTTGCGCTACGTCTAAGGGGATCGTGATTGCCTCGCATCCGGCCAGCAGGCAGTCCAGCGCCTGACGCGGTGTTTTGAAGCTGGCAGCCAGCACCATGCTTTCCGGCGCATGCAGTTCCAGCAGGGACTGCAGCTCCTGTACCATGCGAATACCGTCACCGCCCTGTGCGTCGACGCGGTTGACGTACGGCGCAACGTATTTCGCGCCTGCCAGCGCGGCCAGTAAACCCTGAGCGGCGCTGTAAACGGCGGTACCCAACGTGGTAATACCCTCTCTTTTCAGCTGTTTAATGGCGATAAGCCCCTGCGCGGTGACCGGAATTTTCACCACAATACCCGGGATGGCATTACTCAGGCGTTTGGCCTCCGCCACCATGCCTTCGGCATCGCGGCTCATGGTTTGAGCAAACAGCGTGCCTTCCGGCCCGATGGCTTGTTGCAGGCGCGGCAGCACGTCCCAGATGGATTCACGGCTGGCGGCAATGATGCTTGGGTTGGTGGTGACGCCCGCGATGGGGAAGATGCGTGCAAGGCGTTCCACTTCCGCCACGTTCGCGGTATCCAGATACAGTTCCATTATTTTTCCTTAAGTCAGAAAGGTTGAATAAAGGATAAGGCCCGGCTGAGTGCGGCGGATACAGGTCAATTTTGCCAAATACTGGACAAATGTAATGTCCTTAGCGAAGTGCGATAGCGATCACAATGCTATTTTTTGGCGATAAGCTGGCTGTGATACTGGCGACGATATTCGGAAGGGGAACGCTCGGTGTGCTTGCGAAAGAGGCGACAAAAGTAGTTGCTGTCAGGAAATCCGCAGCGTGCGGCAATATCTTTAATTTTGAGATCGTAGCCTTTCAGCAGCTGGCGTGCATGTTCCAGCCGCGTTTGTGTCAGATACTCGTTGAACCCCACGTGGCCGATCTTCTGAAAGAGATGGGAAAGGTAATTCGGCGAGATGTAGAACGCCTGTGCCACGGATTCGCGCGTTAACGAAGAGGCATAATTTTCTTCGATATAGCTACGAACGGCTTCGAATAGCGCCCGGCTGCGGTTAGCGGTGTGGATGTCACTGCCAAGCAGATCCCGGCAGTGGCTGAGCAAGCTTAATACCACCAGCATGGCTGTGTCTTGCTCGTCTGGCTGCATCTGTAATTCGGTGAGCGCTTGCAGAAGAAAAGCACCCGTTCGCGGGCCACGCCGGGGAACCTGCAGCTGCTGCCAAAGCGCGTTGTCACGCTGTAAATCCAGAGTCAGCTGCTGCTTACCGAAATGTATGCTCATGGCGTTAGACGGTGGAAGCGTGATGTGTCCAAAGGATGAAAATATCGCCTCACAGGGCGGAGCAAGGGTAATGACGAGGCAGGGAGATGTTCGGGGATGCTGTTCAGCCAGCGCTGAGAAATGAATCTGGCCCAGCGGTAACGTACGGTTCACCAGGTCAGCCAAAATTCGGGTGATATCGGAATACATGAGAAGACTACCGAAACGTGCCGGGCGGCGCTAAAAACGCCTGCCCGGCATAAAGCATTACCCAGTGTTACGCATACCCGCCGCAACGCCCGCAATCGTCACCATCAGCGCCTGTTCAACGCGCGGATCCGGCTCTTTACCTTCCTCTTCCGCCAGGCGGGAACGGTGCAGCAGTTCAGCCTGTAAAACGTTCAGCGGGTCGGTGTAGATGTTACGCAGCTGGATTGACTCGGCGATCCACGGCAGGTCCGCCATCAGGTGCGAGTCGTTGGCGATGTCCAGCACCACTTTGATGTCGCCTTCCAGCAGTTCGCGCAGTTCTTTACCCAACGCCCACAGCTCTGGTTTCACCAGCCGCTGGTCGTAGTATTCCGCCAGCCACAGGTCGGCCTTCGAGAAGACCATCTCCAGCATGCCCAGACGGGTAGAGAAGAAGGGCCAGTCGCGGCACATGGTTTCCAGTTCGTTCTGTTTGCCGTCTTCCACCACTTTTTGCAGCGCGGCACCGGCACCCAACCAGGCGGGCAGCATCAGGCGGTTCTGCGTCCAGGCGAAGATCCATGGAATGGCGCGCAGGGATTCAACGCCACCGGTCGGGCGACGCTTGGCAGGACGCGAGCCCAGCGGCAGTTTACCCAGCTCCTGCTCAGGCGTGGCCGAGCGGAAGTAAGGGACAAAATCTTTGTTTTCACGCACGTAGCCGCGGTACAGATCGCAGGAGATGTCTGACAGCTCGTCCATGATGCGGCACCAGGATTCTTTTGGCTCCGGCGGCGGCAGCAGGTTCGCTTCCAGGATCGCGCTGGTATAGAGCGACAGGCTGCTGATAGTCACTTCCGGCAGGCCATACTTGAAGCGGATCATCTCGCCCTGCTCGGTCACGCGCAGGCCGCCTTTCAGGCTTCCCGGCGGTTGAGAGAGCAGCGCCGCGTGAGCAGGCGCGCCACCGCGGCCAATGGAGCCGCCGCGACCGTGGAACAGGGTCAGCTCAATACCGGCTTTCTCGCAGGTTTTGATCAGCGCATCCTGAGCCTGATACTGCGCCCAGGACGCCGCCATCACGCCCGCATCTTTCGCGGAGTCGGAATAGCCAATCATTACCATCTGCTTGCCCTGAATAAAGCCGCGATACCAGTCGATGTTAAGCAGCTGGGTCATGACGTCGTTGGCGTTGTTCAGGTCGTCGAGGGTCTCAAACAGCGGGGCGACTGGCAGGGCGTAGTCGATGCCCGCTTCTTTCAGCAGGAGGTGAACGCCCAGCACGTCGGACGGGGTTTTCGCCATGGAGATCACATAGGCGGCGACCGATCCTTTTGGTGCGTCCACGATCGCTTTACAGGTATTGAGCACTTCACGGGTGTCGTTGCTTGGCTCCCAGTTGCGCGGTAGCAGAGGGCGCTTGGAGTTCAGCTCGCGGATCAGGAACGCCTGCTTGTCGGCTTCTGACCAGCTTTCATAGTCGCCAATACCGAGATAGCGGGTCAGCTCGCCCAGGGCTTCAGTATGGCGGGTACTTTCCTGACGGACGTCGATACGCACCAGCGGTACGCCGAAACACTTCACGCGGCGCAGGGTATCAAGCAGTTCGCCGTTGGCGATGATGCCCATGCCACAGGCCTGGAGTGATTTATAGCAGGCGTACAGCGGCTCCCAGAGCTGTTCGTTCTGGCTCAGCAGACCTTCCGGCTTCGGCAGGCGCTGGCCTTTAAGGCGCGCTTCCAGCCATGCCTGGGTGGCCATCAGCTGACCGCGCAGCTTTTTCATCAGGAAGCGGTACGGCTCGCTGGCACCTTCTTCACCGGCCAGCGCGCGCAGTTCCGGCGTCGCTTCAACCATCGACAGCTCGGAGATCAGCACCTGAATATCCTTCAGGAACAGGTCGGTCGCTTTCCAGCGGCTCAGCAGCAGGACGTGACGGGTGATTTCCGCGGTCACGTTCGGGTTGCCGTCGCGGTCACCGCCCATCCAGGAGGTGAAGCGCACCGGCACAAAGTCTACCGGCAGACGATAGCCCAGGTTTTCTTCCAGCTGTTCGTTCAGCTCGCGCAGGTAGTTTGGTACCCCTTCCCACAGGCTGTTTTCCACCACCGCAAAGCCCCATTTGGCTTCGTCTACCGGACTTGGGCGATGCTTACGAATTTCATCGGTGTGCCAGGACTGGGCAATCAGCTGGCGCAGACGGCGCATCAGCTGGTTGCGCTCGTAGTCGGCAATGTCTTTGTTATCCAGCTGCTTCAGGCAGCTGTTTACTTCCACCATCTTGTGGATCAGCGTACGACGGGTGATTTCGGTTGGGTGTGCGGTCAGCACCAGCTCCAGCGAAAGGGACTCCACCGCTTTTTTGATGGTGGCTTCGTTGAGGTCTGGCTGGTCTTTCAGTTTACGAAGGGTGCGGGCAATGACTTCCGGGTTGCTGGCCGCTTCGCCGTTTGGCGAAATGCTGTGGTATTGCTCAGCGGTGTTTGCCAGGTTCAGGAACTGGCTGAAGGCGCGGGCAACGGGCAGCAGCTCATCGTTAGAGAGGTTCTGCAAGGTGGTGAGCAGCTCCTGACGACTGGCCTCGTTACCGGCACGGGAAGATTTGGACAGCTTGCGGATGGTTTCAACGCGGTCGAGGATGTTCTCCCCTAATGCGTCTTTGATGGTATCTCCAAGCACTTTGCCGAGCATGCTGACATTACTACGCAACGCGGAATATTGTTCGTTCATAAAAACCCAGTCACCCCATCATTTTTGTTTATGCCCAGGCGAAAATCTTCTGGACATTATTTTGTCATCTCCCTTTATAAAGCCACGTAAAACCCCCGTCGTCAATTGCTGCGAAAACGGTTCAGCAAACGAATAAATGCGGGCAATTTACGAAATTTAATTCGCATTGCGTCAGATAAGAGATGCTTATGGAAATGTGACGGTGATCATGCGATTTGTTTCCCTCACCCTAACCCTCTCCCGGTGGGAGAGGGGACTTTTCGGTGCGGTTTTAATGCCAGCAGAAGTGATGCACAACCTGGGTAATCAGCTCGCGGGTGGGCTTGATGAAGCGGGTTTCCAGATATTCATCCGGCTGGTGGGCCTGATTAATGGAGCCAGGGCCGAGGACCAGCGTCGGGCAAAGCGTTTGAATAAAAGGCGCTTCGGTGCAGTAGTTCACCACGTCGGTTTTCTCGCCGAGCAGTTTTTCCACCACCTGAACCAGCTGGTGGTCTGGCGGGCATTCGTAGCCCGGGATTGGCGGATGCAGTTCGGAGACTGTCAGGCGTCCCGGCCAGCGTTCGCTCACCGGGGCCAGCGCTTCATTCAGCAGACCGTCAAGATCGCTCAGGGTCATGCCCGGAAGTGGGCGGATGTCCATATGCAGTTCGCAGCAGGCACAGATACGGTTGGACGCATCACCGCCGTGTAGGCTGCCGAGGTTCAGCGTTGGGTAAGGCACGGTGAACGCCTCGTAGTGATACCGCTCTTTCAGATCGTCGCGCAGGGTCATAATGCGGCCGATGGCGTCATGCATCAGCTCGATGGCGTTCACGCCGCGCGCCGGATCGCTGGAGTGGCCGGACTGGCCGAGCACGCGCACAGCGGTAGAGATATGGCCTTTATGCGCGCGAATCGGTTGCAGAGACGTCGGCTCGCCGATGATCGCGCAATCCGGACGAATCGACGTGTTTTCTGAGAAGTAGCGCGCGCCCGCCATACTGGTCTCTTCATCAGCGGTCGCCAGAATGTAGAGCGGTTTTTTCAGCTTCGTCACGTCCACGTCACGCAACGCGTCGAGGATAAAGGCGAAGAAGCCTTTCATGTCTGCGGTGCCCAGACCGTAGAGCTTGTTGTCATGCTCGGTCAGGGTGAACGGATCGCGCGTCCAGCGGCCGTCGTCAAACGGTACGGTGTCGGTATGGCCGGCCAGCAGCAGGCCGCCCGCGCCGGTTCCGGTGCTGGCGAGCAGGTTAAATTTGTGGCGTGTTCCGGGGACGGGCTGAACCTCAACGTTAAACCCAAGATCGCTAAACCAACCCGCCAGCAGATTGATTAAAGACTCATTGCTCTGATCCAGCGCTTCTTCGGTCGCACTGATGGACGGCGTGGCAATCAGGGCGCGGTAGATCTCGATAAATGGCGGTAAGTTCATTTTCATTGTTGACACACCTTAGGTCGTGATAGTATCAATATTCATGCAATAAATGTGAATAAAAATACATTAACGTTGAGCATAAAGGAACCCGATGTTGAATACGCTGATTGTAGGCGCTAGCGGTTATGCGGGCGCAGAGCTTGTAAGCTACGTAAATCGCCACCCTCATATGACCATAACCGCTTTGACCGTGTCAGCGCAAAGCAATGATGCAGGAAAGTTAATTTCCGATTTGCATCCGCAGCTTAAGGGCATGGTCGATCTGCCGCTGCAGCCGATGTCTGACATCAGCGAGTTTACCGACGGCGTCGACGTGGTGTTTTTAGCCACCGCGCACGAGGTCAGCCACGACCTTGCGCCGCAGTTCCTGGCGGCCGGCTGCGTGGTGTTTGACCTCTCTGGCGCGTTCCGCGTTAACGACGGCGCGTTCTACGAAAAATATTACGGCTTCACTCATCAGCATCCGGATCTGCTTGAAAAAGCGGTGTACGGCCTGGCGGAGTGGAGTGCGGATAAACTGAAAGAAGCGAACCTGATTGCCGTTCCGGGCTGCTACCCGACGGCGGCACAGCTCTCCCTGAAGCCGCTGATCGACGCCGGTCTGCTGGATCTGAGCCAGTGGCCGGTGATCAACGCCACCAGCGGCGTGAGCGGTGCGGGGCGCAAGGCCGCTATCTCCAACAGCTTCTGCGAAGTGAGCCTTCAGCCGTATGGCGTGTTTAATCACCGCCATCATCCTGAAATCACCACCCATCTGGGCGCGGAGGTGATTTTTACCCCGCACCTGGGCAGCTTCCCGCGCGGGATCCTCGAAACCATCACCTGTCGCCTGAAGTCGGGCGTGACGAAAGAGCAGGTGAGCGAGGCCTTCACGCAGGCGTATGCGGATAAGCCGCTGGTGCGTCTGTACGACAAAGGCGTGCCGGCGCTCAAAAATGTGGTTGGCCTGCCGTTCTGCGATATCGGCTTTGCCGTACAGGGCGAGCATCTGATTGTGGTCGCCGCAGAAGATAACTTACTCAAAGGCGCTGCCGCACAGGCAATGCAGTGTGCAAATATTCGTTTCGGCTTCCCTGAAACGCAGGCTCTTATTTAAGGTGTGATGATGAACCCATTAATTATCAAACTCGGTGGTGTACTGCTGGACAGCGAAGAAGCGCTGGAGCGCCTGTTTACCGCGCTGGTGAACTATCGCGAATCGCACCAGCGTCCGCTGGTGATTGTGCACGGCGGCGGCTGCGTGGTGGATGAGCTGATGAAAGGGCTGAATCTGCCGGTGAAAAAGAAAAATGGCCTGCGCGTCACGCCTGCTGACCAGATTGACATCATTACCGGCGCGCTGGCGGGCACGGCGAACAAAACGCTGCTGGCATGGGCGAAGAAACACCATATTGCGTCCGTTGGCCTCTACCTGGGCGACGGTGACAGCGTAAAAGTGACCCAGCTCGACGAAGCGCTCGGCCATGTTGGACTGGCGCAGCCGGGTTCGCCTAAGCTGATTAACACCCTGCTGGAAAGCGGTTTCCTGCCGGTGGTGAGCTCTATCGGCGTGACCGAAGAGGGTGAGCTGATGAACGTTAACGCAGACCAGGCGGCAACCGCGCTGGCGGCCACGCTGGGCGCGGACCTGATCCTGCTCTCCGACGTGAGCGGCATTCTCGACGGTAAAGGCCAGCGCATAGCGGAAATGACCGCCGCCAAAGCCGAGCAGCTGATTGCTCAGGGCATTATTACCGACGGCATGATCGTCAAAGTGAACGCCGCGCTGGATGCGGCGCGCACGCTGGGCCGCCCGGTGGATATCGCCTCCTGGCGTCACGCGGAGCAGCTCCCGGCGCTGTTTAACGGCACGCCGATTGGCACGCGTATTCTGGCGTAAGTTTTTTATTGAATGACCGTAGGCCGGGGTAAGCGAAGCGCACCCGGCGGAACTAACGAATAAAGGAACGATGTTATGGCACTTTGGGGTGGGCGTTTTACACAGGCAGCGGATCAACGGTTCAAACAGTTCAACGACTCTTTGCGCTTCGACTACCGCCTGGCCGAACAGGATATTGTCGGCTCTGTGGCCTGGTCCAAAGCGCTGGTGACCGTTGGCGTACTGACCGCAGACGAACAGCAGCAGCTGGAAGAGGCGCTGAACAACCTGCTGGAAGAGGTGCGTCTGGATCCGCAGCAAATCCTGCAGAGCGATGCCGAAGATATTCACAGCTGGGTGGAAGGCAAGCTGATCGACAAAGTCGGTCAGCTGGGTAAAAAGCTGCACACCGGCCGTAGCCGTAACGACCAGGTCGCCACCGACCTGAAGCTGTGGTGTAAAGAGACCGTTGGCGAACTGCTGGCGGCCAACCGTCAGCTTCAAAGTGCGCTGGTAGAGACCGCGCAGAACAATCAGGACGCGGTGATGCCGGGTTATACCCACCTGCAGCGCGCGCAGCCGGTGACCTTTGCGCACTGGTGTCTGGCCTACGTTGAGATGCTGGCGCGTGACGAAAGCCGTCTGCAGGATACTCTGAAGCGTCTGGACGTCAGCCCGCTGGGCAGCGGCGCGCTGGCCGGTACGGCGTATGAAATCGACCGCGAGCAGCTGGCAGGATGGCTGGGCTTTGCTTCCGCCACCCGCAACAGCCTGGACAGCGTATCTGACCGTGACCACGTGCTGGAGCTGCTCTCCAATGCCTCTATCGGGATGGTGCATCTTTCGCGCTTTGCCGAAGACCTGATCTTCTTTAACTCCGGTGAAGCGGGCTTCGTTGAGCTGTCCGACCGCGTGACCTCAGGCTCATCGCTGATGCCGCAGAAGAAAAACCCGGACGCGCTGGAGCTGATCCGCGGCAAGTGCGGTCGCGTGCAGGGCGCGCTGACCGGCATGATGATGACCCTGAAAGGGCTGCCGCTGGCGTATAACAAAGATATGCAGGAAGACAAGGAAGGGCTGTTCGACGCGCTCGACACCTGGCTGGACTGTCTGCACATGGGCGCGCTGGTGCTGGACGGCATTCAGGTGAAACGTCCGCGCTGCCAGGAAGCGGCGCAGCAGGGCTATGCCAACTCTACCGAACTGGCGGACTACCTTGTCGCGAAGGGCGTACCGTTCCGCGAGGCGCACCATATTGTTGGCGAAGCGGTGGTGGAAGCGATTCGTCAGGGTAAAGCCCTTGAAGAGCTGGCGCTTGCCGACCTGCAAAAATTCAGCGCGGCGATCGGGGAGGATGTGTACCCGATTCTGGCGCTGCAGTCCTGCCTGGATAAGCGTGCGGCGAAAGGCGGCGTGTCGCCGAAGCAGGTGGCGCAGGCGATTGCGGATGCGAAAAACCGGCTGGTTTGAACCGTGCGGGCTGGTGCCCTCACCCCGGCCCTCTCCCACTGGGAGAGGGAGTAAAACGGAGCCTGGCTTAGCGCCAGGCTTTTTTATGCAAAAAAAAGCGGACCACGGGGTCCGCAAAAGTTCACGTTGGCTTTAGTTGTTCGAGTTTTGAGAGAAACTCGCTGACGGTGCGGGGACGTCAAGGGTCAAACACGGCCGCCTCGTCTATGTGGCGTATTATTCAACAGAATGCTTGATAGGGATAATCGTTCATTGCTATGCTATCTATCGCCATGAACTATCGTGGCGACGGAGGATGAATAATGAATATTCGTGATCTTGAATACCTGGTAGCGTTAGCCGAGCATCGTCACTTTCGCCGCGCGGCAGATTCCTGCCACGTCAGCCAGCCGACGCTGAGCGGGCAGATCCGCAAGCTGGAAGACGAGCTGGGCGTGATGCTGCTGGAGCGCACCAGCCGTAAGGTGCTGTTCACCCAGGCCGGTCTTCTGCTGGTGGATCAGGCGCGCACCGTGCTGCGCGAGGTCAAAGTGCTCAAGGAAATGGCAAGCCAGCAGGGAGAGGCCATGTCCGGCCCGCTGCATATTGGCCTGATCCCAACCGTTGGCCCGTACCTGTTACCGCACATCATTCCGATGCTGCACCAGACGTTCCCGAAACTCGAAATGTACCTGCATGAAGCGCAAACCCATCAGCTGCTGGCGCAGCTGGACAGCGGCAAGCTCGACTGCGCCATTCTGGCGCTGGTGAAAGAGAGCGAAGCGTTTATTGAAGTACCGCTGTTCGATGAGCCGATGATGCTGGCGATCTATGAAGATCACCCGTGGGCGAACCGCGATCGCGTGCCGATGGCCGATCTGGCCGGGGAAAAGCTGCTGATGCTGGAAGACGGTCACTGCCTGCGCGATCAGGCGATGGGCTTCTGCTTCGAAGCGGGCGCTGACGAAGATACCCACTTCCGCGCAACCAGTCTGGAAACGCTGCGTAATATGGTGGCGGCGGGAAGCGGTATTACGTTGCTGCCTGCGCTGGCCGTGCCGCGCGAGCGTAAGCGTGATGGCGTGGTGTACCTGCCGTGCATTAAGCCGGAGCCGCGTCGCACCATTGGCCTGGTGTATCGCCCAGGGTCACCGCTGCGCAGCCGCTATGAGCAGCTGGCAGAGGCCATCCGCGGTGCGATGGATGGCCATTTCGACAGCGCGTTAAAACAGGCGGTTTAAGCCGTTCAGCGCGGCTACCCGATAGGCTTCTGCCATGGTCGGGTAGTTAAAGGTGGTGTTAACGAAGTACTCAATGGTGTTACCACCACCTTTCTGCTCCATGATTGCCTGACCGATATGAATGATTTCCGCCGCGCGTTCACCAAAGCAGTGAATCCCGAGGATCTCTTTCGTCTCGCGATGGAACAGAATTTTTAGCGTACCTACGCTCATCCCCACGATCTGCGCCCGCGCCAGATGTTTAAACTGGGCACGACCTACCTCGTAAGGCACCTTCATTGACGTCAGCTGCTGCTCGGTTTTCCCGACAGAACTGATTTCCGGAATGGTGTAGATCCCCGTCGGGATATCTTCGATCAGATGCGCCGTCGCTTCGCCTTTTACCAGCGCCTGAGCGGCAATGCGGCCCTGATCGTAAGCGGCGGAGGCCAGGCTCGGGTAGCCAATTACGTCGCCCACCGCGTATACGTGCGGTAGCGCGGTCTGATACATGCTGTTGACCTTCAGCTGACCGCGGCTGTCTGTTTCAAGCCCGATATTTTCCAGCCGCAGTGAATCGGTATTGCCGGTACGGCCGTTGGCGTACAGCAGGCAGTCGGCTTTCAGCTTCTTACCGGACTTCAGGTGCATGATCACACCGTCATCGCAGCCTTCTATTTTCTCGTACTCTTCGTTGTGGCGAATCACTACGCCGCTGTTCCAGAAGTGATAGGAGAGGGAGTCTGACATCTCCTGATCGAGGAACGCCAGCAGGCGGTCGCGGGTGTTAATCAGGTCAACTTTGACATCCATTCCGCGGAAGATCGACGCGTATTCGCAGCCGATGACCCCTGCGCCATAGATAATGACGTGGCGGGGTTCATGGTGCAGGCTCAGAATGGAGTCGCTGTCGTAGACGCGTGGGTGTGAGAAGTCGACGTCGGCCGGATGGTAAGGGCGTGAACCGCAGGCAATCACAAATTTTTCAGCGGTGATTGTCTCAATCGAACCGTCGTGGCATTCGAGTGCCAGGGTGTGTTCATCCACAAAATGCGCGTTGCCCTGCAGGATTTCACAATGGTTACGCTCATAAAAGCCCTGACGCATGCGCGTCTGCTGGTTAATGACGGTATCCGCGTGATTCAGGATGTCGGCAAAGGAGGAACGAAGAAGTCGGGAGTGGTCGCTGTAAAGAGGGTTCTGGTTAAATTCGATAATGCGGCTAACGGCGTGGCGGAGGGCTTTCGATGGGATGGTGCCCCAGTGGGTGCAACCGCCGCCGACATTATGGTAGCGCTCGATGACCGCTACTCTGGCTCCCTGTTTCACCAGACCCATAGCTGCACCTTCGCCGCCGGGGCCGGAACCAATAACTATTGCGTCGTAATCGTAGGAATGTGGCATGGCAAGGCTTACCTGTTCTTATACATAAAAGCAACAGAATCATAACATCATTGCCAGGGTAACCCAATTATCGTTGTGCTTTTTTCCGGCAGTGGAGCACAAACCGCACGTAAACAATCATTCACAAAGCTGAGCAAACAGATTAATTTTATTCTCTGGTATAGTGCCATCAGGCCTTTGGAAGGATTCAACTATCGTGATGGGCGTAAGAGCACAACAAAAAGAGAAAACCCGGCGTTCGCTGGTGGAAGCCGCATTCAGTCAACTGAGTGCTGAGCGGAGTTTTGCCAGTTTGAGCCTGCGCGAAGTCGCACGCGAGGCCGGGATTGCGCCAACGTCCTTCTATCGTCACTTCCGTGATGTGGATGAACTGGGCCTGACCATGGTCGACGAAAGTGGTTTGATGCTGCGCCAGCTGATGCGCCAGGCGCGTCAGCGTATCGCCAAAGGCGGCAGCGTGATCCGCACCTCCGTGTCGACGTTTATGGAATTTATCGGCAATAACCCCAACGCGTTTCGTCTGCTTCTGCGCGAACGTTCGGGCACATCGGCAGCGTTTCGTGCCGCCGTCGCGCGGGAAATTCAGCACTTCATCGCGGAACTTGCCGACTATCTTGAACTCGAAAACCATATGCCGCGTGCCTTTACTGAAGCACAGGCCGAGGCGATGGTGACGATTGTGTTCAGCGCGGGTGCCGAAGCGCTGGACGTCAGCATTGAACAACGCAAGCAGCTTGAAGAGCGACTGGTATTGCAGCTCAGGATGATCTCCAAAGGCGCGTACTACTGGTATCGCCGTGAACAAGAGAAACTGGCACATCAAACCGAAGAGTGAAGGTGAGTAATGAAACAGTCAGGTCAGGATAAAGGGACGCTGTTGCTGGCATTGATCGCTGGCTTATCCATTAATGGCACGTTTGCCGCTATTTTTAGCTCCATCGTGCCATTTTCGATTTTCCCGCTTATTGCGCTGGTGCTGACGGTCTACTGCCTGCATCAGCGTTACCTGAACCGTACGATGCCGGTTGGGTTACCGGGGCTGGCCGCTGCCTGTTTTATTCTGGGCGTATTGCTGTATAGCACCGTGGTGCGCGCGGAGTATCCGGATATCGGCTCTAACTTCTTCCCTGCGGTACTGTCCGTGGCGCTGGTGTTCTGGATTGGCTCGCGCATGCGTAGCCGCAAGAGCCAACTGCCAGAGTAATGGGGTCTGAGTAGGGCAGGTAAGCGAAGCGCCACCTGCCAAAAACGCCGGCTAGTTACTTCGCCGTGAGCAGTACACCGCACTCCATATGGTGTGTATACGGGAACTGATCGAACAGCGCCAGACGTTCAACCTTGTGCGTCTGGCTTAATGTTTCCAGATTCTTGCACAGCGTCTCCGGGTTACAGGAGATGTACAAAATACGCGGGTACGCCTGCACCATCTTCTCTGTTTCGCTGTCCAGGCCGCTGCGCGGCGGGTCGACAAAAATCGTCTCACACTGATAGCTCTTCAAATCGATCCCTTCCAGGCGGTTAAACTGGCGTACACCGTTCATGGCCTGGGTGAACTCTTCTGCCGCCATTCGAATGATCTGCACGTTATCGATATGGTTAGCTGCGATGTTGTACTGCGCGGCCGCTACCGACGGCTTGGCGATTTCCGTTGCCAGCACGCGTTCGAAGTTACGCGCCAGCGCCAGCGAGAAGTTGCCGTTACCGCAGTACAGCTCAAGCAGATCGCCCTTAGACCCTTCCGTCGCCTTCAGCGCCCACTCCAGCATCTGCACGTTCATCGCGGCATTCGGCTGGGTGAAGCTGTTTTCCACCTGACGGTAAACCATCTCTTTACCCGCCACCGGCAGACGCTCGTCGACGTAATCCTGATCCAGCATGATTTTGGTTTTTGTCGCGCGGCCAATCAGGTGCACGTTGATGTTCTGCGCACGCAGCGTATCGCGCAGGGCTTCGGCCTGCTCGCGCCATTCGTCGGTCAGCGCTTTGTGGTACAGCAGAGAGACAATCGCCTGATTGCTTTGCGTGGTCAGATAGTCAATCTGGAACAGCTTGTGGCGCAGCACCGGATTGTTGCGCACGCCTTCAACGATCAGCGTCATCAGCTGGTTGATAAGCTCGCTCGCTGCCGGGAAGCTGTCCACGCGAATGCGTGATTTGGTCTGCTGATCGAAAATGATGTGGTACAGGTCGTCGCCGTCATGCCAGATGCGGAACTCGGCGCGCATGCGGTAGTGGCTGACAGGGGAGCGGAACACCTCGGGAACGGGCGCGTTGAAAGGCGTCATCATACTTTGCAGGCGGACAACTTTCTCGGCCAGCTGCGCGTCGTACTGTTCTGTCGGGAGGTGTTCTGGGGTCATGATGCGTCCTGAGTGATAAAGAATTACGCGGGGATTGTAGGGATTGTTCAGGGGATGTCCAGATTTAATGGCCAATAGCTGTCTGGACATCTATACGTGTCTAATTGTAGCATTCTGTTTCCGGTCTCCTGAGAGTGAAAAGGGAATCCAGTGAAAATCTGGAGCTGACGCGCAGCGGTAAAGACTGGCGGGATGAGAGCTGTAGACACTGTGAAAATGGGAAGTCTTCATCCGTATAACGCCACCTAGCCCGAAGACCTGCCGGGATCACGTCGCATTTGGTTTCATCATCGCGTGCTATAGATGAGGCCTGCGGCATCCTTCTTATATTGTGGATGCTTTAACAATGATTAAAAAAGTATCGCTGTTGACGGCGCTGTCCGTCACGGCATTTTCGGGCTGGGCGCAGGATAGCGCTGACTCGTTGGTGGTGACGGCAAATCGTTTTGAACAACCTGAAAAAACTATTCTGGCAGCAACGTCGGTGGTTACGCGTGCCGATATTGACCGCTGGCAATCAACCTCGGTGCTGGATGTTATGCGTCGCCTGCCCGGCGTGGACACGGCGCAAAGTGGCGGGATGGGGCAACTCTCTTCTCTCTTTATCCGTGGCACCAACTCCAGCCACGTCCTGATTCTCGTTGACGGCATCCGCCTTAACCAGGCGGGCGTCACGGGGTCGTCCGATCTCAGCCAGTTCCCGATCTCCCTGGTGCAGCGTATCGAATATGTGCGTGGACCGCGTTCGGCGGTATACGGCTCGGATGCGATTGGCGGTGTAGTCAACATTATTACCGCCCGCACGAAGGACGGTACGACGCTGAATGCCGGCGTAGGGTCGCACGGTTACCAGAATTATGGCGGCAGTACCCAGCAAACGCTGGGCGACAGCACGCGCGTCACGCTGGCGGGGGATTACACCTATACCAAAGGTTTCGATGTGGTTGCGGACGGCAACAATGGTGGCCTTGCCCAGACCGATCGCGACGGCTTTATGAATAAAACGCTCTACGGTGCGGTGGATCACGCATTCTCAGACCAGTGGAGCGGATTTGTTCGCGGCTTTGGCTACAGCAACCGTACGGCCTATGACGGTTACTACAGCTCATTTACCCCTGACGTACTGGTCGATACCCGCCAGCTCTATAGCCAGACCTGGGACGCAGGATTACGCTTCAACGAGGACATCTTCCATTCACAGCTCCTCACCAGCTATAGCCACAGCAAAGACTATAACTACGACCCTAATTTGGGCCGTTACGATTCGACTGCCACGCTGGATGAAATCAAACAATACAACGTTCAGTGGCTCAACTCCGTTGATGTGGGGCACGGGAACATTGGTGCGGGCGTTGACTGGCAGAAGCAGAGCACCGAGCCGGGTACAAACTACGTGACCAACGGCTACGACCTGCGTAACACCGGCGTCTACCTGACCGGGCTGCAGCAGCTGGGCGATTTCACTCTGGAAGGGGCGGTTCGCAGCGATGACAACTCTCAGTTTGGTCGCCATGGCACCTGGCAAAGCAGTGCAGCGTGGGAGTTCGTGGACGGTTACCGCTTCATTGCTTCTTATGGTACGGCCTATAAGGCCCCGAATCTGGGTCAACTCTATGGCTTCTATGGCAATGACCATCTTGATCCAGAAGAGAGCAAGCAGTGGGAAGGAGCGTTTGAAGGCCTGACGGCAGGCGTGAGCTGGCGCGTGTCTGGCTATCGTAATGACGTTGATAATCTCATCGACTTTAATAATAACCTTCAGGAATATTACAACGTCGGTAAAGCACGCATTAAGGGTGTGGAAGCGACGGCGTCGTTTGATACAGGTCCGTTGACGCATACCGTTGGCTACGACTATGTGGATGCCCGCAATGCGGCGACCAACGAACTTCTGGACCGTCGTGCTAAGCAGCAGGTGAAATATCAGCTCGATACGCAGATCTATGATTTCGACTGGAGCCTGACGTATCACTATCTCGGCACGCGTTACGACACTGATTTTGGTTCTTATCCGTCAGAAAAAGTGAAAATGGGCGGTGTGAGCCTGTGGGATGTCGCAGTTTCATATCCGGTCACCTCACACCTCACAGTTCGTGGTAAAATAGCCAACCTGTTCGATAAAGATTACGAGACAGTTTATGGCTACCAAACTGCAGGACGGGAATACACCTTGTCTGGCAGCTACACCTTCTAATCCGCGCCCTACCGTGCTGGTGTTTGATTCCGGCGTCGGTGGGCTTTCGGTCTACGATGAGATTCGGCATCTCCTGCCGGATCTCCATTACATCTACGCCTTCGATAATGTCGCTTTTCCGTATGGGGAGAAGAGTGAGGACTTTATCGTTGAGCGCGTGGTGGAAATCGTCACTGCGGTACAAAAGCGCTATCCCCTTGCGCTGGCGGTCATTGCCTGTAATACGGCGAGCACCGTTTCTCTTCCCGCCCTGCGTGAGAAATTCCAGTTCCCGGTTGTGGGCGTTGTTCCTGCCATAAAGCCTGCCGCGCGTCTGACGGCGAACGGTATCGTGGGCTTGCTGGCCACGCGTGGCACGGTGAAGCGTCCTTATACCCGCGAGCTCATCGACCGTTTTGCTAACGAATGCCAGATTGCAATGCTTGGCTCCGCAGAGCTGGTGGAGATGGCGGAAGCGAAACTGCACGGCGAGACGGTATCGCTCGAAGAGCTGCGTCGTATTCTTCGTCCGTGGCTGCGGATGCCCGAACCACCGGATACGGTTGTGCTGGGCTGCACCCACTTTCCTCTCTTGCAGGAAGAGCTATTAGAAGTGCTTCCGGAGGGGACGCGGCTGGTGGATTCTGGTGCGGCGATCGCCCGTCGTACGGCCTGGCTGCTGGAGCATGAAGCGCCGGATGCGAAATCTACCGATGCAAATATCGCATTTTGCATGGCTATCACGAAAGAGACTGAGCAACTTTTACCCGTTTTACGCCGTTATGGCTTTGAAACGCTCGAAAAACTGGCGCTGTAGCACGGTTTTGAGCAAAAAAGAGACGGTTGAAAGTTTTTTTTAAAAGAGGGGTTGTCAACGTCTGAGAACTCCCTATAATGCGCCTCCACTGACACGGAACAACGGCTTACAGGCCGCCGGGTTAGCGGGGTTCAGAGATGAACGCCAACAGAAAAAAGTGAAAATAATCGCTTGACTCTGAATGAGGAAAACGTAATATACGGGACCTCGCAACGGTGAGCTGAAAGCCGCGTTGCAACTGCTCTTTAACAATTTATCAGACAATCTGTGTGGGCACTC
>NZ_JADBRF010000035.1:0-21649 GCF_014930485.1 Enterobacter cloacae complex sp. P47BA | reverse complement strand
TGTTAGCGCAACCAGTAGATCACACTTCATCGTGCTTTTCATTTTTCTGGGGAACCCTCAGCCCACAGGGAGAGGTAATGGATCGTAGGCCCGGTAAGCATTAGCGCCACCGGGCTTTTTTACATCAAAACTCCATCTTCACCGTAAACTGCACTTCGCGCGGGTCGCCAATCTGGTTGCCCAGGTTGTTGGTCGCAATCGACGACGTGTAGTAGGTCTTATCAAACAGATTTTTCACGTTCACCTGCAGCGTCACCGGATACTGCAGCTTCATCTTATACGCCGCAAACGCATCCGCCACGAAATAGCCCGGCAGATAATAATCCGCACCGTTGGTTGCCGAGCGACGGCTAACGCCGTGCCCGCCGCCGCCGAGCGTCAGGGTATTTCCGGCAAACGCATTATGAATGTCGTACGTCAGGAACAGGGAGCCGGTGTGGCGCGGCACGTTCGGCAGCGGTTTACCCGCGTAATCCGGGTCCTCCAGCACCTTCGCGTCGGTATAGCCGTAGCTGGCGATAATGTTAGTGTTCTCGGTCAGTGACCCGGCAAGATCCACCTCCACGCCCTGAGAGCGCACGCGGCCCGCGGTTTTGGCGATGGTTTCGCCCCCGATGCTTTCGGTGTAC
The DNA here is from genome assembly GCF_014930485.1 of Enterobacter cloacae complex sp. P47BA. Classification (NCBI taxonomy): domain Bacteria; kingdom Pseudomonadati; phylum Pseudomonadota; class Gammaproteobacteria; order Enterobacterales; family Enterobacteriaceae; genus Enterobacter; species Enterobacter cloacae complex sp. P47BA. Next base: position 21,020 of record NZ_JADBRF010000035.1, on the reverse strand, counting down.
AGCACGTTGCGCTTGTGAATATCAAACAGCGCGATATTGGCGGTTATGCCGTCGAACAGATCGAACTTTGCGCCTACTTCGTACGCGTTTGAGGTTTCCGGCGGCAGGTCGCCAATGTAGCTCGCAATGGATGACTGCGGCATAAACGTCTGCGAATAGTTGGCAAACAGCGAGACTGCGGGCGTCAGTTTGTAAAGCAGCCCCAGCTTCGGCGTCCACTGCTCGTCGCGGCTGTCGGTATTGACGTTAAACGGACGACCTTTGCCCGCGTACTGGGTGTAATACTGGTAGCGCAACCCGGCGACGGCGATCCATTTATCCGTCAGGTACAGGGCATCCTGGGCGTAGGCCGAGTAGCTCTCCTGCTTGAGCGTCTGGTCGCTGTCAGCGGCGGAGACGGTTGTACACTCGTCGAGTTTGCCATAAACCGGATTATAGATATTGAAACCTTTGACGTTCTTACAGCGCATCATGTCCGTGCGCAGCAGATCGTAATTTTCATACGACACGCCGGTGAGGATCTCATTATAAAAGCCCGCGATATCCACGTTGCCCTGCAGATCCGCACGGGTGCTGTGCATGCGCTGGGTCGAGCCCTGGGTTGCATCCACCCGGCGGGTCAGGGTGCCGGTTTTTGAATCGTAGGCCATCACGCGCGCCTGATTATCGCTGTACTTATCCTGGCTGTAGCTGTAGTCGAACTTCGCGGTCCACTGGCTGTTGAGGCGATACTCCGCGTTAAGCTGAGCGAGATCGGACTGCCCGTCGGTCACGTTAAACGGCTCGTCAAAGCGGGTTTTGCGATCGACGTCGACGGCCTTTTTAGTGTTGAGATCGAAGATCGTTCCGCGATCGAACGGCGTCTTATAGTCGCGATGCGAATAGAGCACGGTCACGGTGGCATCGTCGCCGAACCAGGTCAGCGACGGGGCGATAAACGTGCTGCGTTCGTTGCCGAAGTTGCGCCAGTAATCCTCGTCCTGATACTCGCCCGTGAGGCGATACGCCAGGTGCGTGCCCTCAATCGGACCGGTGACATCGATCTGTCCGGTGCCGCCGCCAAAGCTGGAAGAGGTGGCAGAAATCGAGCCACCGAAGATTTTCTCCGGGCGCTTCGTGACGACGTTAATCAGGCCGCCCGGATCGAGAATGCCGTACAGCGTTGAGGCCGGGCCTTTCAGCACCTCTACGCGTTCGGTTGCGGCGTTAAAGCTGCGTGGCAACACGGTGCGCAGGCCGTTGGTCATGATCGAGCCGTCGCGGTTTGCGCCAAACCCGCGGCGTACGAAGGCATCCTGCGTACCGCCCAGGGTGTTGGTCTGCACCACGTTGCTGACGTTATAGAGCGCTTCATCGAGCGTGGTGGCGTGCTGATCCGCCAGCACCTTATCGCTGACGGTATTCACCACCTGCGGGATATCCAGCATCGGCATGTTGGTCAGCGTGGCGGTGGAGGTATTCAGCGGCTGGTAGCCGTTGGTGGCCTCCGCCGTAGCATTTGGATCGGCGGTGACGGTAAGCGTTTCGCCGTCTTTAGCCGTGGTGTCTGCTGCCTGCGACAGCGGCGCCATAAACAGCAGTGAAAAGAGCGCGCGCCCTTTTATCCCAGAGAGTGAAGGTGTGAACGTAGCCATTACAACTGTTATCCCAAAATATCCGTGAAGCACCTTCACGGAAGAACCTGTGAGTCATTGCCCTTTATGGTCTGCTCGTTAGCCAGAACAGGCATCGAACATGTAATTGAGAATCATTCAATCATGCGCAAATGTAGTAGTAAATGAAAAAAGCTAAAAATCGGCTACATCTCTGAAACGTAACGGAAAAGCACAGGAGTAATCATTTAATAAATTGAAAATTAAGTCTTTATTGTTTTATTGGTCAGTGTAGTAACGCACCGTTATCCCTGGTTTTTTCAGGGTGTTTCTTCCCTTGACTACTACATGGCGCGGCCTCAAACTCTCAAAAGAGAATGATTTTTATTTATATTTGTTTCCCTTTTTTATTACGTTGGCATGCACGTGGCTCACAACACGACAAAACCGGGTCTGGTTCTGGAGAATCTTTCTGCCGGTTATCAGAAAAAAATCATCGTTGATGATATTTCCCTTGCGATCCCCCAGCAGAAAATCACCGTTCTGGTGGGGGCGAACGGCTGCGGAAAATCCACGCTGCTGAGTACCATCGCGCGTTTGCTTCAGCCGCTTGGCGGCGCGGCGGTTCTCGACGGCAAGGCGATCCACGCGCAGCCGACGAAAGCCGTCGCCCGCCAGCTTGGCATCCTGCCGCAGTCTCCGCTGCTGCCGGAAGGGTTAACCGTCTTTGAGCTGGTCTCGCGCGGGCGTTTTCCCTGGCAGAACGTTATGCGCCAGTGGAGCGACGAGGACGAGCAGGCGGTGGAGGAGGCCCTGCGCCTGACCGGCACGGCCGAGTTTGCCCACATGCCCGTCGAAAGCCTGTCCGGCGGCCAGCGTCAGCGCTGCTGGATCGCCATGGCGCTGGCGCAGCAAACGCCCTATATCCTGTTGGATGAACCCACCACGTTCCTCGATCTCCGCTATCAGGTGGAGATCCTCGAACTGCTGCATACGCTGACGCGCGAGCACGGACGTACCGTGGTGGTGGTGCTGCACGATCTCAACTTTGCCGTGAGCTACGGCGATTCGCTGGTCTTTTTACGCCAGGGAAAAGTCGAGGGCGTACTGCATGAAGGGGACGCCTGCACGCCGGAGCTGATTAAAGCGGTGTTTGATGTCGACGTGCATATGTCCATCAATCCGCTGACCGGTAAACCGTTCTTTATGCCGTTTCGCCAGGTCGCAAAACAGCCATGATGCGCACCTCTCTGGCTTTCCTGATGTTCGCCCTGCTGCTTGCAACGGGCGCGATTGCCCATCTGGGGATCGGCGCCCGCTTTATCGCCCCGCAAACGGTGGTGGAGGCCATCCTCCACTTCGATCCGCGCAATTTCGACCATAACATCATCATCAAGCTCAGACTGCTGCGTCTCTGCGCCGCGATGGTGACGGGGGCCGCGCTCGGCGTGGCGGGCGTGCTGCTGCAATCCACGATCCGCAACCCGCTCGGCGAACCGCATATTCTGGGGCTCAACGCCGGGGCGGCGCTGGCTGTGGTGCTGACGAGCGCGCTGGGGATGACGCTGCCGTTTGGGCGCCCGCTGATTGCCGCCGCCGGAGCCGCGGCGCTGTTTCTGCTGGTGCTCACGTTCTCCTCGTCCGGACGCACCGGGCTTACGCCGATGAAGGTCACGCTGTGCGGCGTGGCGATGTCGGCGTTTGCCTCGTCGATTACCGCCACGGTGCTCATCCTCGATGAACAGACGCTGCTCGCCATGCGCACCTGGCTGGCGGGGGATTTAGCGGGGGTCAGCGGTGAAACGATTGCCGCTGCCCTGTGGGTGGCTGGCGTGGGCTTTGTGCTGGCGCTCTGGCTGTCGCCCTCGCTCAACATGCTGGCGCTGGGCGACAGAATGGCGCAGGGGCTTGGCGTATCGCTGCTGAAAACGCGGCTGCTTGCCCTGATGGCCATCGCGCTGCTCTGCGGTGCGGCGGTCTCCCTCGCCGGGCCGATCGGCTTTATCGGCCTTGTGGTGCCTCAGCTCGTTCGCCGTCTGGTGTCGGTCGATCTGCGCGTGATGGTGCCGCTGTCCGCCCTGTGCGGGGCGCTGGTTCTGCTGCTGGCGGATATCGCTGCCCGCACGCTGTTTTCGCCCTGGGAGCTGGCAACCGGCATCATGACCGCGCTGGTTGGCGCCCCGGTCTTTATCTTCATGGCCTCGAGGATGTTTAAATGAACCGCGCCGGACTGCGTGCGCTACGCGTTGGCACCTTCTCGGCGCTGGTCCGCCCAAAGGCGCTGGTATGTCTGGTCATCCTGACGCTGGCCGCCTGCCTGCTGACGGGGTTTGGCCTGACGCACGGCTCTCTGCCCATCCCCACTTCCGCCATCGGGCGCGCGCTGTTTTATCCAGAAACCCTGACGTCAGAGACGCGCTACATCGTGATGGATATCCGCCTGCCGCGCCTGCTGATGGCGGCGCTGTGCGGTGGGATGCTCGGCATGGCGGGGGCGGCAATGCAGTCCATTACCCGCAATGGCCTGGCCGATCCGGGGCTTATCGGGGTGAAAGAGGGCTGTAGCGCGGCGGTACTGCTGCTGATATTTCAGTTCCCGGCGCTGGGCCTGGCCTGGCGGCCGCTGGTTGGCATGGCCGGGGGGCTGCTCACCGCGCTGCTGGTGGTGGTCCTGGCGCGCGATATCTCACGTCCGCGATTCATCCTGATCGGCATCGGCGTGTCGTGGGTCTTTGCCGCCGCAATGGGCGTCTTTATGACCACGGCGGACGTGCGCGACGTGCAGACGGCGATGCTGTGGCTGGCGGGCAGCCTCCACGCGGCAAACTGGACGCTGGTCTGCATTGCCGCTGCCTGGGCGCTTCCGGCGTTTGCGCTGCTGCTGTTTACCGCCCGCGCTGCGGACGTGGCACTGCTTGGTAACCACACCGCAGCGGGCCTTGGCGTGCGCACAAACCGGCTGGCGCTTCTAAGGGTTCTCGCCCCGGTAGTGCTGACGGCGGCCTGCGTCTCCTGCGTGGGCAGCATTGGTTTTGTCGGGCTGATTGCGCCGCACATGGCGCGCCTGCTGCTCCGCGGCGGGCAAACGGCGCTCCTGACGGGTAGCGCCGTGCTGGGGGCGCTGCTGGTGCTACTGGCGGATAACGTCGGGCGGCTGGCATTCCTCCCGCTGCAGCTGCCGGCGGGAATTGTGATTTCACTGATTGGCGGACCGTTTTTCCTGCTGCTGCTCTGGCAGCGTCGGGACAGATTTTAGGGGATTAACATGCGCATACTGTTTTCATTGCTGTTGCTGGTGGGGTTTGCGGCGAGCGCGACCGAGCCGACGCAGACGTTTACTGACGATCTGAACCGTAAGGTGGCGGTGCCGGTGCATCCGAAACGGATCGTCTCGCTACACGACCTGGACATTACTATTCCGCTGATTGAGCTTGGCGTACCGCCGGTGGCGAGCCATGGCCGCACCCGGCCGGACGGCAGCCATTTTCTGCGCTCCAGCGGCATGTTGACCGGCGTCGACTTCGATAATTCCGACATCAAGTTTATCGGCACTGCGGATATCGACATTGAAGCCATCGCCGCCGCAAAGCCTGACCTGATCGTTACCGAGCCGACGCGCAATACCCCGGTGGAACAGCTGGAGAAAATTGCCCCGACGGTGAGTATCGATCATCTCGACGGCGGCGCGCCGGAGATCTACCGCAAGCTGGCGCAGCTGACGGGCACGCAGGCGCGGCTCAAGGTTCTGGAGCGGCGCTATCAGGAGCAAATTAAGGCGCTGAAAGCGACTATTGATACCCGCAAAGTGAGCGTGTCGGTGATACAGGCCAATCAGGGGAAAATCAACGCCATGCACAGCTATCACTCGCTGGGCCGCGTGCTGCGTGATGCCGGGTTCACCTTCCCGCCGCTGATTGAGTCCATCCCGGAAGGGGGACGCATTGACGTCAGCGCCGAGCGGCTGCCGGAGCTGGATGCGGATTTCGTTTTCGCCACCTGGCGCGGGGATACGGGCGGCAAACCGCAGGATGAGCTGGCGGCGATGGATGCGGTGATGCCAGGCTGGTGTCAGTTCCTGAATGCCTGTCGGACCGGACATTACGTGCTGATCTCGCGTGAAGAGGCCATCTCGAACTCGTTCGCCTCGTTAGGGCTGATGGCCGCGCAGGTCCAGTCGCAGATTGCCGGACGTCCGCTGCCGGAGGCGTCACGATGAGCCGTAAAGTTGATCTCTTCGGCGACCGCCTCCGCTCCCGGTCGCACCAGCTCACGCCGCGCCTGCTGCAGGTGGCGCGCTATATCAATGAAAATCGTGAAGCGGTGATGGAGCAGACGGCAATGGAGATCGCGACGCTGCTGAAAACGTCGGACGCCACCGTCGTTCGCGCCATCCAGGCGCTGGGTTTCGCCGGGCTGCGCGATCTCAAGCAGACGCTGGAGCAGTGGTTTGGCCCGGTCGTGACCTCCAGCGAAAAGATCTCCACCACGGTGAATACGCTGACCAGCGACGTCAATGCGAGCATTGATTTCGTGCTGGAGGGGCATCAGCATACGTGTGAAGTATTGTCTGAACCCCACAACCGCTTCGCGATGGCGCAGGCGGTCTCGCTGCTGGCGCAGGCGAGGCAGGTTGCCATATTTGGGATTGGCGCGTCCGGCATTCTGGCCGACTACACCGCCAGGCTGTTCAGCCGGATGGGGCTACCCGCCACGCCGCTTAACCGCACCGGAATAGGGCTGGCCGAGCAGCTGATAGGTCTCCAGCGCGGGGATGTGCTGATCATGATGGCGCAAAAATCCGCGCATCGGGAAGGGCAGACCACGCTGCGCGAAGCGAAACGGCTGGGGATCCCCACCATTTTGCTCACCAATGCCACCGACTCGCGATTCAGCAAAGAGGCCAGCGTGGTGATCCACGTTCCGCGCGGCGGCGAGAAGGGCAAAATCCCGCTCCACGGCACGGTGCTGCTGTGCCTGGAGATGATTGTTTTATCCGTCGCCTCCACCGAGCCGCAGCGCACCATCAAGTCGATGAAGCGCATCAACGAGCTTCACCGTGGGCTAAAGCCGGGCAAGAAAAGCAGTTGATTGTCTCCCTCTTCCCGCGGGAGAGGGGCGGGTGAGGGTGTCATACCGCACGATGGTTCTTCCGGTACTGCAGCGGCGTCTCACCAATCCCCTTCTTAAACGCGCTGATAAACCAGGTCACGTCAGAAAATCCCACCCGCACGGCAATCTCCCGCACGCTCGCATCGCTGTGCAGCAGGCATTCGCACGCCTTACGCAGGCGGAGCGTGTTCAGGTAGTGGTGGATTTTCTCCCCCGTCTCCACATGAAATTTTCGCGACACGTAGCTGCGCGATCTGCCCAGTTCCGCTGCCAGCGCGTCGAGGCGGAATTTCTCCTGATAATGCTCGTCCAGCCAGAACATCACCTGGCTGGCGATCCCCGAGCTGCTGCCCGGTGCGCCGGTACGATCGTCAGGCAACATAGCAAACAGGCTAATCAGCAGCCCGGCGATGCTTTCGCTGCTCATCGGCGGCGGATAACAGCTGAACAGATGATCGACATGGCTGTGGCAGTGTGCAAGGTCAACCACCCACGCCTCTGAGCCGCGACGCGAGAGTTTCTCAAGCCGCTGCTGCGTGTGCGGAAAATCACGCAGGCACTTCAGCACCGCATGGTGGTCGAGGTGAATAATCGTGCGCCGGTAAATCGCTTCCGCCTGTTCGTCCACCCTGACTTTATGCAGGGTGAACGGCGGAAAGAAAAACAGGCGTCCGGGGCGCATGGTGTAGTGACGGTTATCGACAATCGCGACGCCAAACCCTTCTTCCACATAGAGAATTTCAAGACACTGATGCCAGTGGTGGTAACGCACCGTGTTAGCAAACAGGCGGCTGAACGACGCTACGGTGTCGTTTAAGGTAATGAGCTCAAGACGATCGGTTATGGGCGCGTCATGCATAGTGCAATAAAACTCAACTTTTCCCCGTCAGAAGAGATTTATAAACCACCTTTTTAAATTTTATCAACCGCAGGTTTATCGAACGTTCTCACCTGTGACGTGGCTAACATTTCTCCACCTTACGCATTCACTATGCTTGGCCGCAGTTGATGACGAGGGTGGAACTATGCGGGCGGAAAGCGAAGAAAAATCAAATCTGTTGTCTTCACGCCAGGACGTTGTGGCGTCTCTGAATACCCTACTTGGCGCGCTGGATAAGCAGTTTCCGGTAAATCATTCGCGGTTCTCGCTGGGTGATACCTGCGCGCACTACGCGACGGATATCGCGCAGATGGAGGGGCTCTCCCGCGCGCTATGGGGGCTGTTTCCGCTGTTGGCTTCGGGCGATGCTTCGCCATTTAGCGAGAAGTACATGCAGGCCATCAGGATCGGCACCGATCCGCAAAGTCCGAGCTACTGGGGCGAAACCGCTCCGTACGATCAGCGTCTGGTCGAGATGGCATCCTACGGTCTGGGGCTTTCCCTGCTGGGGAATAAACTCACCGATTGCTTCAGCGAGCGCGAGGTGATGAACCTGCACGCGTGGCTGAATCAGATTGCCGACGCGCAGATGCCCGACAGCAACTGGAACTACTTTGCCATTATGGTCCAGCTGGGCTTCAAACGCGCCGGGCTGCCGTACGATCAGGCCGCCATCGACCATCGGTTTGCGCTGATGGAGGCCTATTACCTGGGTGACGGCTGGTATTCCGACGGCGCGGGTCGCCCGAAAGATTATTACATCTCCATGGCGTTCCACTTCTACGGCCTGATTTACGCCACTTTAAGCGGCGACGAGGCGAGGGCAGAAGTGCTGCGCGAGCGCTCGCGTCTGTTTGCGGAGGACTTTATCTACTGGTCCGCCGCGGACGGCGCGTCGGTACCGTTTGGCCGCAGCCTGACCTACCGCTTTGCGATGGTCGCCTTCTGGAGCGCGGTTGCCTTCTCTGAACTTGACGTGTTCACGCCGGGTATTGTGAAGGGCATTATCCTGCGCCATCTCCGCTGGTGGCAGCAGCGGACAATTACCGACCGGGACGGCATTCTGACCCTCGGTTTTGCCTGTCCGAACCTCGCCATGTGTGAGGACTATAACTCTCCCGGCTCGCCCTACTGGGCGCTAAAAAGCTACCTGATTCTGGCGCTGCCGGAGACGCATCCGTTCTGGCAGGCAGAAGAACAGCCGCTGCCCGCGCTGGCGGAGAAGCACGTCATCCCGCGCGCGCAGCAGATCCTGATGCATTCGACGAACTCTCAGCACGTCACCATGCTCACCGCCGGTCAGCTGGAGCTGAACAACTACGTCAACACCGAAGCGAAATACACCAAATTTGCCTACTCCAGCCGCTTTGGCTTCACCATTGAGCGCGGGCGCTTTGGCCTGAAGCATGCGGCCTGTGATTCCATGCTGCTGCTGGCGGACGGGGATAACTATTTCCGCGGCCGTCGCGAGTGCGACGCGGTGCGGGTGGATGAAAACTACATCTATTCACGCTGGTCGCCGTGGCACGACGTGCACATCGAGACCTGGCAAATCCCGTTTGGCGAGTGGCATTTGCGCCTGCACCGCATCAACAGCGCGCGCACGCTGCAAACGGCGGAGGGCGGTTTCGCCGTGATGAAAACGGAGCACCAAATCCGCGCGCGCGGCAGTTATCTGGCGGCAGAGAACGGCAGCAGTGCGATTGTCGATCTGTCGCCTTTCATTGAACGCACCCCGGACAGCATCGTCACGCCGCCGAACAGCAGCATCATGTTCCCGGAGTGCGCCTCCATTCCGCTTTTAAAAACCGATCTCCATCCGGGAGAGCGCTGGCTCTGCTGCGCCGTCATTGCCAGTGAAAAACAGAACGTTGCGGCCGCGCCGCAGCTGGATATGAACCATAACCGGGTCGTAATCCGCGACCCTGGAGGCGAACGTCTGCTGTCGTTCACGTTATAAAAATTCTGACCCTACACCTTGGCGAGGATGGTATGAAAAATACATCGACAACCAACAGAACCGAATATTACAAAATCAGCAGCTTTATTTTTCTCTATTTCTTTACCTGGTCTGCGAGTATTGGCCTGCTGGCGATCTGGCTGGGTCAAAAAGCGAATCTCAGCGGGACGGTAATTGGAACCGTGTTCGCGGTGAACGGAATATTTTCCGTTATTCTCAAACCCATCTACGGCTATATTCTCGATAAAATCGGCATGAGCAAATATCTGCTCTATTTTGTGGTCGCCATGTCGGCCCTGATGGCGCCGTTTTTTATTTACGTCTATCAGCCGCTGTTAATGTCCAGCACCTTGCTGGGGATTATTATCGGCGCGCTCTATTTAAGCTTTGCCTGGTATGCGGGCGTGGCGGCGTGTGAATCCTATTCCGACCGCTTCAGCCGCTTAAACGGCATGGAGTTCGGGCAAATTCGTATGTGGGGCTCGCTCGGCTGGGCGGTGGCATCGTCCTTCTCCGGCCTGCTGTTCAACCTCTCACCGACCTATAACTTCATTATGGGCAGCGTGGCGTCGATAGTGATGCTGGTTGTCCTGCTCAGCCTGAAAGTGAACACTAACTCCGTTCATGCCGATGCGGTACTGACCAAAGAGAAAATCGCCCCCGCAGATGTGTATGCCCTGCTGCGTAACCGTAAATTCTGGGCTTTTTGCCTGTACGTGGCGGGCGTGGCGTGGATGATGTTTATCGCCGAGCAGCAGTTCTCGCGCTATTTCGTCACCTTCTTTGACGATATTCATGAGGGCAACGCGGTGTTTGGCTATCTCGGCACCGTGCAGTCGGGCATAGAATTCGTCATGTATATGGTTGTCCCGCTGTTCGTTAACTTTATTGGCGCCAGGCGCGGGCTATTAATTGTCGGGCTGATCGTCGGGGCGCGTTTGATTATTTCCGGGATGTGCGACTCGCATCTGTTAATTTCCGTGCTCAAGCCGCTATACGGTATAGAAATTTGCCTGCTGCTGGTGTCGGTCTTTAAATATATTGCGGAGCATTTCGACAAGCGCGTGAACGCCACCATGTATTTACTGGGCTATCAGGCGATGCTGTACGTGGGGAACGTGGTGGTTTCCTCGCCTGCCGGATATATGTATGACCGCATCGGCTTTGAACAGACCTATATCATCATGGGGGCGACGGCGCTGATCTTTACCCTTATTTCTGCCTTTACGTTATCCGCCTGCCAGAGCAAATGGCGCGGCCCCCGCCCGCTGAACGTAGCAGAACCTTCATCACGCTGACCACAAGGAACCGAAATATGTTAAGTCGTATCAGAGAGGAACGCCTGTCTGCCATTCCTGCTCCCGTAGACTCGCGCCTGTTTAGCGATGAACTGATCTCTGCGCGTAGCCACGTCCTCGAGCTGATAAGCCGTCATTTAACGGCATTCGGAGATCAGTTCCCGGCGGAAACCTGCCGGAACGGTTATTACCCGCTGACCGACAACGTAGAGTGGACAACCAGCTTCTGGACCGGCCAGCTGTGGCTGGCGTGGGAGATGAGCGGCGAGGAGAAATTCCGCTCGATGGCGGAAAAACACGTGCGCTCCTTCGGCCTGCGCATCGCCGGGCGCAGCGACACCAACACTCACGATCTGGGCTTCCTGTACACGCTCTCCTGCGTGGCGGCCTGGAGACTTACCGGCAGCCGCGAGGCGCGCGGTTTCTCCCTGCTGGCGGCTGAAGCCCTGCTGGAGCGCTTTCATGAGAAGGCGAAAATCATTCAGGCGTGGGGCGATCTTTCAGACCCGGAGCAGGCCGGACGGATGATCATCGACTGCAACATGAACCTGCCGCTGCTCTACTGGGCGACGGAGCAGACGGGGGATCCGCGCTTTGCTGACGCCGCAAAAGCGCACGTCATGCAGGCGGCAAACTATCTCATCCGCGACGATGCCTCCACGTTCCACACCTATTATATGGACGTGGTAACCGGCGCGCCGCGCTACGGCAATACCCAGCAGGGCTATGCCGATGACTCCTGCTGGTCGCGCGGGCAGGCGTGGGGGATTTACGGCTTCCTGCTGAGCTATATCTATACCGGCGACGAGACGATGATCGCCCTGTCGAAGCGGCTGGCGAACTACTTCCTCAATCGCCTCCCGGAAGACTACGTCTGCCACTGGGATCTGGCGCTGGTGGGGACCGACGCGCTGCGCGATTCGTCCTCGGCGGCGATTGCGGTGTGCGGGCTGCTGGAGCTGGTGAAGCACCTGCCCGTGACGGATCCGGACCGGGAGCGTTATCTGGAATGGGCCAAAGGCATTATGTCGTCACTGACGAAGCACTACCTGATGGGCAAAGAGGAGAAGGGCACCGGCCTGCTGAAGCACTCGGTCTATCACCTGGCGAGCCACAAAGGGGTGGACGAGTGTGCGAGCTGGGGAGATTACTTCTACGTGGAGGCGCTGGTGCGCTTTACGCAGAGCTGGAAACTGTACTGGTAAAAACGGTCGGGGGGCGACCCCCGACTCGCGGATCACGCTTTAGGAATACGTAGCGTCTGGCCGGGGTAGATTTTATCCGGGCTGGAGAGCATCGGGCGGTTAGCCTCAAAAATCTTATTGTACTGGTTGGCATCGCCGTACACGGTTTTGGAGATAGCGCTCAGGGTGTCGCCGGATTTTACCGTGTAGTAGGTGGCTTCATCTTTGGCATCGGTCGTGGTGATGTTGTTCTCCACCTCGCTGACGCCGGCGATGTTGCCGACGGCGACCTGGATTTTTTCTTTCTGCTCCTGGGTCAGCCCGTCACCCGTCACGCTGGCCTTGCCGTCGGTAACGTTAACCTGAACTTTGTCTGAACCGGGAATGTTGAGTTTCTTGAGGTGCTCGGTGATTTTGTCGCTCTGACCTTTGTGGTCGGTCAGGTTATCCCATAGCTTTTCGCCTGCTTCTTTCACGAAGTTAAAAAGACCCATTCCATCCTCCTGTTAATCATGAAGTCAGAATAAGCATAGCAGGTCAGAGAGAATTCCCTCCCCGTAAGGAGAGGGAAGGCAGGTTTTAAACCCCTTGCTCCAGAATACGGATGTGGGTCTCCAGCACGTCACCCTTCACCGCATCGCTCCACGCTTTCATGTGCGCGGTCTGCAGGTGTGCTTCAAGGTGCGCGACGGTTTCCCACTGCTCAACCATGATAATGGAGTCTGGCGCAGTGGCCTGGAAGCTTGCGTCGGTAGCGGCGTCCACCATCGGCGCGTAGCCGTGGCAGCCTTCTTCTTTCAGTACGGTTGGGATGATTTTCGCGAACTGATCCAGCACCGCCTGGCGGTGATGTTGACCTGGACGAGTACGGATTTCTGCGATTACTGTAAGCATGGTTACTACTCCTTTAATTCCAGGCTACCAGTTAAGCAAAAATTTTCGCGAGATGCTTGCGATATTCTGCGATATAGCTCGGGACGTCAGGCATTTTAATCACGTCGTTGACGATAAAGGTCGGCAGCGGATCCATTCCCAGGAACTGGTTCGCCTTGTGGAACGGCAGATACGCGCCGTCTACGCCCACGCCTTCGAAGAACTGATCTTTTTCGGTGAAGGCTTCCAGAGGGGCGTTCCAGGTCAGGGAGAGCATATATTTTTTGCCCTGAATCAGGCCGCCGGAGCCGTATTTTTTAGAGGCGTCTGAGCGGGTGCGTCCGTCGCTGGCATACAGCGAACCGTGACCTTCGGTGAAGACGTCGTCCATGTACTTTTTCACGGTCCACGGCGCGCCCATCCACCAGCCCGGCATCTGCCAGACAACCACATCGGCCCACAGGAAGTTCTGCACTTCGGCCTTCACGTCATAGTTGCTGTCCGCGCGCACGACCTTAACATCATGCCCGGCGTCGCGCAGGAAACCGTCCGCGACCTCGGTCAGGGTGTCATTCAGCTGGCCTTTAGAGTGCGCGAACTCTTTCGCGCCGTTGATAATCAGAATATTGCTCATTATTTGTCCTCGGTGATGAGAGTATGCCGGGTATTCTACGCGCGAGGACGGAGCGGAAAAATAAGCAAAATGTGCAAAGTCTTTTGCGCGAAATGCAATAATCCCTTACCAGTTAACCTTCACTTCAAAGCCGCCTTCTGGCGCATTGCCCAGTGAGACGCGCATGCCGTGAAGCGCGGCAATGCGTTTCACAATGGATAGCCCCAGCCCGCTGCCCGTGGCGTCCTGACCCGGTGGACGATAAAAGCGCTCGCCGAGACGCGCCAGCGCATCGGGCGAAATGCCCGGGCCATTGTCGCGCACGGTAACGCTACGGGTGTTCAGCGTCACGTCTACCACGCTGCCGCGCGGGCTGTAGCGGGTGGCGTTATCCAGCAGGTTACGCGCCAGCAGGCTCAGAAGCAGCTGCTGACCCGTGCGGGTCACCTCCGGCGCGTTGATGTGCAGGCGAATATCAATACCCGCCTGCTGTGCCGAAGGATAAATATCCATTACCGCAGACTGCAGCAGATCAGCCATCGCTATCTGTTCTACGCCGTCCAGGCTGTCCAGCGAGTCCAGGCGCGACAGGGTGAGGAGCTGATCCACCAGCCGGGAGGCGCGGTCGATACCCGCGTGCAGCTGCGCCAGCGCTTTTTCCTGCGCCTGCGGATCGTCCTGAGAAAGCTGCGCCACGTCGGTTTGCACCTTCAGCGCCGCCAGCGGGCTGCGCAACTCGTGGGCGGCGTCGGAGGTGAAGCGGCGCTCGCGGGTCATCATCTCCTGGGTACGGGTAAAAAGATGGTTCAGCGAGTCGAGCAGGGGGCGCACTTCGGCCGGCACGCCCTGAGTGGGCAGGGCGTCGGTGGCGTCCGGCGAGCGGGAACGCAGGGTCTGGGCCAGCTTTTTCAGGGGCTTCAGCTCCCGGCTCAGCAGGACAATAAGCAACAGCAGCATCACCGGCAGCGCCACCAGCCACGGCGTCAGCTGCGAGCTGACCACGTCCAGCGCCATATCCTGCCGGTACTCCCACTCCTGGCCGACCACCACGCGGTATTTTCCGTCTGGCGACGTCAGCCATAAAAAGCGCCATTCATCGTTGTCATCCTGAAGCCGTCCGTCATCAAAGCCGTCACGACGATAGTGATACGGGATATCGCGCCCGTTTTCGCCGTCGTTAAGGATCATCGTGCCGTCTGAAGCGTAAATAGCGAAGGCCAGCGCGTCATCGTCCAGATGCCCGTGTTTGGCCTTTTTCGGCACTTCGCGCATGCGCTCCGGCGCGCGGATCTCGTCCAGATCCATCGTCAGCAGCCGTTTGGCAAACAGCATCTGCTGGGTGTCGAACAGCTTATCGAGCTTGTGGGTGGTCTGCTGCCACGCCACCAGGCTGGCGGCAAACCAGGCCGTCAGAGACAGCGCTAAAAAGAGGAGCGTCAGGCGCAGCTTCAGGCTCAGCTTCATGCGTCACCCAGGGTGTAGCCGATGCCGTGCACGGTGCGGATAAACTCGCTCCCGAGCTTGCGGCGTAAATGATGGACATGGACTTCGACGGCGTTGCTGGAGACGTCATCGTCCCAGGTATAAAGCTTTTCCTCGATCAGCTTGCGCGGCAGCACCCGGCCCGCGTTGCGCATCAGCAGCTCCAGCAGGGCGAACTCTTTGGGTTTAAGCGTCAGCGTTTCGCCCTCCAGCGTGGCGACGAGGCTTGCCGGATCGAGCGTCACCTTGCCGTGGCGCAGCTCGCTGCGGGTCTGACCGTGGCTGCGGCGCACCAGTGCTTCCAGACGGGCGGCCACTTCTATCAGCGCGAACGGCTTACAGAGATAATCGTCCGCACCGAGGCGCAGCCCTTCAACGCGCTGGTTCAGGGCATCCCGCGCGGTCAGGATCAGTACCGGCTCGCGCTTACCGCTTTCGCGCCAGGCGCGCAGGATCTCCAGACCGTCAATTCCCGGTAGGGTCAGGTCAAGCACCACGGCATCATAGGGCGCTGAGGCAAGCGCGGCCTGCCCGGTTTTCCCGTCGGTAAACCAGTCCACGCTAAAGCCCAGTTTGCTTAAGCCCGCTTTGATGCCATCGCCGATTAACCTGTCGTCTTCTACCAGTAAAATGCGCATGTTCCCTCCTTGATGCCGTCAGTAAACCCTCTGCAAGCGCCTGCTGTACAGTAAAAATAAATAAATTTTCCCCTTAAGAAGTTGTTAAGGTTTACCCTGTTTAATGGATTGCGAAACGACATTAAAGGGAGAGATGAAGATGAAAAAATTCGCTGCAATTGCTGCCATCATGATGATGACCACCGCGCCGGTCTTTGCTGCACAGGGCGGCTTTACTGGCCCATCTGCGACACAGACCCAGACGCAAACCCAGCAGGGCGGTTTTGTCGATAACAACGCCAACCTCACCACCGCGGCTAAAGTGAAAGATCTGAAGGACGATGCCTGGGTGAAGCTGCGCGGGAACATTACCGAGCGCCTGTCCGATGACCGCTACACCTTCCGCGACGAGTCCGGCACGGTGGTGGTTGAGATTGACCACAAGCGCTGGAACGGCGTGACCGTCACCCCGCAGGATAAAGTAGAGCTGCAGGGTAAAGTCGACAAAGACTGGAACGAGTTTGAAATCGACGTGAAGCAGGTTATCAAGCTGAACAAATAACCCGAAAAGGGCCGCTTATGCGGCCCTTTTTCTTTGTGACTCAATTCGTCAGATGAGGTAGTATCTGCGGCAATATTGCCTGAAACCCTTCGGTTTCTGAGTTGAGGAATCACACGTAATGAGCGATATGGCAGAGCGCCTCGCGCTACATGAATTCACGGAAAACGCCTACCTGAACTACTCCATGTACGTCATCATGGACAGGGCGTTGCCGTTTATCGGGGATGGCCTGAAGCCCGTTCAGCGCCGCATCGTCTATGCGATGTCCGAACTGGGGCTGAACGCCACCGCTAAGTTCAAGAAATCCGCCCGTACTGTGGGTGACGTACTGGGTAAATACCATCCGCACGGCGACAGCGCCTGCTATGAAGCGATGGTGCTGATGGCCCAGCCGTTCTCTTACCGATATCCGCTGGTGGACGGGCAGGGGAACTGGGGTGCGCCGGACGATCCGAAATCCTTCGCAGCGATGCGTTATACCGAATCCCGCCTGTCCAAATACGCCGAAGTGCTGCTGGGTGAGCTGGGTCAGGGAACCGTTGACTGGGTGCCAAACTTCGACGGTACGCTGCAGGAGCCGAAGATGCTGCCTGCGCGTCTGCCGAACATCCTGCTGAACGGCACGACCGGTATTGCGGTCGGCATGGCGACGGACATTCCGCCGCACAACCTGCGTGAAGTGGCGAAAGCCGCCATCACCCTGATCGAGCAGCCAAAAACCTCGCTGGACGAGCTGCTGGATATCGTGCAGGGGCCGGATTACCCGACCGAAGCCGAGATCATCACCTCGCGTGCAGAAATCCGCAAAATCTACCAGAACGGTCGCGGCTCCGTGCGCATGCGCGCGGTGTGGAATAAAGAGGACGGCGCCGTGGTGATCACCGCGCTGCCGCACCAGGTTTCCGGTGCCAAAGTGCTGGAGCAGATCGCCGCCCAGATGCGCAATAAAAAGCTGCCGATGGTGGACGATCTGCGCGACGAATCCGACCACGAGAACCCGACTCGTCTGGTGATCGTGCCGCGCTCTAACCGCGTGGACATGGAGCAGGTGATGAACCACCTGTTCGCCACTACCGATCTGGAAAAAAGCTACCGCATCAACCTGAATATGATTGGTCTGGACGGTCGTCCGGCGGTGAAAAACCTGCTGGAGATCCTCAGCGAGTGGCTGACGTTCCGCCGCGATACGGTGCGCCGTCGTCTGAACCATCGTCTGGAGAAAGTGCTTAAGCGCCTGCATATCCTCGAAGGTTTGCTGGTGGCATTCCTCAATATCGATGAAGTGATTGAGATCATCCGTACCGAGGACGAGCCGAAGCCCGCGCTGATGTCGCGCTTTGGCATCAGCGAAACCCAGGCCGAAGCGATCCTCGAACTGAAGCTGCGCCATCTCGCTAAGCTGGAGGAGATGAAGATCCGCGGCGAGCAAAGCGAGCTGGAAAAAGAGCGCGATCAGCTGCAGGCGATCCTCGCCTCCGAGCGCAAGATGAACACCCTGCTGAAGAAAGAGCTGCAGGCGGATGCCGATGCCTTCGGCGACGACCGTCGTTCTCCGCTGCACGAGCGCGAAGAAGCGAAGGCGATGAACGAGCACGACATGCAGCCGTCCGAGCCGGTGACCATTGTCCTGTCGCAGAGCGGCTGGGTGCGCAGCGCCAAAGGCCACGATATCGACGCGCCGGGTCTGAGCTACAAAGCGGGCGATAGCTTTAAAGCGGCGGTGAAAGGCAAGAGCAACCAGCCGGTGGCGTTTATCGACTCCACGGGCCGCAGCTACGCTATCGACCCGATCACGCTGCCTTCCGCGCGCGGCCAGGGCGAACCGCTCACCGGTAAGCTGACGCTGCCGCCGGGCGCAACGGTTGACCACATGCTGATGGAGGCCGACGACCAGAAGCTGCTGATGGCGTCCGATGCGGGCTACGGCTTTATCTGTACCTTTAACGACCTCGTGTCGCGTAACCGTGCCGGTAAAGCGCTGATCAGCCTGCCGGACAATGCCCGCGTGATGACACCGCTGGTGATTGAGAACGAGAGCGACATGCTGCTGGCGATCACCTCTGCCGGACGCATGCTGATGTTCCCGGTCAGCGACCTGCCGGAGCTGTCGAAAGGTAAGGGCAACAAGATCATCAACATCCCGTCGGCGGAAGCCGCGAAAGGTGAAGATGGCCTGGCGCACCTCTTCCTGCTGCCGCCGCAGAGCACGCTGACCATCCACGTCGGCAAGCGTAAAATCAAGCTTCGCCCGGAAGAGCTGCAGAAAGTGGTGGGCGAGCGCGGTCGCCGCGGTTCGCTGATGCGCGGCCTGCAGCGTATCGACCGCGTGGAGATTGATTCGCCTGCGCGCAGCAGCGCGGGCGACAGCGAAGAGTAATGTCATGACACCCCCTCTGTCCGGAGGGGGTATTTCAATAAAATTTCCCGTAAAATCGTTGTTAATTCGTGCGTTGCGATTAACAATACGCGCTCGTAATAAAGTCCTTACCTGGCCACAGGTGAAGTATAATTGTCAGCTGTCAGGGCTTCAGAGGTCGCTATGCTATACATTGTTCGTCTCATTCTTACCGTTATTTACTGCATTCTGGTCTGTATTTTCGGCTCTATTTACTGCCTGTTCAGCCCGCGTAATCCGAAGCATGTTGCCACCTTTGGCCATATGTTCGGTCGCCTTGCGCCGCTGTTTGGTCTGAAGGTTGAAAAACGCCTGCCTGAAGGAGCGGAGAACTTCGGTAACGCCATCTATATCGCCAACCATCAGAACAACTACGATATGGTGACGGCCTCCAATATTGTTCTGCCTCCGACCGTGACGGTGGGGAAAAAAAGCCTGCTGTGGATCCCGTTTTTTGGCCAGCTGTACTGGCTGACCGGTAACCTGCTGATCGACCGTAACAACCGTGCAAAAGCGCACGGCACGATTGCAGAAGTGGTGAATCATTTTAAAAAGCGCCGGATCTCAATCTGGATGTTCCCGGAAGGGACGCGTAGCCGCGGGCGCGGCCTGCTGCCGTTTAAAACCGGCGCGTTTCATGCCGCAATTGCGGCAGGTGTTCCAATTATTCCCGTGTGCGTTTCCAATACTTCTAATAAGATTAATCTTAACCGCCTGAATAATGGTCTGGTGATTGTCGAAATGCTGCCACCCGTCGATACCAGCAAATACGGTAAAGACCAGGTGCGCGAACTGGCAGCACACTGCCGCGAGCTCATGGCTCAGCATATTGCGCTGCTGGATAAAGAAGTCGCAGAAAGAGAAGCCGCCGGTAAGGTTTAATTCGGCGTTAAAGGGAAAAAGAATTCCCGCGTTGTTAGTCGTTTCAGATGGAGCTTATATGTCACTCAGTCGGCGTCAGTTTATTCAGGCTTCGGGGATTGCCCTTTGTGCGGGTGCGATGCCGCTGACAGCCAGCGCCGCCGGGCAGCAGCAGCCGCTGCCCATTCCGCCGTTGATTGAATCCCGTCGCGGGCAGCCGCTTTTCCTTACGCTTCAGCGCAGCCACTGGTCCTTTACCCAGGGCACGCGCGCGCCGGTGTGGGGCATTAACGGGCGCTACCTCGGGCCGACCATCCGCGTGTGGAACGGCGATGACGTTAAGCTCATTTACAGCAACCGTACGGCTGAAAATGTCGCCATGACCATCAGCGGCTTACAGGTTCCTGGACCTTTGATTGGCGGCGCGGCGCGAATGATGTCCCCCAACGCCGACTGGGCGCCCGTCCTGCCGATTCGCCAGAGTGCGGCAACCCTGTGGTATCACGCCAATACCCCTAACCGTACGGCGCAGCAGGTCTATAACGGTCTGGCCGGCATGTGGCTGGTGGAAGATGAGGTCAGTAAATCTCTGCCGATCCCGAACCACTACGGCGTGGACGATTTCCCGGTCATTATTCAGGACAAACGTCTGGATAACTTCGGCACGCCGGAGTACAGCGAGCCGGGCAGCGGTGGCTTTGTCGGCGATACCTTGCTGGTTAACGGCGCGCAGAGCCCGTACGTGGAAGTGTCCCGCGGCTGGGTGCGCCTGCGCCTGCTCAACGCCTCTAACTCGCGTCGCTATCAGCTGCAGATGAGTGATGGCCGCCCGCTGCACGTGATCTCCGGCGACCAGGGCTTTTTACCCGCGCCGGTCTCCGTTAAACAGCTTGCGCTGGCGCCGGGTGAACGTCGTGAAATTCTGGTGGATATGACCAACGGGGACGAAGTCTCCGTCACCTGTGGTGAAGCCGCGAGCATCGTTGACCGTATTCGCGGGTTCTTTGAGCCGTCGAGCATTCTGGTCTCCACGCTGGTGCTTACTCTGCGTCCAACCGGCCTGCTGCCGCTGGTCACCGATAGCCTGCCGATGCGCCTGCTGCCGCAGGAGATCATGAGCGGCTCGCCGGTGCGCAGCCGTGATATCAGCCTGGGCGACGATCCGGGCATCAACGGCGCGCTGTGGGATGTAAATCGCATTGATATCACCGCTCAGCAGGGCACCTGGGAGCGCTGGACGGTCCGGTCAGACATGCCGCAGTCGTTCCATATTGAAGGTGTGTCATTCCTGATCCGCAACGTTAATGGCGCGATGCCGTTCCCGGAAGATCGCGGCTGGAAAGATACCGTGTGGGTGGACGGCCAGGTTGAACTGCTCGTCTACTACGGTCAGCCTTCGTGGCCGCATTTCCCGTTCCTGTTCCACAGCCAGACGCTGGAGATGATGGACAGGGGCTCGGTAGGGCAGATGCTGGTGAATCCGGCGCCGTAACGTGCTTTTCTCCCTCTCCCTGTGGGAGTGTACGGTCCGGGGACATAGTGAACACTTGTTCGGGGACATGGTAGACACTTACAACTAAGGCATAAGAACCCG
>NZ_JADBRF010000034.1:0-22599 GCF_014930485.1 Enterobacter cloacae complex sp. P47BA | reverse complement strand
GTTATCGATCTGGTCGAATGCACGAGCAGAACCACCGTAGGTTTTAGCCAGAACGGTAGTGATTGCAGCGGTCAGGGTAGTTTTACCATGGTCAACGTGGCCGATAGTACCAACGTTGACGTGCGGTTTTGTACGTTCAAATTTTTCTTTAGACACGGCTATATTCCTTACTATAGTGCTCTCCCCTCTGGAGAGAGCACGGGACTTAGGTTTTAATCCTGTGGATTACTTACCACGGGCTTCAATAACGGCCTGAGCAACGTTGTTAGGCGCATCATCATACTTCAGGAATTCCATGGTGTATGATGCACGACCTTTGGTCAGAGAACGCAGCTGAGTTGCATATCCGAACATTTCAGACAGCGGAACTTCAGCGTGGATCTTAACGCCAGTTACTTCGGATTCCTGACCACGCAGCATACCGCGACGACGGCTCAAGTCACCGATAACGTCACCGGTGTTCTCTTCAGGAGTTTCTACTTCAACCTTCATGATTGGCTCAAGCAGAACTGGTTTTGCTTTCTTAAAGCCTTCTTTAAAGGCAATAGACGCAGCCAGTTTAAACGCCAGTTCAGAGGAGTCAACGTCGTGGTAAGAACCGAAGTGCAGACGGATACCCATGTCAACAACCGGATAGCCAGCCAGAGGGCCCGCTTTCAGCTGCTCCTGGATGCCTTTATCAACGGCTGGGATGTATTCGCCAGGAATTACACCACCTTTGATGTCGTTGATGAACTCGTAACCTTTCGGGTTAGAGCCCGGCTCCAGTGGGTACATGTCGATCACAACGTGACCGTACTGACCGCGACCACCAGACTGCTTAGCGTGTTTACCTTCAACATCGGTAACTTTCGCGCGAATCGCTTCGCGGTAAGCAACCTGAGGTTTACCCACGTTCGCTTCAACGTTGAATTCACGCTTCATACGGTCAACGATGATGTCCAGGTGCAGTTCACCCATACCAGCGATGATGGTCTGGTTAGATTCTTCATCAGTCCATACGCGGAATGATGGGTCTTCTTTCGCCAGACGGCCCAGAGCCAGACCCATTTTTTCCTGGTCAGCTTTGGTTTTTGGTTCAACCGCGATGGAGATTACCGGCTCAGGGAATTCCATACGCTCCAGAATGATCGGGTGATCCGGGTCACACAGGGTGTCACCAGTGGTCACGTCTTTCAGACCGATAGCTGCAGCGATGTCGCCCGCACGAACTTCTTTGATCTCTTCACGTTTGTTAGCGTGCATCTGTACGATACGGCCAAAACGTTCACGCGCCGCTTTCACGGAGTTCAGGATGGTGTCACCAGAGTTAACCACACCAGAGTAAACGCGGAAGAAGGTCAGGTTACCCACGAATGGGTCGGTAGCAATTTTGAACGCCAGTGCAGAGAACGGCTCGTCATCACTTGCGTGACGCTCAGCCGGAGTATCTTTACCGTCGTCCAGGATGCCGTTGATCGCAGGAACGTCAACCGGGGATGGCAGGTAGTCAACTACCGCATCCAGCATCGCCTGAACACCTTTGTTCTTGAACGCAGAACCACAGGTTACCAGGATGATTTCGTTGTTCAGAACGCGCTGACGCAGAGCTTTTTTGATCTCTTCTTCAGACAGTTCTTCACCACCCAGGTATTTCTCCATCAGCTCTTCAGAAGCTTCAGCAGCGGATTCGATCAGGTTCTGGTGCCATTCGTCAGCCAGGTCCTGCATCTCAGCCGGGATATCTTCGTATTCGAAGGTAACGCCCTGGTCTGCATCGTTCCAGTTGATGGCTTTCATTTTCACCAGGTCGATAACGCCGGTGAAGCCTTCTTCAGCACCAATTGCCAGCTGCAGCGGAACAGGGTTCGCGCCCAGACGGGTTTTGATCTGGCCAACAACTTTCAGGAAGTTAGCACCCATACGGTCCATTTTGTTAACGAACGCGATGCGTGGAACTTTATATTTGTTCGCCTGACGCCATACGGTTTCAGACTGTGGCTGAACACCACCAACTGCGCAATAAACCATTACCGCGCCGTCAAGAACACGCATGGAACGTTCTACTTCGATGGTGAAGTCAACGTGGCCCGGGGTGTCGATGATGTTTACGCGATGCGGTTCGTACTGCTTAGCCATACCTGACCAGAATGCAGTAGTCGCTGCGGAGGTGATGGTAATACCACGCTCCTGCTCCTGTTCCATCCAGTCCATGGTGGCTGCGCCGTCATGAACTTCACCGATTTTATGGTTTACACCGGTGTAGAACAGAATACGTTCGGTAGTAGTGGTCTTACCGGCGTCGATGTGCGCACTGATACCGATGTTACGGTAGCGTGCGATGGGTGTTGTACGAGCCATTTGATTCCTCGTTTGTTTCTTTAGGCGTTCAGTTAAGTTACCCAGAGCGGGCAGCTTCTCTGAAGCGCCCGCCTGGTGACTAATACTCCGAAGGGATTACCAACGGTAGTGTGCGAACGCCTTGTTGGCTTCTGCCATACGGTGAACGTCTTCACGTTTCTTAACTGCAGTACCTTTGTTTTCTGCAGCATCAGAAAGTTCGTTCGCCAGACGCAGAGCCATGGATTTATCACCGCGTTTACGAGCAGCTTCAACGATCCAACGCATTGCCAGGGCATTACGACGAACCGGACGAACTTCAACTGGAACCTGATAAGTAGAACCACCAACACGGCGGGACTTAACTTCTACAGTTGGGCGAACGTTGTCGAGAGCGACTTCGAAAGCTTCCAGTTCATTTTTACCAGAACGCTGAGCCAGGGTCTCCAGCGCGCTGTATACGATTGCTTCTGCAGTAGATTTTTTACCATCTACCATCAGGATATTTACAAATTTTGCCAGCAGTTCTGATCCGAACTTCGGATCTGGAAGAATTTTACGCTGACCAATGACGCGACGACGTGGCATGGGAATACTCCGTTGTTAATTCAGGATTGTCCAAAACTCTACGAGTTTAGTTTGACATTAAGATAAATCAGTTTGGCCTTACTTAACGGAGAACCATTAAGCCTTAGGACGCTTCACGCCGTACTTGGAGCGAGCCTGCTTACGGTCTTTAACACCTGAGCAGTCCAGCGCACCACGAACGGTGTGGTAACGAACACCCGGAAGGTCTTTAACACGACCGCCACGGATCAGGATCACGGAGTGCTCCTGCAGGTTGTGACCTTCACCACCGATGTAGGAAGTCACTTCGAAACCGTTAGTCAAACGCACACGGCATACTTTACGCAGTGCGGAGTTTGGTTTTTTAGGAGTGGTGGTATATACACGAGTACATACGCCACGTTTCTGCGGGCAGGCTTCCAGCGCAGGCACGTTGCTTTTTGCAACTTTGCGTGCACGTGGTTTGCGTACCAGCTGGTTAACTGTTGCCATTAAATAGCTCCTGGTTTTAGCTTTTGCTTCGTAAACACGTAATAAAACGACCTCATACAATATGAGGACGCGAAATTTTAGGGCTACGTCGAAAAGGTGTCAAGAAATATACAGCGATCTCAAATCACCAGTTCATTTGACTGGCGTGCGTCACAGTAAGATTGACGAAATCAGTATAGCCAACCACGTCAATTTTGGCTGAAATTTGACCAGAAAGACCCCGCGCATCCAGATCGTCCTTCAGCGCAGAGACCGTTATGGGGGCATTCGTGAGAATTTCAACGAAACGTCCACCTTCAAGTGCAGCGAGCACGCCATCCTGAATCAGCAGCAGATCGTCACCTTCGCGCAGCATGCTCAACAGCGTGTCGATATCACATTGCCATGGTGAATGGCTGAGAATATGGAGCATGGAAGCCTCAGAAAGTCAGAATGGTGTCGTAGTGGGATAGTTGTTCACGCAGTGCTGCGGCAGGTAAGGTCGTCACATCCAGCACAAAAGGCGTCTTATCGCTTAAACCGCGCGCCGTTAAAGAGTCGGCACAGACATAGCAGGTTTCGATATCGTAAAGCGGCAGCACTTTGAAGGTGGCGATGTAGTCGCGCGCCAGAATGGCCTGCGGCTGTTGGCCCGCCAGAAGCTGAAGCACGCCGTCCCCCAGAAAGAAGACACCGATATCTTCTGTTAACGCCGATGTCGCAAGCAGCGCATCCAGGCCTTCGCGGCCAGAGCTGCTGCCGTGCGGCGCAGAAGTAAAAACAAATGCCACACGCTTCATCAGAATTGCACCACTCTGTCGCAGGTTAACGCCGCCTGAGCCAATGCGCCCAGACCACTCAACGAAAAACCAGGCTGCAGGTTAGCGCCTGATAATCCCAGGCGCTCGGCTTCGTCTGCATCCGTCACGCCGCGACGCAGCGCCGCCGCCACGCAGATATGCAGCTCAACGCCCTGCTTTTCATTTAACGCCTGCCAGGCGCGGACCAGATCAAACTCGTCGCTCGCCGGCGACGTAAACTGGTTCGCGTTATACACCCCTTCCCGATAGAAGAAGACGCTCGCCAGTTCGTGTCCGGCCGCCAGCAGCGCATGCGCAAACTGCAGCGCGCTGCTGGCCTGTTGAGTCCCATACGCCGGGCCCGTCACCATTAATGCAAAACGCATTACTTATCCTGCCCCACGAAATCGCCGCTTTTGAACTGACGGATGTAGAGGTAAACCGTATGCTTGGAGATGTTCAGACGATCGGCCACCTGGTTGATGGCATCTTTAATGTCGAAAATCCCTTTCTCGTAGAGATTGAGTACGATCTGGCGATTCTTGGCGTTGTTCGATACGTTGCGGTCAGCATTGACCTCTTCAATGGTGAACTCAAGCGTCTGCGTGACGAGATCTTCAACGGAGGAGGCAAAGTTAACAGAAGAGCCAACGTCTGGCGTTTCTGGCGGAATAAAGGTGCTCATGATCTGCGAGAATGGCACATCAAGGTTCATGTTGATGCACAGCAGCCCAATCACACGATGCTCGCGATTTCGAATCGCGATGGTTTCTGATTTCATCAGCACGCCGCTTTTGGCGCGGGTGAAATAACATTTTGAGACGCTGCTGTCCGCGCCGGTCATGTCATGCAACATACGCAATGCAAGGTCGGTAATTGGCGAACCAATTTTACGGCCGGTATGCTCACCATTAGCAATGCGGATGGCGGAACACTTCAGATCTTGCAGGGAGTGCAATACGATTTCGCAGTGGGAACCAATGAGCATCGCTAACCCGTCCACTACCGCTTCATAGGATTTCAGAATATCGAAGTCGGTCTGGTCAAAAGGACGTTGATCCAGCAAATCAAGTTCACTGGTTTCGTTGGTTAAAAGCGACCTGGACATGAAAAAAACACTCCTTTTCAGGAGCCTGTCGTTAGGTTTTCAGGGCAGGCTCATTATCTACACGGACAACTAAATTAATACAGCGTGCCTAACGCTTTCCAGTGTTAATTATATCTGCCCCACAATAAAAAACCGCCGCCTTAAAAGGCGGCGGTTTGCATCACATTACTTCTTAGCGTCAGTCGCAGCTTTCTGATCTGCCTGCGCTTCCGGTTTCGCATCCGCTTTCGGCGCTGGTTTGATGTCCAGCAGCTCTACGTCGAAGACCAGCGTGGAGTTAGCCGGGATACCCGGGACGCCAGTTTTGCCATAGGCCAGATCCGGTGGGATAACCAGCTTGATTTTGCCGCCTTTTTTGATGTTTTTCAGGCCTTCAGTCCAGCCTGGGATCACACCGTCAAGACGGAAGGAAAGAGGTTCACCACGGGTGTAAGAGTTGTCGAACTCTTTACCGTCGATCAGCGTACCTTTGTAGTTCACCACAACGGTGTCGCTGTCTTTAGGCGCATCACCGGTACCTTCTTTCTCAACTTTGTACACCAGACCAGTAGAAGAGGTTTTCACACCCTTCTCTTTAGCAAAGGTGTCGCGGTAGGCTTTGCCTTTCGCTTCGTTGTCTTTAGCGTCCGCTTCCATCTTGGTCTGAGCGGCACCCTTCACGCGCGCTTCGAACGCCTGCAGAGTCTGTTCGATTTCCTGGTCAGACAGTTTGCTCTTATCAGCAAAGGCGTCCTGAACACCCGCGATCAGCTGGGCTTTGTCCAGTTTGATGCCCAGTTTCTCTTGTTCTTTCAGAGAGTTTTCCATGTAGCGGCCCAGAGATGCGCCCAGTGCGTAGGCGGATTTCTGGTCGTCATTTTTGAACGCCGCTTTGCTGTCTGCAGTGGCAGCAGGCTTCGCAGCAGTATCAGCAGCGAATGACAGCGGCGCGTTCAGTGCAACAGCCATCGTCGTCGCCAGCAGCGTTACTTTAAACAGTGATTTCATCCATATCTCCAGGGCCTGGGGACTCTCACCCCAGCGTTAAACGTAAATGAGTGACGTACTATAAAACGTTGCGGAAGAAATCTACAGACAGACACTTCCAATTCTCGCCACTTTTCAGACTATTTTTGTTTAAATAAGTTTCTTGCCAACGGGATAGAGACTGCACTTAAGGATAAACTCAGTTAAACTGCGCCGCCGCTGGGCCAATATGGCGTATCAGATATAAACGAGGTGAATGATGAAGGACACAATGATAGAAGCGAGAATGGCTGAGCTGGAAAGCCGCCTGGCTTTTCAGGACATCACCATCGAAGAGCTTAACCAGACCGTGACCGCGCACGAACTCGAAATGGCGAAACTGCGGGATCATATGCGCCTGCTTACGGAAAAGCTGAAGGCGACGCAGCCGTCAAATATTGCCTCTCAGTCGGAAGAGACGCCACCACCTCATTATTGAGGCGTAAAAAAAGCGGGATTATCCCGCTTTTTTATTTTCCGCATGACGGAATTAGTGGCAACCGCAGCCGCCGTTGCCGCAACCACCTTTACCGTGGCCGTGGTCATGACCATGGTCGTGGCCGTGACCACCGCAGCAGCCGTCGTGGCCGTGATCGTGATCATGGTCGTGACCATGCGCACCGTGAACGTGGCCATGAGCCAGCTCTTCTTCGGTCGCTTCACGGATCGCAACAACTTCTACGTTGAACTTCAGGTTCTGGCCAGCCAGCATGTGGTTGCCGTCAACCACAACGTGGTCGTCTTCAACTTCAGTGATTTCAACAGGAACCGGACCCTGGTCAGTTTCAGCCAGGAAGCGCATGCCAACCTGCAGCTCGTCAACGCCCATGAACACGTCTTTAGGAACGCGCTGAACCAGGTTGTCGTCATACTGACCGTAAGCGTCGTTCGCGCCTACAGCAACGTCGAATTTATCGCCAACTTCATGACCTTCCAGCGCAGTTTCCAGGCCGGAAATCAGGGAACCGTGACCATGCAGGTAGTCCAGCGGCGCACTCACCGGAGACTCATCAACCAACACACCGTCTTCTGTACGTACCTGATAGGCCAAGCTGACCACCAGGTCTTTTGCTACTTTCATGATATCTCCTGAGCGTGGGAAAATTGCTGGCGCAGATTGTAGCGGAAATCTGCACCCGTGTACCCTTAAGCTTAAAAAAACTCAGAGCATATCGCTAGTCTGGATGAAAAATGCCGATCACTTGCTCTTCTTTGCGAACGTGATCGCGTGCTTCTTTGTCAGCCTCACGCATCTGGTGACCGCACTTAACGCACTCAACTATATCAATATTATTTTCGCGCCACATGGCCAGCGTATCTTGAGCCTGGCAAGACGGGCACTTTGCACCCGCGATAAAGCGTTTACGTACAGCCATCTTTCGTTACCTTTTATTCAAATTCATCCCAGCCGTCGAGCTGGCGTCGTTCCTGCTGCATCTCTCGCTGAAAGATCTCCTCCAGCTCGCGCCGCGCTTCCCGCACGCGGGAGATCTGAGCGGTATCGGTATGCACAGGCATTAATTCGCGCAGCATGCGCATATCCAGCCGGCGGAAGTGCATCTGGGCGCGCTGCGCCTGGTGAGGATGCATCCCCAGGGAGATTAACGCCTTGCGCCCCAGTTCCAGCGCACTGGAGAACGTCTCACGGGAGAAGTGTTTCACACCTGCCTGCAACAATTCGTGAGCTTCAACACGCCCTCGGGCACGCGCCAGAATATTCAGGTGCGGGAAGTGCTGCTGACATAGCTCCACCAGCTTCATCGTATCTTCCGGATCGTTGCAGGTGATGACGATAGACTCCGCGGCTTCCGCCCCGGCCGAGCGCAGAAGCTCAAGCTGAGTGGCATCGCCGTAATAGACCTTGTAGCCATATTTGCGCATCAGGTTGACCGCGCTGATATCGCGCTCCAGCACCGTAATGCGCATTTTGTTCGCCATCAACAGGCGGCCAATCACCTGCCCGAAGCGGCCGAAGCCCACGACGATCACCTGCGGCTTATCGTCTTCTACCCACGGCGCTTCATCTTCATCGTCTGCCGGATTCAGACGGCGCGACAGGAGTTTATCCACCATCTTCATCAGCAGAGGCGTGGTCATCATCGACAGCGTTACCGTCACCAGCAGCAGCGCCATCTGGTCATCTTTAAACAGCTTCTGGGAGGAGGCGGTGGAGAACAGCACAAACGCAAACTCGCCACCCTGGCTCAACACGCTGGCAAACTGCATGCGTTCCGAACTGCGCAACCCGTAGATACGCGCCATGACGTACAGCACCAGCATTTTCACCGCCACCAGGATCGCAACACTCACCGCAACCCAGAGCAGATGGGTATAAAGCACGCCAAGATTGAGCGCCATTCCCACCGAAATAAAGAACAGGCCTAACAGCAGCCCTTTGAAGGGATCGATGGCAATTTCCAGTTCGTGCCGATATTCACTCTCCGCCAGCAGCACGCCGGCGATAAAGGTGCCCAGCGCCATCGACAGCCCCAGCGCGTCCATAAACAGCGCCGAGCCGAGCACCAGCAGCAGCGTCGCGGCGGTAAACACCTCGCGCACGCCCGAGGCGGCAATAAAGCGGAACACCGGACGTAGCAGGAAACGTCCGCCAATCAGCATGCCCGCGAAGGCCAGCACCTTCATGGAAATTTTTGCCCAGTCGAAGTGATCGTCGCCCGAGCCCGCCAGCAGCGGCACCAGTGCCAGCGCCGGGATCACCGCTAAATCCTGGAACAGCAGCACCGAAAAGCCCAGCTGTCCGGCCTCATTGCGGTTCATCCCCTTGTCGCGCATCAGCTGCAGCGCCATCGCCGTCGACGACATTGCGAGACCAATCCCGCCAATCACCGCCGCCTGCCAGGAAAAGTTGGTCAGCATTAACAGGCCAGCCAGAATCGCGGCGCTAAACAGCACCTGCGCGGCGCCCACGCCAAAGATAGAGCGTCGAAGCTGCCACAGCTTCGAGGGGTTCAGTTCGAGGCCGATGATGAACATCAGGAACACCACGCCGAGCTCCGAGAAGTGGAGAATTTCATCCACGTCGCTGATGAAACCCAGTCCCCATGGGCCAATGGCGATCCCCGCGAGCAAATACCCCAGCACCGCCCCGATGCCGATACGGGCGGCAAGCGGCACCGCGACGACGGCGGCAAATAAAAACAGCACCCCGGCGAGGAGTAAATTCGATCCTTCCATTAACGACCTCCTGCCGGAATCGGTGATGCCAGCCATTCGCCGTAGGCTCTGGCGTGGCTTGCGAGCGCTTTCGGGTCCTGACGCCGCGCCCCGTAAACAATAATCGGGCTCATCCAGTGCATGCGGCACATGGCCGCCGTCAGCTCGAACGGCCTCAGGATGTCGCTCATGGGATAGCGGTTCAGCCCGTCGTGACGGTAAGCGCTTTCGGGTTCACCGGTGGTGATCACACTGCGCCAGTACTTTCCCGCCAGCTGGTTGCCCCCCACCCCGCTGGAGAAGCCCCGGCTCAGCACGCGGTCCAGCCACTCTTTCAGCAGTGCCGGACAGCTGTAGGTATAGAGCGGATGCTGAAATACAATCACGTCATGCTGACGCAGCAGTTCCTGCTCGTAAGGAATATCGATAAAAAAATCAGGATAGTGCGCGTAGAGATCGTGCACCGTGACGTTACTGAGCTGTGTGGCCGGCTTAAGCAGCACCCGGTTCGCCACCGAGTCCTGAGATTCCGGATGGGCATACAGCAGCAGCACGTTCGCTGTCTGAGACATCACTCCCCTCCCGGTTCTGTTTTTGTGTATTGTTGTCGTTTTGGGCTACCATGGCGGCCCGGTGGGGAAAATGGCCCACACCTTACATTATCATAATGACAAATTAACATAGTCGGAACATACGGCGCTTCTATGATTGTTTTCTCCTCGTTACAAATTCGTCGCGGCGTGCGCGTCCTGCTGGATAACGCCACTGCTACCATCAACCCGGGCCAGAAAGTGGGTCTGGTCGGCAAAAACGGCTGCGGTAAATCCACCCTGCTGGCGCTGCTGAAAAACGAGATTAGCGCGGATGGTGGTAACTTTACCTTCCCGGGGAACTGGCAGCTCGCGTGGGTAAACCAGGAGACGCCAGCCCTGAGCGAACCGGCACTCGACTATGTTATCGACGGCGATCGCGAATACCGTAAGCTCGAAGCGGAACTCAACGCGGCCAACGAGCGCAACGACGGTCACGCCATCGCTACCGTTCACGGCAAGCTGGACGCCATCGACGCGTGGACCATTCGCTCCCGCGCCTCCAGCCTGCTGCACGGCCTGGGCTTCAGCAATGAACAGCTTGAACGCCCGGTCAGCGACTTCTCCGGCGGCTGGCGCATGCGCCTCAACCTGGCGCAGGCGCTGATCTGCCGCTCAGACCTGCTCCTGCTCGATGAACCGACCAACCACCTCGATCTCGATGCGGTTATTTGGCTCGAGAAGTGGCTCAAGAGCTATCAGGGCACTCTGATTCTCATCTCCCACGACCGCGACTTCCTCGATCCGGTGGTGGATAAAATCATTCATATCGAACAGCAAACCATGTTCGAGTACACCGGCAACTACAGCTCTTTCGAGCGCCAGCGCGCGACGCGCCTTGCTCAGCAGCAGTCGATGTATGAAAGCCAACAGCAGCGCGTGGCGCACTTGCAGAGCTTCGTGGATCGCTTCAAAGCTAAAGCGTCAAAAGCCAAGCAGGCCCAGAGCCGCATTAAAATGCTGGAACGCATGGAGATGATTGCCCCGGCACACGTGGATAACCCGTTCCACTTCAGCTTCCGCGCGCCGGAAAGCCTGCCGAACCCGCTGCTGAAGATGGAAAAGGTCAGCGCTGGTTATGGGGATCGCATCATCCTCGACTCTATCAAGCTTAACCTGGTGCCGGGTTCGCGCATTGGCCTGCTGGGGCGCAACGGCGCCGGTAAATCAACGTTAATTAAGCTGCTCGCGGGCGAGCTTAACCCAACCAGCGGTGAAATCGGCCTGGCGAAGGGCATTAAGCTTGGCTATTTCGCCCAGCATCAGCTGGAATTTTTACGCGCGGATGAATCCCCGATTCAGCATCTGGCGCGTCTTGCGCCACAGGAGATGGAGCAGAAGCTGCGCGACTACCTCGGCGGCTTCGGCTTCCAGGGCGATAAGGTGACCGAAAACACCGAGCGTTTCTCGGGCGGCGAAAAAGCCCGTCTGGTGCTGGCGCTGATCGTCTGGCAGAGACCCAACCTGCTGCTGCTTGATGAACCGACCAACCACCTGGATCTCGACATGCGTCAGGCGCTGACCGAAGCGCTGATTGAGTTCGAAGGCGCACTGGTTGTCGTGTCGCACGATCGCCACCTGATCCGCTCCACCACCGACGATCTCTACCTGGTACACGGCGGCAAAGTCGAACCGTTCGACGGCGATCTTGAAGACTACCAGCAGTGGCTGACGGACGTACAAAAGCAGGAAAACCAGCCGGAAGAGTCAGCGAAAGACAACGTCAACAGCGCACAGTCGCGTAAAGACCAGAAGCGCCGCGAAGCGGAACTGCGCACCCAGACCCAGCCGCTGCGTAAAGAGATTGCCCGTCTTGAAAAAGAGATGGAAAAGCTCAACGCCACGCTTGCCGCCGTCGAAGAGAAGCTGGGCGACAGCGACCTGTACGATCAGAGCCGTAAAGCGGAGCTAACGGATTGTCTGCAAACGCAGGCGAAAGCCAAATCCAGCCTCGAAGAGTGCGAAATGGCATGGCTGGACGCGCAGGAACAACTGGAAGCGATGCTGCAGGCTGACTGATCCACCGGGAGGGCTATGAGTTTCGATACCACGAGCGAGATTACATTCCGTAAGCTCAGCATCTTCATGACGTTCATGGAGAAGGGCAATATCGCACGTACCGCCGAAACGCTGGGCCTGAGCGGCGTCAGCGTGCACCGCGCGCTGCACACGCTGGAAGAGAACGTCCGCTGCCCGCTCTTTGCTCACAAAGGGCGTAACCTGATTGCCCTCCCCTCCGCGTGGACGCTGCTGGAGTATTGTCAGGAGGTGATGCAGGTGATGGCGCGCGGCGTGGAAGAGTCCCGTAAAATTGCCGGTATCGGCCAGGGGCGGTTGCGCGTCGGCACGCTCTACTCTCTGACGCTGGAAACCGTGCCGCGCCTGATTATGGGCATGAAGCTGCGCCGTCCGGATCTGGAGATGGACCTGACGATGGGCTCCAACGACACCCTGCTCCATATGCTGGATGAGGGGTCGCTGGATGCGATTTTAATCTCTATTTCCGAAAGCGATATCGACCGTAACAGCCTCGAAGTGCTTCCTCTGTTCCATGATGATATTTTCCTTGCCGCACCGGCTTCCGCCACGCTGAATACCCGCGGGCCCGCGGATCTGCGTGATTACAAAGACCAGAAATTTGTCGCCCTGGCAGAAGGGTTCGCCACGTATGCCGGGTTTCAGGAAGCGTTTCATATCGCCGGGTTCGAGCCGGAAATCGTCACCCGCGTGAATGACATCTTCTCGATGCTGAGTCTGGTGCAGGCGGGGGTTGGATTTACGCTGATGCCGGGCAGGATGAAAAAGGTCTACGAGAATTCGGTGCAACTCCTGAAGCTGGCGGAGCCGTACCAGATGCAGCAGTTGATTGCGATTGTCTTTGCCCGCAACCGCGAGCAGGATCCGAGCCTGCGGGCATTGGCTGCGGAAGGGCGGATGTATGCGCGCAGCTTGCAGGATAGTGCGTGATGCCTTGCCGGGTGGCGACGCGTTGCGTCTTACCCGGCCTACGTTCGTGCAGTCGTAGGCCCGGTAAGGCGCAGCCGCCACCGGGCAAAAAATTCATCGCTGAAGCCGACCCGCCAGATGCACTGCCACGTCCACCCCGCTGCGCTCCAGCGAAATGGTCTCTCCTTCCCACGCTGCCTGCCGAGTCAGGCAGGTCAGTACGCCGCCGGGCGGCATCTCAATTGCCAGTCTCGCTTCGCGCTCGTTAGCGGAAATCACCGCCTCCTGCCAGCGCACGGTTCGCGCCATATTCATCGCTAAATCATCAGCGATCCTTTCCGGCTGCCAGAGCACGCGGCCTGTGCTGCCGCTCAGGTAGGCGCAGCGTGGACGAGCCAGCGTGACGGCCTCAAACGCCGCTATCAGCTTCTGCGCAGGTTCCGCCAGCAGCGCGCAGTGCGACGGCACGCTCACCGCTAGCCGTTTGGCCTTGCTCGCCCCTTTCGCCAGCGCGCGTGCCGCCACCTGCGCCATCCCGTCATCGGTTCCGGCAATCACGATCTGAGTTTCAGCGTTCAGGTTAGCAATATAGGTTCCGGTGCCTTCAATCAGCGTCTCCACCTGCGGCAGGGTCAAGCCCATGATTGCCGTCAGGCCGTAGCCGTGCGGGTATGCCTGCTCCATCAGGTCGCCGCGCAGCGCTACCAGCCTCAACGCGTCCGCGAAGTCCAGCGCACCCGCAATAACCGCCGCAGGATAAGCACCGATGGACAGCCCGCTGACGATATCCGGCGACACGCCGCGACGCTCAAGCTCGCGCGCCCAGGCCACGCCGGCAATCAGCAGCGAAAGCTGAACCGCACGGGTATGGGTTAACGAGTCTGCACTGTCCAGCGTATCCACTTCGGCGCCAAGCACCTCTCGCGCCTGAGCCAGTTCCGTTCCCGGCAGGTTTTGCAGCATGCCTTCGTGCTGCGTGCCCTGTCCCGGAAAGGTAAACACTATTTTCATCACTCCTCCCTGCGCCACGGATCCGCCACCAGGCGCGGTCCACGGCAGGTTTTCAGCAGCGCTTTGCCGTCGCGCAGCCACTCTGCCAGCGCAAAGCCACCCTCGGGGGTATCCACCTGCGTATCCGCCCGACACAGCGCCCGGCTAAGCTGTGACTGCCAGCCAGCAAACGCATCAGGGGAAACGGCGTGCGGGGCGCGGATCAGCAGATCAAGATCGCTGTCGGCATGGATCACCGGGATACCGGTTGCCAGCGCGTAGCCGGTGCTGCCGGTAATGCCCCACGTCCACGGCCACGCCTGCTGAGCCAGCTGCAGCGCCACCTGAACCGGCGGCTGGGTTATAAAGGGCGAACGCAGCAGGTCGGCGGCAACGCTCAGATCCTCGGGCGACACCACGCGCAGCACGTTTTCGGGCTTCACCCACCCGGCCGCCCGCTGGTCGCGGCGCAATCCGCGCACGCCAACGGGAATGCGGCCTTCGCTATCAACATCACGCCGCACCACCACCGGCAGGCCGGTATGCCAGGCCGCCTCCACCCAGGATTCGGTGATGCCTTCCAGCGCGTCGCGCGCGGTAAGCCAGATGAGGTCGTGCGGGCGTAATGTTGTGGTCATAATTACATTCCTGAAGTCAGCGAGATAAACAGCGGCAGCGACAGGATACACAGTACGGAGCTTAACAGCAGCACGGCTTCAGCATCCGGCGACTGCACGCCAAAGCGGTTGCCGAACACCACGCCGAAGAAGCCCGCGGACAGCGCAATCATCAGGATGGCGGTGATCGCCACGGAGCCGTGCAGACCGAAGATTAAAACGATACCCCAGGCGATCGCTGGCTGGATCAGCAGCTTGGCGATAGTGGAAGTGATCACCATGGTGTTGATCTGAAGTTTACGCGCGGAGAGGATCACCCCGGTCAGGAACAGCGCCGCAGCAGTCGCGGACAGTCCCAGCGGTTTAATCGCCGCCAGTACCAGCTCCGGCATTTTGATGCCGATAGCGGACAGGATCACACCCAGCAGCGGGCCCATCACGATCGGTTTTTTAATAGAACGCCACATCAGCACCGGCAGCATGGAAAGCGTTGAACCCGAGTTATTGCCTTCGGCGCGCGCTTTCTCACGCTCCAGAATCAGCAGGCAGAAAGGGGTCATCAGCACTGAACCACAGGCGATAGAGACCGCGACGGACAGTGACGTGGAAGATCCTTCACCCAGCACGCTGCCCAGAATCGGCAGGCCAAGCGCCGCATAGTTTGGCAGGGCGACGGTCAGCGTCAGCACAGCCGCATCCTGCGGGGATTTTTTAAAGACTTGAGTGGCGAGGAAGTAGATGACCGCATAGGTGATCCACATCGCCAGGGTGAGCACCAGGATCAGCGGCGACTGGGCCACGATGCCGGTCCACGGCGTTTGCACGGTGGCGCTGAAAAGCGCGGCAGGCAGTGCAAAATCCATCACGAAGATATTCAGCAGGGAAACATTTTTGTTATCGACCATCTTTGCCTTACCGGCCCAGAATCCCAGCAGCATGATGACAAAAATCGGTGCAAGAGCATGAACAATTACGTAAGTCATAAATCACCTGTAGTAAAAAAGTTTAAGCACTGGCGCGATGTTTATTATTTTCAGGATGCAGGTTCCCGCGTGGACGCAGCGGGCGCGCCCACGGGGTGATGCATCTGGCAGGTCTCTTTTTACTTACCAGCTGGCTCGCATACGTTCACGTACGAGCGCCGAGCTGCGGCGATTGTCAGCACCCAGACGGTTTTTCAACGTAGTGTCCTGACGAGCGTCACTGATGGCCTGTTGCAGGGTGGATTTCACCAGCGTCAGATCGTTATCGGAGGGGGCATCCGGGTTGCTGATATCCAGCAGGTTAGAGAGCAGCCCCAGCGTGGCGTAGTTGCTGATGTCGTAGGCCATTGGCGGAATGGTCGCCGCCAGTTTTTCCAGCGCGTCGACGGTACGCAGCGTGATGCGCGCCGCAGACTCTTTGCCCATCGCGTGGATCAGCACGCCTTTGTCGTTAAAGGCGATCAGGCGGTTAGCCTGGTAGCCGTGCGCCAGGAACGCGCCGGACATCGCCTTGCCGACGATCAGGCCAATCACCGGGTGACCGGCCAGGCGGGCATTTGCATAGGCTGCTGCCGCACCGGCCAGCGCCTGGTGAATACCAAACGCCTCTTCGCGTCGGCCATAGGCCTGGCTTGGGACGTCGATCACCGCCACAATCGGGCGCTTCACGGGTTTGTCAGCATCCGCCGCGACGGTTTCACTGACCACTTTCGCAAGCCACCAGCCTTCCAGCAGACCGACTTCCCCTTTCGCCGCGCGCGGGAAGTGGTTGTTGGCATCCGGCACCACGGCGACAAAGCGCACCGTTTCGCCGTTCAGCTCGCCGTCTGCCGCCCGGACGGATGGGCATAGCCCCTCGATATGTTTGGCGTTCGGGGCGAGATTTTCCAGCCAGAGCTCGCCACGGCTTTTTGAATTACTCATCATTTCACCTCCCGGGCAAAAAGCGCTTTAATCTGTTCGGCATCGGCCTGTTTGCGGGTGTCGAAATTCGTCAGACGGTTCAGGTAATCGTCGTAGTTATCGGTGCGATGTTTCGCCGGTACGCCTTTGGCAATGGCTTCGTTCATCGCGGCTTTCACCGCGTTCACGCCGTCGCCCACCAGCGCGTCCACCAGTCCGCTTTCATAGCGCACTTCGCCGCCGGTCATGCTCCAGATAAACGGACGGTCGCGGGAGTCATACTCTTCAATGCCCGCCTCCTGCTCGATAACCTGCGGACCGTTGAGGCCGAGTCGCGCTTCGCGGGTCACAATCAGGTAGCTGCACAGCGCCGCGGCGATAGACATCCCGCCGAAGCAGCCCACGGTCCCGGCGACAATCCCGACGACCGGGGTATAGCGGCGCAGGTCAACGATCGCGGCGTGGATATCGGCAATCGCCGCCAGGCCGAGGTTGGCTTCCTGCAAACGTACGCCGCCGGTTTCGAGGCACAGCACCGCCTGAGTCGGAATGCCGTTGCGGTTATCTTCCGCCGCCAGCTCCAGCGCCGCCGCCATTTTGGCACCGGATACTTCGCCCATGCTGCCGCCCTGGAAGGTGCCTTCAATCGCCACCACCACCGCAGGCCGGCCATTGATGGTGCCTTTCGCGACGACCATGCCGTCATCGGCCTGCGGAACAATCCCCTGCGGCCCAAGCCACGGAGAGATAATGCCTTCAAACGGATCCAGCAGTTCGCGGTAGCTGCCGTCATCCAGCAGCGCCTGCGCACGCTGGCGCGCTTTTAATTCGATAAAGCTGCTGTCATCACGCATGGTTCACCCCTTCAAAGACCTGTTCGATACGAATGCGCGCCACGCCCGGCGTCGCGCCGAAGTCGTGGATAGTCAGCTTGCCTGCGGGCAGGCTGCTGACGGTTTGCAGGCGGTTGAACAATGCCTCCCAGCGTCCACGGCTGTTGTCTACTGAAGTGGTGATATCAATGGTTAAGGTCTGGCCCGGTTCGGCGGTGAAAAGCGCCTCCATATCCCCGGAACCGACTACCCCTGCCAGCGCCCTGCCGCTTACTTCGCGGCTGGCGGGCACGGTCAATGTGATTTTTTCCATAACATCCTCTTAATGCTTTGAATAGGGCGTTTCGACGCGGTCAAGAAACAGCGTGGCGGCAAGCAGGTCTGCGGCTCCACCCGGCGAGGCGTTGAGCGACAGCATCTGACGGTCTAACCGCGCCAGCGCTTGCTGCCCCGCGAGCGCTGCGCATCCTCCGGCGTTCAGCACCGCACGGGCGCCGTTCTGCATGGCGTCCAGCCCCTCCATGCCAGCGCGCGACAGCACGCAGGTATCGGTGAGCGAGGTCATGATCGCCATCAGCGCGTCGAGTCTGGCCTGCGTTTCGCTGCTGCCGTTGAGACGGCTGAGGCGAAGCTGCGGCAGCGCGCGCTGCATAACGTGCGGAAACGCCTGCTGCGCCTCTTCACGTGCGCCCGGCACGCGGTAGCGATGCGTGGCGCGTAACCCCTTGCTGAACACCTTCGGCGCCGCATCATCCGGCAGCTTCGCCAGCTGAGCGGCGGTGTTCGCGACGACCTGCGCCCGGGCATCGCCGCCGAGCATCGCCACCGCGCTCACCAGCAACCCCAGCGCCCAGATCGCGCCACGGTGCGTGTTCACGCCGTCGGTAGCGGCCATCATCTGCCGTTCACCTTCGCGACCCAGGCGGCCAACGGTTTGCCTGAGGGCAATATCCGCCGGACGCTGCCAGCTCTGCTGCGCCAGCGCCTGAAACGTGGGGGTCAGGCTGTGAGCGGAGCGCTCCATCAGCGCAAGCGATAAATCGTGGTGCGCGCCGTTCCCCCGGCTGTCCACCAGACCGGGCTTCGGGCTTAAACGTGCTTCGTCAATCAGACACTGCGTGGCGGTTCGCGCCAGCCATTCGGCACCGCCTTCAACCTGGAGCTGGGGCAGAAGTTTCATTACCAGCTCCGGAATTTCGCAGGTGGGTTATACAGGCCACCGGACCACTCAACGAGGTCAGCCACGCTGCCCGCAGCCAGCAGAGAGCGGGTGGCGTCGGTGCGGCGAATACCCATATCTTCCGGATACACAACCTTTCCGCTCTGGCGCAGTTCCGCCACGCGTTTGGCGTCAACGCCCAGACCGATATCGGTGATACCCGCCACGGCGGCGACCATGGCGCGACGCTCTTCCAGATCTTTCGCCCGGTAGAGGTAAGCAATCCCCTCTTCCGTCAGCACGTGGGTGACGTCATCGCCGTAAATCATGACCGGCGCCAGCGGCATACCGGAGGCTTTGGCCACCTCGACGGCATCCAGTTTCTCCACGAAGGTTGGCTTCACGCCCGCCTGGAAGGTTTCCACCATCTGCACAACCAGCTTTTTACCGCGCTGCATCGGGTCAGGCTCGGTGATCATGTTCAGCCAGGCCGGTGTGGCATGGCGACGACCGTGCGGATCGTGGCCCATGTTTGGCGCACCGCCGAAGCCGGAAAGACGACCGCGGGTCACGGTGGAAGAGTTGGCGTAGCCGTCAACCTGTAGCGTCGAGCCGATAAACATATCGACCGCGTACTGACCTGCCAGCTGGCAGAAGGCGCGGTTAGAACGCATGGAGCCATCAGCACCTGTAAAGAACACGTCCGGACGGGCGCGGATGTACTCTTCCATCCCCAGTTCGCCGCCGAAGCAGTGGACGCTCTCCACCCAGCCGCTTTCGATGGCCGGGATCAGCGTTGGATGCGGGTTCAGCGTCCAGTGTTTACAGATTTTGCCTTTGAGTCCGAGCTGTTCGCCGTAGGTTGGCAGCAGCAGCTCGATCGCTGCGGTGTTAAAGCCAATCCCGTGGTTCAGGGACTGCACCTGGTGTTCAGCGTAGATGCCTTTAATCGCCATCATCGCCATCAGGATATGTTCCTGTTTAATCAGGCGCGGATCGCGGGTGAAGAGCGGTTCGATAAAGAACGGCTTGTCGGCAACCACCACGTAGTCAATCCACGAGCCCGGTATATCCACGCGCGGCAGGTCGCACTCGTCGTCCACCAGCTCGTTTACCTGTGCGATGACGATACCGTCGTGGAACGCGGCGGCTTCCACCAGCGCCGGGGTATCTTCGGTACTCGCACCGGTATAGAGGTTGCCTTTGCGGTCCGCTTTAAAACCGGCAATCAGCGCCACGTTTGGCGACAGGTCGACGTATAAACGTGAGTAGAGTTCGATGTAGGTGTGGATCGCACCGATTTCGAGCTGACCGTCTTCCAGCAGCTGAGAGATACGCAGGCTTTGCGTCCCGGAGAAGGAGAAGTCCAGCTTGCGGGCAATGCCTTTCTCAAAGATGTCCAGATGTTCGCTGCGGCCCACGCTCGGCATGATCATATGCAGATCGTGCACGATTTGCGGGTTTACTTCCGCCAGTGAACGGGAAAGGAAATCCGCCTGCTTCTGGTTGTTGCCTTCCAGCACGACTTTGTCGCCCGGGGCGATCAGTTTTTCCAGCATGGCGACAAGATCGCCGGTTGGCAGTACCTTGCCCTGCACCGGTACGGATGCCAGACGACGCGCTTTCTCACTGCGTCGGGTGTTCCATTGCCGGGTGGGTGTTTGCCCAGATAACATTATTAACCTCCTGATTCAGCACATCATTCTGATTTGCTTAACGTTGAGTAAAGTCTGCGCTCTGGCGAGAAAGGCATCAATTAAGCGTAGAGAGGAATCATTAGCCTGAGAGTAATAATCAAGGTAAAGATTTGTGATCGGGATCAGTTCATGCTTCGGAAAAACGGGCTAAACGGGGTACAATTCGGAAGGTATAGTAAATTTCTGACAAGAATCAGCATCGCCCTTATGACCCAAATCATTCCATCAGACTTCGACATTGCAGCCGAAGAGAGCGCAGAGTTCGTGCCCATGCGCGGCGTGGCTAACCCCCACCTGCAAACCATGCTGCCGCGCCTGATCCGCCGCAAGGTGCAGTTCACCCCGCACTGGCAGCGCCTGGATTTGCCGGACGGCGACTTTTTAGATCTCGCCTGGAGCGAAGATCCGGATCGGGCCAGACATAAACCCCGTCTGGTGGTGTTTCACGGTCTGGAAGGCAGCCTGCACAGCCCTTACGCACACGGTCTCATTGAGGCGGCGAAAGCCCGCGGCTGGCTTGGGGTGGTGATGCATTTTCGCGGATGCAGCGGCGAGCCTAATCGTCAGAAACGTATTTATCACTCGGGTGAAACCGAGGACGGCACCTGGTTCCTGCGCTGGCTAAGAGACAATTTCGGCGAGGCGCCAACGGCAGCGGTGGGGTATTCGCTGGGCGGCAATATGCTGGCCTGCCTGCTGGCGAAGGAGAGCGACGCCGTACCGCTGGATGCGGCGGTCATTGTCTCTGCGCCATTTATGCTG
Source organism: Enterobacter cloacae complex sp. P47BA (assembly GCF_014930485.1). NCBI lineage: Bacteria > Pseudomonadati > Pseudomonadota > Gammaproteobacteria > Enterobacterales > Enterobacteriaceae > Enterobacter > Enterobacter cloacae complex sp. P47BA. The sequence continues at coordinate 1,675 of NZ_JADBRF010000034.1, read as the reverse complement.
GAGCAGTGCAGCTATCATATGGAAAAGGGGTTTTCGCGGGTCTACCAGCGCTACCTGCTCAACCTGCTGAAAGCCAACGCCGCGCGCAAGCTGAAGGCCTATCCGGATACGCTGCCTGTGACGCTGCAACAGCTCAAACGCGTGAAGCGCCTGCGCGAGTTTGATGATTTGATCACCTCGAAAATTCACGGCTTTGCCGATGCGATTGACTATTACCGTCAGTGCAGCGCCATGCCTTTACTGAATCAAATCACGAAACCCACGCTGATTATCCACGCCAAAGATGATCCGTTTATGGATCATCACTCGATCCCGGCGCCCGATCATCTGCCGGCCAACGTGGAGTATCAGCTCACCCAATTCGGCGGACATGTCGGCTTTGTTGGCGGCACGCTGCGTCGGCCAAAAATGTGGCTTGAGACGCGAATTCCCGACTGGTTAACGGCATATCTGGACGGTAAATAATGATTATTCCCTGGCAGGATCTGGCTCCCGAAACGCTCGATAATCTGATTGAAAGCTTTGTCTTGCGCGAAGGCACCGATTATGGTGAACATGAGCGTTCGCTTGAGCAAAAGGTCAACGATGTAAAACGCCAGCTGAAAAGCGGCGACGTGGTGCTGGTGTGGTCAGAACTGCATGAGACAGTCAATATCATGCCCCGCAACGCGTTTCACGGCTGATCTTCCAACCTTTTCCGTCAGGGAGTTGCTATGTCTGCCAGACATCCCATTATTGCCGTTACGGGGTCGAGTGGTGCGGGAACCACCACCACCAGCCTCGCTTTTCGCAAGATTTTCGCCCAGCTGAATCTCCGTTCGGCGGAGGTCGAAGGCGACAGCTTTCACCGCTATACGCGGCCTGAGATGGACATGGCGATCCGCAAGGCACGCGATTTGGGTAAACACATCAGCTACTTTGGCCCGGAAGCCAATGATTTCGGCCTGCTGGAGCAAACCTTCCGCGAATACGGTCAGAGCGGTACCGGGCAGTCCCGTAAGTATCTGCACACCTATGACGAAGCCGTACCCTGGAACCAGGTGCCGGGCACCTTTACCCCCTGGCAACCGCTGCCGGAACCCACCGACGTGCTGTTTTATGAAGGATTGCACGGCGGCGTTGTCACACCTCAGCACGACGTGGCGCGCCATGTGGATCTGCTGGTCGGGGTGGTGCCGATCGTTAACCTGGAGTGGATCCAGAAGCTGACGCGCGACATGAGCGAGCGCGGCCATTCGCGCGAGGCGGTAATGGACTCGGTGGTGCGCTCCATGGAAGATTACATCAACTATCTCACGCCGCAGTTCTCCCGCACCCACATTAACTTCCAGCGCGTGCCGACGGTGGACACTTCCAATCCGTTCGCGGCGAAAAGCATCCCGTCGCTGGATGAGAGCTTTGTGGTGATCCACTTCCGCAATCTTGAAGGCATTGATTACCCCTGGCTGCTGGCGATGCTGCAGGGCTCGTTTATTTCCCACATGAATACGTTAGTGGTTCCCGGTGGAAAAATGGGGCTGGCAATGGAGCTGATCATGACGCCACTGGTGGAGCGACTGATGGAAGGGAAGCAGATCGCGTGAACATGTTCCCTCTCCCCGTGGGCTGAGGGATCCCCAGTAATATGGTCATGCCTCCATGACCATATTACTGTACTCTTTTCCCAGCTTTTTCA
>NZ_JADBRF010000033.1:0-25951 GCF_014930485.1 Enterobacter cloacae complex sp. P47BA | reverse complement strand
GGAACTGCCAGGCATCAAATAAGTGAAGAGGCCATCCGAAAGGATGGCCTTTTTGCGTTTCTGCGCTGCACAAACAGATCCCCCAACGCCCTGCTTATACGGTAAACTACCTGCGTTTTTGCATCAGGATAGCGTCTATGAACCACTCCCTTAAGCCCTGGAATACCTTTGGCATTCAACGTAATGCTAATCAAATTGTACGTGCCGATACTGCACAGCAGCTGCTGGATGCATGGCAAAGCGCAACAGAAAATAACGAACCCGTACTGATTCTGGGCGAAGGAAGCAATGTCCTGTTTCTCGACGATTTCGCGGGAACGGTGATCGTTAACCGCATCATGGGCATTGGTGTGGAAGAGCATGCCGATAGCTGGCATCTGCACGTGGGGGCCGGAGAAAACTGGCATCAGTTGGTGCAATTTACCCTCGAAAAAGGGATGCCGGGTCTGGAAAACCTGGCGCTTATACCAGGCTGCGCCGGATCGTCACCCATCCAAAACATCGGTGCCTACGGCATCGAACTGAAACATGTCTGTGAATATGTCGACTGCATCGAACTAGCGACCGGAACGGCTAAGCGCTTAACGGCAGAACAGTGTCGGTTTGGCTATCGTGACAGTATCTTCAAGCATGAATATCAGGATCGCTACGTGATTGTCGCCGTGGGCCTGCGTCTGCCAAAGAACTGGCAGCCGGTGCTGACCTATGGCGATTTAACGCGTCTCGATCCGGCAACCGTCACTCCCCGCGATGTATTTGACTCAGTTTGCCATATGCGAATGACCAAACTTCCCGATCCGAAAGTAAACGGAAATGCAGGAAGCTTCTTCAAAAATCCGGTTATTAGCAGCGAAAATGCAAAAGCCTTTCTTGAAGGATGGCCCACTGCGCCACATTATCCTCAGGCAGATGGCAGCGTGAAGCTGGCCGCTGGCTGGCTGATCGATCAATGCCAGTTAAAAGGCACGTCCGTAGGTGGCGCTGCCGTTCACCAGCAGCAGGCTCTGGTACTGATTAATCAACGCGATGCGACCAGCGATGATGTTGTACAGCTGGCGCATTATGTTCGTCAACGTGTGGGCGAAAAGTTTAACGTCTGGCTGGAGCCAGAAGTCCGCTTCATTGGCCGCACAGGTGAAGTGAATGCCGTGGAGACCATTACGTGAAGGACAATACCATTCCGTTAACCCTGATTAGCATCCTTGCTGACGGGGAGTTTCACTCTGGCGAACAGCTGGGCGAGCAGCTGGGCATGAGCCGTGCCGGCATTAACAAGCATATCCAGACGCTTCGCGACTGGGGCGTCGATGTGTTCACGGTGCCGGGAAAAGGCTACAGCCTGCCGGAGCCAATTCAATTGCTGAATGAAGATGTCATCCGCAGCCAGCTTGAACACGGCAACGTTGCGGTGCTGCCGGTGATTGATTCGACGAACCAGTACCTTATGGATCGGCTGAGCGAACTCTCATCCGGCGATGCCTGTGTTGCTGAATACCAGCAGGCCGGTCGTGGCCGTCGCGGTCGCAAATGGTTCTCGCCATTTGGCGCCAATCTCTATCTGTCCATGTACTGGCGTCTGGAGCAGGGGCCTGCCGCAGCCATTGGCCTGAGTCTGGTCATTGGTATCGTCATGGCGGAAGTGCTGCACGATCTGGGTGCCGATCGGGTCCGCGTTAAGTGGCCAAACGATCTGTACCTTAACGATCGTAAACTTGCCGGTATTCTGGTCGAACTGACGGGAAAAACCGGTGATGCGGCGCAAATTGTTATTGGCGCGGGCCTCAATATGGTGATGCGTACTGTCCAGGATGATGTGGTGAATCAGGCCTGGACTAATCTCCAGGAGGCGGGGATTGTTATCGATCGTAACACCCTTGCCGTGCGCATGATTAAAGAGCTGCGCAGTTCACTCACGCTTTTTGAACAGGAAGGCCTGGCACCGTTCCTGTCTCGTTGGGAAAAGCTGGATAACTTCATCAACCGTCCGGTGAAGCTGCTGATTGGTGATAAAGAGATTTACGGCATTTCCCGCGGTATTGACGCACAGGGCGCGCTGCTTCTGGAGCAGGATGGCGCGATCAAGCCCTGGGTGGGCGGTGAGATTTCCCTGCGAAGCGCCGAATAGCCGGATGGAGTAAACGATGCGAAAATCCGTCTGCGCTACCCTGGCATTTAACGATGGGGCAGCCTTCCGGAGAGCCCGAAATCACCTCTAAAGACGACGATTCGGCAAGTCTGAAAATACAGGTGTGGATTTCAGCGCAATAATGACGCACTGACTATCCCCTCTCCCCTGTGGGAAGAGGGGGAAATCAGTTACTGCGGATACGGTACCCAGTCTCCGCCGTTCAGGCGAACGTACGGTTTGTTCTGATACTGAATCACCACCGCGTTGGCGTTCTCGGAGACTTCTGCCGTTTGCGGCAGGTTGCTGGTGAGCTGATCCCAGTTCACGCTATCTTCCACAAACAGCTTCCCGTCAACGGCGCGGGCAACCAGTTCTGAAATCGCCAGATAGCTGCTTGGCTGGGTAATCTCAATTGGTGCGCCCTGGTGCGGTGCCTTCATACCAAAGAATTTAATGCCTGCAGGCACGTTGGTAATGGACGGGCTTGGGATATCGCGCAGACCGGATACCTGCATTCTGTCGCCTTTCAGCGCGCCACCGTGCTCAGGTACCACGACCACCATCACTTTACGGCCAGATTTTTCCAGCTCCGTGAAGAACGCGTCCAGCTCGTCGAAGAATTTCTGCGCCCGCACTTTGTAATCCGCCGTTTTACTCACCCCCGGGAAGTGGTTACCGTCGTGAAGCGGCAGGGTGTTATAGAACGTTGCACTGCGCGGATTACTGTCTTTTTCGATGGTCTGCAGCCAGCGCTGCAGCACGGAGGTATCGTCATAAACCGGCGAGCCATCGAAGCCCAGCAGCGTAACGGGAAGACCGGTTTGATCCATCAGTGGCGCCTGCATGCCTCCCTGTTCACGTACCTCTTTCAGGAAGTTACCGAACTGACCGTTATGCCCTAGCATCAGGTGCTGCGTAAAGCCCAGCTTCGCGAGATTATCGAACAAATAACACTGGTTGCCAGCGGGTTGATACAGGTTTTTATGCGATTCCTGACCGCAGCTTGCTCGCAGCAGGCGGATTGCCGCCGGGCCGCTGTATGAGGTGGCAGAGTTAAAATCTTTAAACTGGATGTCAAAGTGGGACCACAGCGGGTGAGACATCAAACCGGCGGCATCCACGTCAGCCCAGGAGAGGGAACAGATGTTAATCACCAGCAGCTCAAACGGCTGTGCATCGGCTGGCAGCGCATCCGGGAATTTCGTCTGTCGCTTATCTTCAGCGGTATAGAAGCTGGAGAGCCAGGCATTAAGATTGGTGGAGGTCGGCGGTGCGGTCTGAGTTGGAATATCGCCCACCACCGGCGTATCGCCTGCCGTTGTAACGGTAGCCGCTGCGCTTCCTCCCGTCGTGGTCACCGTTGTCGTCGGCTGGCCAGCAGGCCACAGCGAAAAGCTTGGCCCCGCCAGCGTCAGCACGTTAAGCCAGATCATAATGGCGACGACAAACACCGTGACGCGGATCCACTGAGACAGGAACAGCCAGGCAACCAGCAGGACAAAGACGGCGCCAATCATCTGCCAGTTAATGAAACGCTCAACCAGGTCAAGCATATAGTCTGCGCTGAAGCCCGCGACCTGCGATCCCTGGCTCATTATGCTTTCCGGACCAGGCAGCCAGGTATCGTGCCAGAACAGCGCAAAGCCGATGGGGATGGCCACCCAATGGCGTAAACGATGCAGCCTGATGTTCGGCAGAGGCATCAGCAGGAAGGCCATAAACACCAGGTTAAGCAGGGGATGGAAATTCAGATAACCTGCCCAAAGCAGGCCAAACTTCACCAGAAAGTAGAAGTTCCAGCCGGAAAGGCCGCGCCAGTATTGCCAGAGCGGCGAGGGTGACGAAGCGGTATAGGAAGAATTAGTCATGTTTACGGTCTGCCTTGACGTGTGATGCCCGTGTCAGTGTTCCGGCTGGTTTTACATAGCGAGGTTTTACAAACATCACTCTGGCCGTATCACGGATACGGCGTATGGAATGGCGTGCATAGTAGCCAAGCGGGAAAAAGATAAGCGCGCAGAATACGACCAGTTGGATGATATCGCTGATATTCATGATGGTGCGTTCTCCCCGTTCTCAGTTAATAAGCGAAGGGGTTCCGGAACCCGACGCCAGACATGTCCGTCATGTCTGGCATTGAGGATCGGTTTTACATCGCTCGTGATTGCGAGCGGTTTAACCCATTGTTCAGGCTGGAGAGCGCGCATTTGCACCAGCTCTGCGCTAATAGCATTATCTTCGAACCAAATCATACGGTTCGAGAAAATATCCCCGGTAGGCAGGGGGAAGATGTGGTTAAGCGCGGTATCAAGATCGTTGACCCGGCAAAACGACAAAAACAGCACCAGGCGATTGTCGCCAATGGTCATGATGTCCCCTGTACGGTTCGGGCGACACAGGGTGAGCGCCTGCTCAACGCGAATGCCCGGGACCGGCCGCAGGGCAACCATAACCCCTTTCCCGTCCGCCGGAAGTAACGTGTTGCTCATCATGTTGCCGACGGCATCGCAGAACGTATCCCATTTCTGGTAGCCACGCAGCTTCATCGGCTGGGTCATGGAGAGCAGCGTGGAGATATCTTCCGGTACATGGCGGCTGAACTGCTGACCCTGAACGCTTTCAATAAGCGTCAGGCAGCGTGACAGTGGCGCATTCCAGGGGATAACCATATTTGCCCCGCAGCCCAGAAGCAGACGCTCATCGGTAGCGCGCAGGCTGGTATTATTTTCGCGCACCACAATTTTTAACGCGCTGCCGCGCTGGCGGCGCAGGGTGTGAATTTGTCTCGCCAGCGTTTCAATTTGATTATTCTGCATCAACGAGAAAACGAGGGTGGCTGCCTGGGTGGTGCGGGCTTCATGAAAAAGCGCTTCGTTAGACTCAAACAGTGACCAGTTTTCCGAAAGCGCGGGCGCGCCCTCTAAAACCGCAATATGGCTCAGGATGCGCTTTTCATCGCTGCGCGGCTGCACCACGGTTTCTTCCTGCTGTGCCAGGTGCCATTTCCCCTCAATATGTTTAAGAGTCAGCTGTTGCCTGGCGCTCACGCCCTTTTCATTGCACCAGAAGGCAATATCGTAGAGATAGCTACCTGCCTGGTCACGAAGACTTGCCAGTCCGAACAGGGAGCGATATTCGCCCATCAAAAGTGAGAACAGCTTGTCATTATTACTGCCGGGGTTGACGACCAATAGCGTGCAATTTTGAAACTTTGCCCATTTATTGATTTTTTCCAGCCACGACAGCAGTTTTTCAGCAGGAATATTTTGCAGTATGTTATTTGCACATTTAAGAATCACTAAATAGTGATCCGGATCTATAGAGCACTGAACGTCGCGGGACAAAAAGTATAGACTATCCGCTTCCGCTGACATAGAAAACAAACGTACTTTCTGGGGGCCGCTGTCGCTTTCGAGCGTAATTATTTTCTTAGGCTCTTCGCCCATGCTAATGACGGCCACGCGGGAATCCTTATCCTGAGCGGCAATTGTCTGGTTTACCAGGCTGATAGCGTCTTCATTACGATCCGTATTAATCCACCAGACTCCACCGACTGGCATGTGGCTCAATTCGTCCCATAATGACTGGATGCCAATAGAAAATATGGAGTCCACGATGTCCCTCTTTTCGTCTAATTTGCCTGTATCTCAGTTTACTAGCGAAAGCGTAGAAATAAACCTAACATTGAAATTAAAGAACATCAGATTTAGCATGTAAATGAAATTTGTCAGGGCAGGATGCCCCGCAACTTCCGAGCGTGCGATTTTCCTCAAAGGGATGGAATAAGAATGGATAATAACGAACCTGCAACCCCAGTCGACTCGACTCTGGGTTACACATTCCAAAACGATTTTCTGGCGCTGGCGCAGGCCTTTTCTCTACCTGAAATAGATTACACCGATATTTCCCAGCGGGAACAGTTGGCTGCTGCTATTAAACGCTGGCCGTTATTAGCTGAATTCGCCCATCAACATTAAGGGAGCCATTGATGGCCATACTCGGATTACAGGGCGTCCGTGGCGGTGTGGGTACCACATCTGTTACCGCGGCGCTGGCGTGGTCATTACAGCTTTTAGGTGAATCGGTGCTGGTGATTGACGCCTGCGCCGATAATTTGCTGCGTATGTCGTTCAACGTCGATTTCACTCGCGAAGAGGGCTGGGCCCGCGCGCTGCTTGATGACAAAGACTGGCGGGATGCGGGGCTACGCTATACCTCCCAGCTGGATTTACTGCCTTTTGGCCAACTGACCACCACAGAACGCGAGAATGAAGCCGCCTATCAGCGTCTGTTTTCGCAGTTTACGCTTGCGCTGCAGAGCCTGAAAGAAAAGGGGCACTACCAGTGGATCCTGCTGGATCTGCCGCACGGCGCCGGGACGCTGACCCGGCAGCTCATCGCCCAGTGCGATCATGTACTTTCCGTGGTGAACGTCGATGCGAACTGCCATATTCGCCTGCATCAGCAAGGGCTGCCTCAGAACGCACATCTCCTGATTAACGATTTACGTATCGGTAGCCAAATCCAGGACGATCTCTATCAGGTGTGGCTGCAAAGCCAGCGCCGCCTGCTTCCCATTGTGATTCATCGGGATGAGGGGATGGCGGAATGCCTCGCCTCCAAGCAGCCGCTGGGTGAATACCGCAGCGACTCGCTGGCAGCAGAAGAGATCCTGACGCTGGCGAACTGGTGTCTGCTGAACTTCGCCAGCAAGGCGGAGCCTGCTGGGAGTTCGGTATGAGTCGACTCGCCAGCTGGCTTCTCATCCCGCCGGTCAGTTCGCGTTTGAGCGACCATTACCGGCACTTTCGCCGGCATGGTGCTCCGGCATTCAGCGCCGCGCTCGGCTGTTTCTGGCTGATTCTGGCCTGGACGTTCGTTCCACTCGAGCACCCGCGCTGGCAGCGCATCCGTGCGCGTCACGGCGAATTATACCCACACATTAACCCCGACCGACCACGGCCTTTGGACCCGGCGCGCTATCTTATTCAGGCCGTCTGGCTGGCAATATCGTCATCCCGAACGGAGAAAATAACGCCGCACTGGCGCAGCTATTCCCGCGTACAGCAGTTACGTGAACGCTATCACCAGTGGCTGGATAAACTGCCCGCTAGCGTCAGCGATAAGACCAGCCATCTGGATAACCATAAAGAGCTTGGGCATCTCCACCCAGGCTTGCGGCGTTTTATTCTCGGCGTGATTGTCGTGTTCTCGCTCATTCTGGCGCTGGTCTGTATTACGCAACCTTTCAACCCGCTGGCGCAGTTCATCTTCCTGATCCTGCTGTGGGGCGTGGCGTTGCTGGTTCGTCGTATTCCGGGCCGTTTCTCGGCGCTGATGCTGATTGTGCTGTCGCTGACGGTTTCCTGCCGCTACATCTGGTGGCGTTACACCTCAACGCTGAACTGGGACGACCCGGTCAGCCTGGTGTGCGGTCTGGTGCTGCTGTTTGCTGAGACCTACGCGTGGATTGTGCTGGTGCTAGGCTATTTCCAGGTGATCTGGCCGCTCAACCGCCAGCCGGTTCCGCTGCCTAAAGACACCACGCAGTGGCCGACCGTCGATCTCTTCGTCCCGACCTACAACGAAGACCTGAGCGTGGTGAAAAACACCATCTATGCCGCGCTGGGCATCGACTGGCCGAAAGATAAGCTCAAAGTCTGGATCCTGGATGACGGCAACCGTCCGGCGTTTCGCCAGTTTGCGGAAGAGGTCGGCGTTGAGTACATCGCCCGCCCGACTCACGAGCACGCGAAGGCCGGGAATATCAACAACGCCCTGAAGTATGCTTCCGGGGAGTTCGTCTCGATTTTTGACTGTGACCACGTGCCGACGCGCTCGTTCCTGCAGATGACCATGGGCTGGTTCCTGAAAGAGAAAGAGCTGGCGATGATGCAGACGCCGCACCACTTCTTCTCGCCGGACCCGTTTGAACGTAACCTTGGCCGCTTCCGCAAAACCCCGAACGAAGGCACGCTGTTCTATGGGCTGGTGCAGGACGGGAACGACATGTGGGATGCCACCTTCTTCTGCGGCTCCTGCGCGGTTATCCGCCGTAAGCCGCTGGATGAAATCGGCGGAATTGCCGTTGAAACGGTAACGGAAGATGCGCATACCTCGCTGCGCCTGCACCGCCGCGGCTATACCTCTGCCTACATGCGTATTCCTCAGGCCGCCGGTCTGGCGACGGAATCACTCTCGGCGCACATCGGTCAGCGTATTCGCTGGGCGCGCGGTATGGTGCAGATTTTCCGCCTCGATAACCCGCTGATAGGCAAAGGGCTCAAGCTGGCGCAACGTCTCTGCTACGTCAACGCCATGTTCCACTTCTTGTCCGGCATCCCGCGGCTGATCTTCCTGACCGCGCCGCTGGCGTTCCTGCTCCTTCACGCCTATATCATTTACGCCCCCGCGCTGATGATTGCGCTGTTCGTTCTGCCGCACATGATCCACGCGAGCCTGACGAACTCGAAGATTCAGGGCAAATACCGGCACTCCTTCTGGAGTGAAATCTACGAAACGGTGCTGGCGTGGTACATCGCGCCGCCGACGATGGTCGCGCTGATTAACCCGCACAAAGGGAAATTCAACGTCACCGCGAAGGGCGGTCTGGTGGAAGAAGAGTACGTCGACTGGGTGATCTCCCGCCCGTATATCTTCCTCGTGCTGCTGAATATTGTCGGCGTGATCGCCGGTATCTGGCGCTACTTCTACGGCCCGGAAAACGAAATCCTGACCGTCTTTGTAAGTATGGCCTGGGTGTTCTACAACCTGATTATCCTCGGCGGCGCGGTGGCGGTGTCGGTAGAGAGTAAACAGGTTCGTCGCGCGCATCGCGTTGAAATCTGCATGCCTGCGGCGATCGCTCGTGAAGATGGTCACCTCTTCTCCTGTACGGTGCACGACTTCTCTGACGGTGGCCTGGGGATCAAAATCAACGGCCAGGCGAAAGTGCTGGAAGGGCAGAAGGTTAACCTGCTGCTTAAGCGCGGTCAGCAGGAGTATGTCTTCCCGACGCAGGTTGTGCGTGTGGCAGGCAGTGAAGTGGGTCTGCAGCTGATGCCGTTGACCAAAAAGCAACACATTGATTTTGTGCAGTGTACGTTTGCCCGTGCGGATACATGGGCTCTCTGGCAGGACAGCTTCCCGGAAGATAAACCTCTGGAAAGCCTGCTGGATATTCTGAAGCTGGGGTTCCGTGGCTATCGTCACCTTGCAGAATTTGCCCCGTCGTCGGTGAAATTAATTTTCCGGTCACTTACTTCGCTGGTTTCCTGGGTCGTGTCGTTCATTCCTCGTCGTCCCGAGCGGGATGAGACGAAGCAGGCGGACCCGGTTATGGCTCAACAATGATGATAACGCGATGAAAACAAAACTTTCCTGGTTATGTGCAGTGGCAATGGGAGTGAGTGCACTTCCCGCAACAATGGCTAACGCAGCACCCGGTAACGCAGCGGCGACGCCTGCGCCGACGGTCCCTGTCGTCGCGCAGGCAACCGATCCGGTTGTTACGGCGGCACCCGGTCAAACAGAGAACATCATTCCGAACCAGCCAACGGAGGGGAACACCCTGCCGGCCGAGAATCCGGTCATCGGGCAGGTGATGCCGGGCGTGCGGGGGGCTAACGCGCCCGTTGTCGCGGATAATGTGCCGTCGCGGGACGTGAAGCTGACCTTCGCGCAAATTGCGCCGCCGCCGGGCAGCATGGTGCTGCGCGGCGTCAACCCTAACGGCAGCATTGAATTTGGTATGCGCAGCGATGAGGTTGTTTCAAATGCGGTACTGAACCTTGAATACACCCCGTCGCCATCCCTGCTGCCGACGCAGTCTCAGCTGAAGGTCTACCTGAACGATGAACTGATGGACGTTCTGCCGGTGACCAAAGAGCAGCTGGGTAAGAAAACACAGGCGCAGGTGCCGATTAACCCGCTGTTCATCACCGACTTTAACCGTATCCGTCTGGAGTTTGTTGGTCACTACCGCGATGTCTGCGAAAACCCCGCCAGCAACACGCTGTGGCTGGACGTCGGGCGTAACTCCTCGCTGCAGATGACCTACCAGCCGCTGGCGCTGAAAAACGATCTGTCGGCGTTCCCGGTTCCGTTCTTCGACCCGCGTGATAACCGTCCGCTCACGCTGCCGATGGTGTTTGCATCATCCCCTGACGTGACCGAGCAGCTGGCGGCGACCATTGTGGCCTCCTGGTTTGGCTCCCGCTCCGGCTGGCGCGGTCAGAACTTCCCGGTGATGTATGACAAAATGCCGGACAGGAACGCGATTGTCTTTGCAACCAACGCGAAGCGTCCGGGCTTCCTGCGCGACCACCCGGAAGTCAAAGCGCCAACCATTGAGATGGTAAGCCACCCGGATAACCCGTACGTGAAGCTGCTGGTGGTCTTTGGTCGTGATGATAAAGATCTGGTCCAGGCCGCGAAGGCGATTGCTCAGGGCAACGTCCTTTTCCGCGGCAACAGCGTGGTGGTGGACGAAGTTAAGCCGCTGCTGGCGCGTAAACCTTATGACGCGCCAAACTGGGTGCGTACCGACCGCGCCGTGACGTTTGGTGAACTGAAAACCTATGAAGAGCAGCTGCAGGCCTCCGGCCTTGAGCCATCGCCGATTAGCCTGTCGCTGAACCTGCCGCCGGATCTGTACCTGCTGCGCACCAACGGCATTGATATCAATCTCAACTACCGCTATACCGCGCCGGCGACGAAAGACAGCTCGCGCATGGATATCAGCCTGAACAACCAGTTCCTGCAATCGTTCAGCCTGCAAAGTACCCAGGACACCAACCGTCTGATGCTGCGCCTGCCGGTGCTGCAGGGGCTGCTGGACGGAAAAACGGACGTCTCTATTCCGGCGCTGAAGCTTGGCGCGATCAACCAGCTGCGTTTTGATTTCCAGTACATGAACCCTATGCCTGGCGGTTCGGTGGATAACTGCATCACCTTCCAGCCGGTACAGAACCACGTTGTGATCGGCGATGAGTCGACCATCGACTTCTCGAAGTACTACCATTTCCTGGCGATGCCGGATCTGCGTGCCTTTGCTAACGCGGGCTTCCCGTTCAGCCGCATGGCCGATCTCTCTGAATCCATTGTGGTGATGCCAAAAGCGCCAAACGAAGGTCAGGTGACGACCCTGCTCGACACCATGGCAACCGTAGGCGCGCAAACCGGATTACCGGCAGTTAACGTCACGTTGACGGATGATGGCAGTCAGATCCAGAACAAAGATGCGGATATCATGGTGATCGGCACCATCCCGGACAAGCTGAAGGATGAAAAACGTATCGATCTGCTGGTGAAAGCCACCGAGTCGTGGGTTAACACGCCGCTTCGCCAGACCGAGTTCCCAAGCATTATGCCGGACGTGAACGACCGTAAGGCCAGCGCGCAGACGGCCGTAACCTCTCAGGGGGCGATGGCTGCGGTGGTGGGCTTCCAGTCTCCTTACAACGATCAGCGTAGCGTGATAGCCCTGCTGGCGGACAGCCCGCGCGGCTATGAACTGCTGAATACCGCGATGAACGACAGCGGCAAACGTGCCGCGATGTTTGGTTCTGTGTCGGTGATCCGCGAGTCCGGCGTCAATAGCCTGCGCGTGGGTGATGTGTATTACGTCGGCCATCTGCCGTGGTTCGAGCGCCTGTGGTATGCGCTGTCGAACCATCCGGTTCTGCTCGCCATCCTGGCTGCGGTCAGCGTGGTCTTGCTGGCATGGGTGCTGTGGCGTCTGCTGCGCATCATCAGCCGTCGTCGCCTTAACCCGGATGAGTAAGACGTGATGAAAGCCTTTCGCTGGTGTGTAGTCGCAGCGTTGATGCTGGCGGCGATCCCTCTTCGCGCCGCCTGTACCTGGCCTGCCTGGGAGCAGTTTAAAAAGGATTACATCAGCGAGGGCGGGCGCGTCATCGATCCGAGCGACACGCGCAAAATTACAACGTCGGAAGGGCAAAGCTATGCGTTGTTCTTTGCCCTGGCCGCTAACGATCGCAAGGCGTTTGACCAGCTGCTGACGTGGACGCGCGATAACCTCGCCAGCGGCAATCTCAACGATCGTCTGCCCGCCTGGCTCTGGGGACAGAAAGACAAAGAAAACTGGGGGGTGATTGATACCAACTCCGCCTCAGATGCCGATGTCTGGATTGCCTGGTCGCTGCTCGAAGCGGGCCGGTTATGGAAAGACCCGGACTATACCCAAACGGGCAAGGCACTCCTAAAACGCATTGCCAGCGAGGAAGTGGTGAAAGTGCCGGGGCTCGGCTCAATGCTGCTTCCCGGTAAAGTCGGTTTTGCCGAAGAAAACGCCTGGCGCTTTAACCCCAGCTACCTTCCTCCACAGTTAGCGAGCTATTTCACCCGCTACGGCGCCCCGTGGACCACGCTGCGTGAAACCAATCTGCGGCTGCTGCTGGAAAGCGCGCCGAAGGGATTCTCGCCGAACTGGGTGCAGTATCAGAAAAACAAAGGCTGGCAGCTACAGCAGGATAAAACGCTGGAAGGGGGCTATGACGCCATCCGTGTCTATCTTTGGGTGGGCATGATGAGCGATAAAGATCCTCAAAAAGCCCGGCTGCTGACGCGCTTCCAGCCGATGGCGGCAAAGACAATCAAACAGGGCGTGCCGCCGGAGAAAGTGGATGTAGCGACGGGTAAACACACCGGCAATGGCCCGGTCGGGTTCTCTGCCGCGATGCTGCCGTTTTTACAGCAGCGCGATGCCCAGGCGGTTCAGCGCCAGCGCGTGGCAGATCATTTTCCCGATAACAATGCCTACTACAGCTATGTATTGACTCTTTTTGGTCAGGGATGGGATCAGCATCGTTTTCGCTTCACCGCTAAGGGTGAATTAATACCGGATTGGGGCCAGGAATGCGCAAGTTCACAGTAAATCTACTCACTCTATCGCTTGGGCTGGCACTGATGCCGCTGGCGCAGGCCGTTAACTCTCCGCAGCAGAAACAGCTGCTGGAGCAGGTTCGGCTGGGCGAATCGACCCATCGCGAGGATTTGGTTCGTCAGTCGCTCTACCGTCTTGAGCTGATCGATCCGAACAACCCTGACGTCATTGCCGCCCGCTTTCGCTACCTGCTGCGCCAGGGCGATAACGCCGGAGCGCAAAAAGAGCTGGACCGCCTGAAGGGGATCGCCCCTGACTCCGGCGCGTACCAGTCCTCACGCAATACCATGCTGCTTTCCACCCCGGATGGTCGCCAGCAGCTTCAACAGGCGCGCTTACTCGCTACGACAGGGCACACGCAGGAGGCGATTGCCGCCTATGACAAGCTCTTTGACGGCAACCCGCCGGGCGGCGACGTGGCGACGGAATACTGGAATGTGGTGGCGAAAGATCCTGCCCGTCGCGCTTCGGCCATCAACCAACTGAAAAAAATAAACAGCAGCAGCCCCGGGAATACCCAGCTCCAGACGACGCTGGCCCAGCTTCTGTTCCAGAGCGGACGCCGTGATGAAGGCTTTGCGGTGCTGCAGGAGATGGCTAAATCCACCGGCGGCCGCGGCCAGGCCTCTGACATGTGGTATGAGCAGATCAAAGACCAGCCTGCCAGCAGCGCCAGCGTCACCGCGCTGCAAAAATACCTGACCGTCTTCAGCGACGGCGATAGCGTCGCGGCGGCGCGCGCCCAGCTTGAGGCACAGCAAAAGCAGCTCGCTGACCCGGCGTTCCGCGCGAAAGCGGAAGGGCTGGCGGCAGTGGATGCCGGGCAGGGGAGTAAGGCGGTGGCGGAGCTGCAAAAAGCCGTCAGCGCCAACCATGCCGACAGTGAAGCGGTGGGGGCTCTGGGGCAGGCCTATTCCCAGAAAGGCGACCGCGCCCGCGCGGTGGCACAGTTTGAAAAGGCGATTGCCCTTGATCCGCAGAGCGATAACCGCGGGAAATGGGACAGCTTGCTGAAGGTTAACCGCTACTGGCTGCTGATCCAGCAGGGGGATGCGGCGCTGAAGGCGAATAACCCGGCGCAGGCGGAGCGTTACTATCAGCAGGCGCGCAACGTCGACAATACCGACAGCTATGCGTTGCTGGGGCTGGGAGATGCCGCCGCCGCGCGTAAAGATAACGACGCGGCGGAGCGTTATTACCGCCAGGCGTTACGTATGGACAGCAGCAACAGCAATGCGGTTCGCGGCCTTGCCAATGTTTACCGCGCGCAGTCCCCGGAGAAAGCCTCGCAGTTTATCCAGTCTCTCTCCGCCAGCCAGCGCCGGAGTATTGATGATATTGAGCGTAGCCTGACTAACGAGCAGCTTTCCGCCCAGGCAGAACAGCTGGAGAGTCAGGGGAAATACGCTCAGGCGGCAGACATTCAGCGTCGCCGTCTGGCACTCTCGCCCGGTGACGTCTGGATAACGTATCGTCTCTCGCGCGATCTCTACAGCGCGGGCCAGCGCAGCCAGGCGGATACCCTGATGCGCCAGCTTGCCAGCCAGAAACCGTCTGACCCGGAGCAGGTGTATGCCAACGGGCTCTACCTGTCCGGAAACGATCAGGACCGGGCCGCGCTGGCGCATCTGAATACCCTGCCGCGCAGCCAGTGGAACGGCAACATTCAGGAACTTGCCGACCGTCTGCAAAGCAATCAGGTGCTGGAAACCGCCAACCGCCTGCGCGACAGCGGCAAAGAGCAGGAGGCGGAAAATCTTCTGCGTCAGCAGCCTGCCTCCACCCGCATCGACCTCACGCTGGCGGACTGGGCGCAGCAGCGTGGCGATCTGAACGCGGCGAAAACGACGTACAGCGCCGTCCTGCAGCGTGAGCCGCAGAACGAAGACGCGATCCTCGGTTTGACCGAAATTTACAGCGCGGAAGGTAACAAAGATGCCGCCCGTGCAGAGCTCGCGAAACTGCCCGCCGCGCAAAACGGCCAGCCGCTGTCGCTCAATATGCAGCGCCGGATCGCGATGGCGCAGGCAGGTCTGGGCGATTCCGCTGCCGCAGAACAGACCTTCAGCAAAATCATTCCGCAGGCTAAATCACAGCCCGCCTCCATGGAAAGCGCACTGGTGCTGCGTGATGCTGCCCGCTTCCAGACGCAAAACGGCCAGCCGCAGCAGGCGCTGGAGACGTATAAAGATGCGATGGTGTCGTCCGGCATCACCACGACGCGTCCGGTGGACAATGACAGTTTCACCCGTCTGACGCGCAACGATGAAAAAGATGACTGGCTGAAGCGCGGCGTGCGCAGTGACGCCGGTGATTTGTACCGTCAGCAGGATGTTAACGTCACGCTCCAGCACGACTACTGGGGCTCCAGCGGCACGGGCGGCTATTCCGACCTGAAAGCGCATACCACCATGCTCCAGGTGGACGCCCCGCTCTCTGACGGGCGCATGTTCTTCAGAAGCGATCTGGTCAACATGGACGCCGGCACCTTTGATAACAATAACGGAACTTACGACCCTAAGTGGGGGACCTGCTACGACACGCCGTGTAGCGGCAACACCAGCCAGAGCGACAGCGGCGCCAGCGTCGCCGTTGGCTGGCAGAATAAAACCTGGGCGATGGATATTGGTACCACGCCAATGGGCTTTGACGTCGTCGACGTGGTGGGCGGTATCAGCTACAGCAGCGATTTAGGCCCCATCGGCTATACCGTCAACGCCCATCGTCGGCCTATCTCCAGCTCTCTGCTGGCGTTCGCCGGGCAAAAAGATACCAATACCGGCACCACCTGGGGCGGCGTGCGCTCGACCGGCGGCGGGGTAAGCATCAGCTATGACAAAGGCGAGGCGAACGGCGTCTGGTCAAGCCTGAACGCGGAAACGCTGACCGGTAAAAATGTGGAAGATAACTGGCGCGTCCGCTGGATGACGGGTTATTACTACAAGCTCATTAATAAAAACAACGAGCGCCTGACGGTCGGCGTCTCCAATATGCTCTGGCACTACGATAAGGATCTGAGCGGCTATTCCCTCGGTCAGGGCGGCTACTACAGCCCGCAGGAGTATGTCTCCTTCGCGCTGCCGGTGACCTGGCGTAAGCGTACGGAAAACTGGTCCTGGGAGCTGGGTGGCTCGGTGTCCTGGTCCCACTCCAAAACCAAAGACGAGCTGCGTTACCCGATCCAGAGCCTGATCCCGACCGATGAGCCAGGCCGCTATACCGACCGTGGCGCGATGGAAACCGGCAGCTCCTCCTCCGGGACGGGTTATACCGCGCGGGCAATTATCGAACGCCGGGTTACCTCCAACTGGTTTGTGGGCATGGGCGTGGATATTCAGGAAGCGAAAGATTACACCCCAAGCCATGCGCTAATTTATGTGCGCTACTCTGCTGCAGGCTGGCAGGGCGATATGGACTTACCGCCGCAGCCGCTTATTCCTTACGCGGACTGGTAATCGGATTTTCCTTAATCCATTTGTAAGTCTCTCTTAATAGCGCGGCAATCGGGTATACTCAGGCGCGCCAGGTTTACACCCTGGCGAGCCCTGCGCTTCGAGTTTTGTGGAGAGTCATTTTGCGTGTCAGCCGTTCCTTAACGATCAAACAAATGGCGATGGTCTCTGCCGTCACTATGCTGTTTGTACTGCTCTTCTGCGTAATTTTGCTGTTTCATTCCGTACAGCAGAATCGCTATAACACGGCTTCGCAGTTAGAAAGTATCGCCCGCTCGGTGCGCGGCCCGCTCTCCGCCTCGATCCTGAAAGGGGACATTCCCGAAGCGGAAACCATCTTAAAACGCATTCAGCCTGCCGGCGTCGTTAGCCGCGCCGATGTCGTCTTACCCAACCAGTTCCAGGCGTTGCGGATGAGTTTTATCCCGGAGCGTCCCGTCCCGATGATGGTGATGCGCCTGTTTGAGCTGCCGGTGCAAATTTCTCTGCCTCTCTATTCGCTGGAACGTCCTGCCAATCCGCAGCCACTGGCCTACCTGGTTCTGCAAGCGGACTCGTACCGGATGTATAAATTCGTCATGAGTTGGGTGGTTACGTTAGTGACCACTTGCTTACTTATGACCCTGATCATCAGCGTAGCGCTGACGTGGTGTATAAACCGCCTCATTGTTCACCCGCTGCGCCGTATCGCCCGCGAGCTGAATGGGCTTTCGCCGCAGGATCAACTGGGGCACCAGCTTGAGCTGCCGCGTCTGCATCAAGACGATGAGATCGGTATGCTGGTGCGCAGCTACAACCTCAACCAGCAGCGCATCCAGCGTCATCAGGATGAGCTAAACAACAGCGCCACGCGCTTCCCGGTGTCGGAGCTACCTAATAAAGCGTTTCTGATGGCAATGCTGGAGCAGACCGTTGCGCGGCAGCAAACCACGGCGCTGATGGTGATTGCCTGTGAAACCCTGCAGGACACGGCGGGCGTGCTCAAGGAGAGCCAGCGTGAAATGCTGCTGCTGACGCTGGTGGAAAAGGTGAAGTCTGTCCTTGCCCCGCGCATGGTGCTGACCCAGGTCAGCGGTTACGACCTGGTGGTGATTGCCAACGGCGTGAAAGAGCCGTGGCACGCCATCACATTAGGTCAGCAAGTACTTACTGTCATAAATGAGCGGCTGCCCGTGCAGGGCATCCAGCTTCGTCCGAGCGCCAGTATCGGTATCGCCATGTACTACGGTGATTTAACGGCGGAGCAGCTGTACCGCCGCGCATTCTCGGCGGCGTTTACCGCCCGGCGCAAAGGGAAAAATCAGATCCAGTTCTTCGACCCGGAGCAGATGGAAAAGGCGCAGCAGCGCCTGACGGAAGAGAGCGATATCCTGACCGCGCTGGATAACCGTCAGTTCGCCCTCTGGCTACAGCCGCAGGTGAATTTACAGACGGGGGAAGTGAAAAGTGCCGAGGCGCTGCTCCGCCTGCAGCAGCCGGATGGCTCCTGGGAGCTGCCGGAGGGGCTGATTGAGCGCATCGAATCCTGCGGCCTGATGGTCACCGTTGGCTATTGGGTACTGGAGGAGTCCTGCCGCCAGCTTGCCGCCTGGCAGGAGCGCGGCGTAACGCTGCCGCTGTCGGTCAACTTGTCTGCCCTGCAGCTTATGCATCCGACGATGGTCTCCGAGATGCTGGAGCTGATCCACCGCTACCGGATCAAGCCTGATACGCTGACGCTGGAAGTGACGGAGAGCCGGCGCATTGACGATCCTAACGACGCGGTGGCCATCCTGAAGCCGCTGCGCAATGCCGGCATTCGCATCGCGCTGGACGATTTTGGTATGGGGTACGCCGGGCTGCGCCAGCTTCAGCACATGAAAGCCCTGCCGGTGGACGTGCTCAAAATCGATAAATCGTTTGTCGACGGGCTGCCGGAGGACAGCAGCATGGTGCAGGCCATCGTCCAGATGGCGCGCAGCCTCAAGGTGCACCTTATTGCCGAGGGGATTGAAACCGAAGCGCAACGCGTCTGGCTGGCAGAGGCGGGCGTCGAGAGCGGCCAGGGCTATCTTTTTGCCCCCGCGGTGCCGCCGGATGTCTTCGAGCAGCGATACCTTTCTGGCGCTGACCATAACGCAAAAGTGTAATTTTGTTGCTGGCTTGTGCGAGCCAGTTCAAAGTTCTTAACATTTGTGTTTCAAATTTGAACCGGGTTTATTTCTGTCCTGTTATACGGGTGTTATTTTAGAGCCGCAGGTTAACCATAACCTTACAAAGCCTGTGGTTTTTCTTCCCAAGGACACCCTATGAAAACCTCACTCTTCAAAAGTCTTTATTTCCAGGTCCTGACAGCCATCGCCATCGGTATTCTGCTGGGTCACTATTACCCTGAGCTGGGCGCGCAAATGAAACCGCTTGGCGACGCGTTCGTTAAGCTCATTAAAATGGTCATCGCCCCGGTGATCTTCTGTACGGTGGTAACGGGCATCGCTGGCATGGAAAGCATGAAGGCGGTGGGCCGTACCGGTGCAGTGGCGCTTCTCTACTTTGAAGTGGTCAGTACCCTTGCGCTGATTATTGGTCTGGTCATCGTCAACGTGGTACAGCCTGGCGCGGGTATGAACGTTGATCCCTCTACGTTGGATGCCAAAGCGGTTGCGGTCTATGCCGAACAGGCGAAGGATCAGGGCGTGGTCGCCTTCCTGCTGGACGTCATCCCTGGCAGCGTCATCGGCGCCTTCGCCAGCGGAAACATTCTGCAGGTGCTGCTGTTTGCCGTGATGTTTGGCTTCGCCCTGCACCGTCTGGGCAGCAAGGGCCAGCTTATCTTCAACGTGATTGAAAGCTTCTCGCAGGTCATCTTTGGCATCATCAATATGATCATGCGCCTGGCGCCGATCGGTGCCTTCGGTGCGATGGCCTTCACCATCGGCAAGTATGGCGTTGGCACGCTGGTGCAGCTGGGTCAGCTGATCATCTGCTTCTACATCACCTGTATTCTTTTCGTGGTGGTGGTGCTGGGCTCCATCGCCCGTGCGACAGGCTTCAGCATTTTCAAATTCATCCGCTACATCCGTGAAGAGCTGCTGATTGTTCTGGGGACCTCCTCTTCAGAATCGGCGCTGCCGCGTATGCTCGACAAGATGGAAAAGCTGGGGTGCCGTAAATCGGTGGTCGGCCTTGTGATCCCGACGGGGTACTCCTTCAACCTTGACGGTACCTCGATATACCTGACGATGGCGGCCGTGTTTATCGCCCAGGCGACCAACAGCCATATGGATATTTTCCATCAAATCACCCTGCTGGTGGTGCTCTTGCTCTCGTCTAAAGGGGCTGCGGGCGTGACGGGCAGCGGCTTTATCGTGCTGGCGGCCACCATTTCTGCGGTGGGGCATCTGCCGGTGGCGGGTCTGGCACTGATTCTTGGTATTGACCGCTTTATGTCTGAGGCGCGTGCCCTTACCAACCTGGTGGGTAACGGCGTGGCCACGGTGGTGGTCGCGAAGTGGGTGAAAGAGCTGGATCACAAGAAGCTCAACGATACGCTGAATAATCGCGCGTCTGATAGCAAAAATCCTGGTTTAACCTCCTAATCTTGTCACAATTGCCCGCATTCCCTTGTCGGGATGCGGGCTCCTGCGCATAATAACTGTTCATACCTGTCATAATTCGACAAGATTTTTTTTGGGTATATTTCACTTCGGACCGTGACGTTTTGCCGAACGCGCGGTCTAATCGACGTGTTTTCATCGTCATCTTTTAGAGTGCAGCGCGTCGCGAGACACTCTTTTTAACCAGGAATGTTGATCAGGGGTTCACATGCAGGGCACAAAAATTCGACTCTTAACCGGCGGTTTGCTGATGATGGCAGCAGCCAGTTATGTGCAGGCAGATGCGCTCCAGCCAGACCCGGCCTGGCAACAAGGCACGCTAGCGAACGGTTTTCAGTGGCAGGTGTTATCTACTCCACAGCGTCCCAGCGATCGTATTGAAATCCGTCTGTCCGTAAATACCGGCTCCCTTACGGAAAGCACTCAGCAAACCGGTTTTAGCCATTTTATTCCCCGTCTGGCGCTCACGCAGAGCGGCAGCTTGCAGGCAGTACAGGTGCGTTCGCTGTGGCAACAGGCCATCGATCCGAAACGCCCCCTTCCTCCGGCTGTGGTCTCCTATGACTACACCATGTTTAACCTGAGCCTGCCAAATAACCGTAACGACCTGCTTAAAGAAGCCCTTACCTATCTCTCCGATGCCTCTGGCAACCTGGCGATTACGCCAGACACCGTGAACTATGCGTTGAGCAACGGCGACATGGTGGCGACCTGGCCTGCGGATACCAAAGAGGGCTGGTGGCGTTACCGTCTGAAAGGCTCAACGTTGCTGGGGCACGATCCGGCAGAGCCGCTGAAGCAGCCGGTGGACGTCGAACAGGTAAAATCGTTCTACCAGAAATGGTACACCCCGGACGCGATGACGCTGATCGTCGTCGGCAATGTGGATAGCCGCGCGGTGGTTGAGCAGATCAACAAAGCGTTTGGCGATCTGAAGGGCAAACGTGAAACGCCAGCCCCTGTCCCGACGCTCTCTCCGCTGCGCGCCGAGCCTGTCAGCATTATGACGGACACCGTGCGCCAGGACAGGCTCTCCGTGATGTGGGATAACGCCTGGCAGCCTATTCGCGAGTCTGCGGCGCTGCTGCGCTACTGGCGTGCCGATCTGGCGCGTGAAGCGTTGTTCTGGCACGTTCAGCAGACGCTCAGCAAAAACAACGTGAAGAACATTGGCCTTGGCTTTGACTGCCGCGTGCTGTTCCAGCGTGCGCAATGTGCCATTAACGTTGAATCGCCGGGCGATAAACTGAATGCGAACCTGGGTGTGGTGGCGAAAGAGCTGGCAAAAGTGCGTAAAGAGGGGCTCTCTGAAGAGGAGTTCAACGCTCTGCTGGCCCAGAAAAAACTGGAGCTGCAGAAACTGTTTGCCACCTACGCTCGCGCCGATACCGACATTCTGATCAGCCAGCGGATTCGCTCCCTGCAGAATCAGGTTGTCGACATTGCGCCTGAGCAGTACCAGAAGCTGCGTCAGGACTTCCTGAACGGTCTGACTGTGAATATGCTGAATCAGGATTTACGTCAGCAGTTGTCGCAGGATATGGCGTTGATCCTTCTGCAGCCGAAAGGCGAGCCGGAATATGACATGAAGGAACTTCAGAAGACCTGGGATTCCATTATGGCCACCGCGTCGCAGCCGGCGCAGGCTGCAACGGCTGATGATCTACACCAGGACGCGTCGGATATTCCGCAGGGGCAGTAACCCCCTCACGCTGACCCTCTCCCCTTTGGGGAGAGGGTTAGGGGAAACTAAACAGGCATCGCCTCGCGCGGAATAATCGCCCCGCGATACTGAATCACGGTGCTGGCCGTCAGGTGCCCACGCTGTGCCGACGCTTCCGGCGTTCCCCCCGTCAGGCGTACCGCCAGGTAGCCCGCGCTGAAGGAATCCCCCGCCGCGGTGGTATCAATCACTTTCTCTTTGTCCAGCTTCACCGCAGGGACCTCAATCACCGCTTCACCCGCAATCGCGACCAGGCACGACTCCGCGCCGCGCTTAATCACCACTTCGCTCACGCCTGCTGCGTGCGTGCGGGCAATCACGTCCTCAACCGGCTTTTCACCCCACAGGGCGTCTTCATCATCGAGCGTCAGGAAGGCGATGTCCGTGCACTGCAGCATCTGCTGATAAACCTGCTGCGTCTCTTCGCGGCTGGCCCACAGGCGCGGGCGGTAGTTGTTATCAAAAATCACCTTCCCGCCGTTGGCGCGGCATTCGCGCAGCAGCGAGAGCAGCTTTTCGCGGCTGGTCGGGCTTAAAATCGCCAGGCTAATGCCGCTCAGATAGAGATAGTCAAACGTCGCCAGCTCTTCGCAGATGGCCCCAGCGGCGTCGCTCTCCAGCCAGAATTTGGCCGCGGCTTCGTTACGCCAGTAATAAAACGTGCGTTCGCCGGTGCTGTCAGTTTCGATGTAGTACAGTCCAGGCAGGCGGTTTTCCATACGCTGTATAAGCGAGGTGTCAACATGCTCACTTTGCCAGGCTTCCAGCATCTGCTGGCTGAAGCTGTCCGTGCCGAGGGCGGTGACGTAGTTCACGGTGAGTGCCTCAGGCGCAACCTGACGGGCAATGTAAACCGAGGTGTTTAACGTATCGCCACCAAATCCGCGGCTGACTTCCGCGCCTTTTTGTGACAGCTCAATCATGCATTCGCCAATCACGGCAATTTTTTTGGACATAGTCGTGAACCTGAACAGAAGAATTTTCAGCAGTGTGCGCCGAGTGAATTAGATGGTCAACTATATTAAAACGGTGTTCCATTATTTTATTTGAGCCAGCGCGTGTTCCGGCAAATTTCTGTCATCTTAATTTCATTTTCACGGTGAATTGAACATAAAGTTCTCAATTATCGCGCCGATAATCCTGTGACGAGTCCAGAAAGGCTATCCCAACAACAGGACATCTGAAATGAAGTCAGAGCAGGTTATCCAGCGGCTGAGCACTACGCCTGAGGCAAGTATTGAGAACTTGCAGGAGCATCGCTACTGGCTGCAATGTGAGCGCGCGTACACCTGGCAGCCGATCTATCGAACGGACGGTCGGCTGATGGCAATTGAGATTTTGACCGTCGTTACGCATCCCTCAAACCCTACTCAGCGCATCGCGCCGGATCGCTATTTTGCCGAAGTTGCCGTTCGCCAGCGTCTGGACGTGCTGGAAGAGCAGCTCCGTATGCTGGCGACGAAACAGGCCTTTTTCGAGCAGCATACGATCCTCGCCTCGGTGAACGTGGATGGCCCAACTCTGCTGGCGCTGCGTCAGAACGCGAAGCTGCAGGAGCTGATCGCCACCCTGCCGTGGCTGCGCTTTGAGCTGGTGGAGCACGTGCGCCTGCCGCAGGATTCCTCGTTTGCGTCAATGTGTGAATTTGGCCCGCTGTGGCTGGATGACTTTGGCACCGGTATGGCGAACTTCTCGGCCCTCAGCGAAGTGCGCTATGACTACATCAAGGTGGCCCGCGATCTGTTCATCATGCTGCGCCAGACCCCGGAAGGGCGGAATCTGTTTACGCTGTTATTGCAGTTGATGAATCGCTATTGCCAGGGGGTGATCGTTGAAGGCGTGGAAACGCTGGAAGAGTGGCGTGATGTGCAAAACTCTCCCGCAGCGGCGGCGCAAGGCTATTTCCTCTCTCGCCCCGTGCCGATGGATCTCCTCGAAAGCGCCAGAACGACCCTCTGATAACCCCGTTTCCCTTTGTCTGGACTATAGTTTTACAGGACAGGTCATCAGGAAAGGGGATAACAATGACAAAAACAACCAGGGTCATTTCCTGGATTACAGGGATTTTCTTGTTGTTGATCGTGATCGTCGTCATCATTATCGCGACGTTTGACTGGAACCGCCTTAAGCCGACCATCAACCAGAAAGTCTCAACTGAGCTGAACCGTCCCTTCGCCATTCGTGGCGATCTGGGTGTGGTATGGGAGCGTCAGAAAGAGGAGAGCGGCTGGCGAAGCTGGATCCCCTGGCCGCACGTCCACGCCGACGACATTATTCTCGGCAACCCGCCGGATATCCCCGAAGTGACCATGGTGCATCTGCCGCGCGTGGAAGCCACGCTGGCGCCGCTGGCGCTCCTGACCAAAACCGTCTATCTACCGTGGATCAAGCTCCAGCAGCCCGATGCGCGCCTGATCCGCCTCTCTGAAAAAAACAATAACTGGACGTTTAACCTTGCCAGCGACGGCGAAAAAGATCCGAATGCCCAGCCCTCTTCGTGGTCATTCCGTCTGGACAATATTCTTTTCGATCGCGGGCGGATCGCCATCGACGATAAGGTCAGCAAGGCAGACGTGGAGATCCTGGTCGATCCGCTGGGTAAACCGCTGCCGTTTAGCGAAGTCACGGGCAATAAAGCGAAAGGCGATAGCGCCAAAGCGGGTGATTATGTCTTCGGCCTGACGGCAAAAGGGCGCTACAACGGCCAGCCGCTTAACGGGAAAGGGAAAATCGGCGGCATGCTGGCGCTCCGGAGCGAAGGCACGCCGTTCCCGGTGCAGGCGGATTTCCGCTCGGGGAATACGCGCGTGGCGTTTGTGGGGACGGTCAACGATCCGATGAACATGGGGGGCGTCGACCTGCAGCTCAAGTTCGCCGGTGACTCGCTTGGCGAACTGTATGAACTGACCGGCGTACTGCTGCCGGATACCCCGCCGTTCGAAACGGACGGGCATTTGGTTGCCAAAATTGATACCGAAAAATCGTCCGTTTTTGACTACCGGGATTTCAACGGCCGCATCGGCGACAGCGATATTCACGGCTCGCTGACCTACACCACCGGAAAACCACGGCCAAAACTGGAAGGGGATGTCGAATCCCGCCAGCTGCGTCTGGCCGATCTTGGCCCGCTGATAGGCGTGGATTCGGGCAAAGGGACAAAGTCAAAAGAGGTTAAAAAGGACGTTCAGCCTGCGGGAAAAGTGCTGCCTTACGATCGCTTTGAAACCGATAAGTGGGACGTGATGGATGCGGATGTGCGCTTCAAAGGGCGCAAGATTGAGCATGGCAGCACGCTGCCGCTGAGCGATCTCTCGACGCATATCATCCTGAAAAATGCCGACCTGCGCCTGCAGCCGCTGAAGTTTGGCATGGCGGGCGGGACGATTTCCTCCAACATTCACCTGGAAGGCGATAAAAAGCCGATGCAGGGGCGGGCGGAGATCCAGGCGCGTCGATTGAAGCTGAAAGAGCTGATGCCGAACGTGGAGCTGATGCAGAAAACCCTCGGTGAAATGAACGGCGATGCGGACATTCGCGGGGTGGGGAATTCCGTGGCGGCACTGCTGGGCAGCGGCAACGGTAACCTGAAACTGCTAATGAACGACGGTCTGGTCAGCCGCAACCTGATGGAGATCCTGGGGCTAAACGTCGGTAACTTTATCATCGGGCAAATCTTTGGCGATGACGAGGTGCGGGTGAACTGCGCGGCGGCGAATGTGGATCTGGTTAACGGCGTGGCGCGTCCGCAGATTTTTGCCTTCGACACGGAAAACGCGGTGATTAACGTGACCGGTACCGCCAGCATGGCCTCCGAACAGCTGGATTTGACCATCGATCCGGAAAGTAAGGGGATTCGTATTATTACCCTGCGCTCGCCGCTTTACGTGCGTGGGACCTTCAAAAATCCGCAGGCGGGCGTCAAGCCCGGGCCGCTGATTGCGCGTGGCGCGGTGGCCGCAGCCCTCGCGACGTTGGTCACCCCGGCCGCCGCGCTGCTGGCGTTGATTTCGCCGTCAGAAGGCGAGGCGAATCAATGCCGGACGATTTTGTCGCAGATGAAGAAGTAACGCCTTTCTCCCTCTCCCTGTGGGCTGAGGGATCCCCAGTAATATGGTCATGCCTCCATGACCATATTACTGTACTCTTTTC
>NZ_JADBRF010000032.1:0-26132 GCF_014930485.1 Enterobacter cloacae complex sp. P47BA | reverse complement strand
GATGGACGACGGTCTGCGTTTCGCAATCCGTGAAGGCGGCCGTACCGTTGGCGCGGGCGTTGTTGCTAAAGTTCTGGGCTAATTAATTATCCCTGAATAAAAAAGGACGCTTCGGCGTCCTTTTTTGTTTTCTGTACCTTTCCTTGTCACAAAATTTCGCATTTTTTAACCGCTCCCGGCCCGTATCCTGGCGTATGTGCTATTGTAATCATAACCATTCTCACTTACACTTTGCGCATATTTTGAACGGGAGTCTCTATGTACGTTTGTTTATGTAATGGTGTAAGCGACAAGAAAATTCGTCAGGCCGTTCGCCAGTTTCAGCCACAATCTTTCCAGCAGCTTCGCAAATTTGTTCCGGTGGGAAATCAATGCGGTAAATGCGTTCGCGCAGCGCGTGAGATCATGCAGGACGAACTGATGCAGATCCCGGAATTCAAAGAGATCGCGTAAGCCTCTATCTTTTTTTTGACATCCCCGTAGCCCGTTCTACGCTTCAATGAGTGGAAGCGGAGGGACTATATAATGAAAGGTGATGTTAAAATCATAAGTTATCTCAATAAATTATTGGGAAATGAGCTTGTCGCAATCAACCAGTACTTTCTTCACGCGAGAATGTTTAAAAACTGGGGTCTGACACGTCTGAATGACGTTGAGTACCATGAATCTATAGATGAGATGAAACACGCCGATAAATACATCGAGCGTATCTTATTCCTTGAAGGCATCCCAAACCTGCAGGATCTCGGCAAGCTGGGCATCGGTGAGGATGTCGAAGAGATGCTGCGTTCTGACCTCCGGCTGGAGCTGGAAGGTGCGAAAGATCTGCGTGAAGCCATTGCTTATGCTGACAGCGTCCATGACTATGTGAGCCGCGATATGATGATCCAGATCCTTGCCGATGAAGAAGGCCACATTGACTGGCTGGAAACCGAGCTGGATCTCATTAGCAAAATTGGCCTTCAGAACTACCTACAGTCTCAGATCAAAGTGGAAAATTAATCAGATTTTCCCATCCAACGCATAAACCCGCTGCTGCCAGAAATGGTCCAAAAGGCAGTGGGTTTTTTAATGCTCCTTTATCTGAGGTGAGAAATGAAAAAACAAGAATGCAAAGCAGCGCCATAAGTGCGGCGAGTAACGCCAGCGTAGGCAGTATGCACCAGCCATGCCACGCACCAAGTCCTGCCAGATACTTCACATCGCCATATCCCATTCCTTCCCGCCGGCAGATAAGCCGATAGCCCCAGTAAATCAAGGCAAAACCAAGATATCCAGCCACCGCCCCCATTACGGCACTCGGCAGAAAATCAGGATGGATAAAGACCTGGTAGAGCAGGCCCGTCCAGAGCAGCGGGCAGAGAAATTTATCGGGCAGCAAACCGTCGCGAATATCAGCGCGTACGAGTAGGGCCGTCAGAGAAAAATAGATCATCAGGAAGGGGAGGGTGGTTAGCATGGAAAAGGCCTCAAAAGGTTTTGAGCGCATACTCGTTACAATCTGCCTGTCCGGCAACGCACAAAAACAGCAATTGCGTAGCAGCTTCAAATAAAAAAATTCAGAAAGGATATACGGCGTAAAAAGTTGCGCAGTCCTACGCATACTGAGCCTTTGACGCTTAATTTCTAAACGGCACTTGCGTCTTTCTCTGATTTACGTATAATGCGCGGGCTTGTCGTAATTGACGGCGGGTTCAATCAGAACCAGAGTAGCTCATTTTGTTACTCAACAATGCTCCCAATTGGGGGGCTACGTAAGAACGGTTACACTCTCCCATCAATCGTAATGGGTTTGAGGAGTAATCATTTTCGTTTATAAAATAATTGGAGCTCTGGTCTCATGCAGAACCAAAGAATCCGTATCCGCCTTAAAGCGTTTGATCATCGTCTGATCGATCAATCAACCGCGGAAATCGTCGAGACTGCTAAGCGCACTGGTGCGCAAGTCCGTGGTCCGATCCCGCTGCCGACCCGCAAAGAGCGCTTCACCGTTCTGATCTCCCCGCACGTCAACAAAGACGCGCGCGATCAGTACGAAATCCGCACTCACAAGCGTCTGGTTGACATCGTTGAGCCAACTGAGAAAACCGTTGATGCTCTGATGCGTCTGGATCTGGCTGCCGGTGTAGACGTGCAGATCAGCCTGGGTTAATCAGGTCATCGAGCGATTGAGAGGTTGAAACAATGATTGGTTTAGTCGGTAAAAAAGTGGGTATGACCCGCATCTTCACTGAAGATGGCGTTTCTATCCCAGTAACCGTAATCGAAGTTGAAGCAAACCGCGTTACTCAGGTTAAAGATCTGGCTAACGATGGCTACCGCGCTATTCAGGTTACCACTGGTGCTAAAAAAGCTAACCGTGTAACCAAACCAGAAGCGGGTCACTTCGCTAAAGCTGGCGTAGAAGCTGGCCGTGGTCTGTGGGAATTCCGTCTTGCTGAAGGCGAAGAGTTCACCGTAGGTCAGGACATTAGCGTTGAGCTGTTTGCTGACGTTAAAAAAGTTGACGTAACCGGTACCTCTAAAGGTAAAGGTTTTGCTGGTACCGTTAAGCGCTGGAACTTCCGTACCCAGGACGCTACTCACGGTAACTCCTTGTCTCACCGCGTTCCGGGTTCTATCGGTCAGAACCAGACTCCGGGCAAAGTGTTCAAAGGCAAGAAAATGGCAGGTCAGCTGGGTAACGAACGTGTAACCGTTCAGAGCCTGGACGTAGTACGTGTTGACGCTGAGCGCAACCTGCTGCTGGTTAAAGGTGCGGTCCCGGGTGCAACCGGTAGCGACCTGATCGTTAAACCAGCTGTGAAGGCGTAAGGGGATAGCAATGGAATTAGTATTGAAAGACGCGCAGAGCGCGCTGACTGTTTCCGAAACTACCTTCGGTCGTGATTTCAACGAAGCGCTGGTTCACCAGGTTGTTGTTGCTTATGCAGCTGGTGCTCGTCAGGGTACTCGTGCTCAGAAGACTCGTGCTGAAGTAACTGGTTCTGGCAAAAAGCCATGGCGCCAGAAAGGTACCGGCCGTGCGCGTTCAGGTTCTATCAAGAGCCCGATCTGGCGTTCAGGTGGCGTGACCTTCGCTGCGCGTCCACAGGACCACAGTCAAAAAGTTAACAAAAAGATGTACCGCGGCGCGCTGAAAAGCATCCTGTCCGAACTGGTACGTCAGGATCGTCTGATCGTTGTCGAGAAGTTCTCTGTTGAAGCGCCTAAAACTAAGCTGCTGGCACAGAAACTGAAAGACATGGCTCTGGAAGATGTGCTGATCATCACCGGTGAGCTGGACGAGAACCTGTTCCTGGCCGCACGTAACCTGCACAAGGTTGACGTACGCGATGCGACTGGTATCGACCCGGTTAGCCTGATCGCCTTCGACAAAGTCGTAATGACTGCTGATGCTGTTAAGCAAGTTGAGGAGATGCTGGCATGATTCGTGAAGAACGTCTGCTGAAGGTGCTTCGCGCACCGCACGTTTCTGAAAAAGCGTCTACTGCGATGGAAAAAACAAACACCATCGTTCTCAAAGTTGCTAAAGACGCGACCAAAGCAGAGATCAAAGCTGCTGTGCAGAAACTGTTTGAAGTCGAAGTCGAAGTCGTTAACACCCTGGTAGTTAAAGGGAAAGTTAAACGTCACGGACAGCGTATCGGTCGTCGTAGCGACTGGAAAAAAGCTTACGTCACCCTGAAAGAAGGCCAGAACCTGGACTTCGTTGGCGGCGCTGAGTAAGTCGGAGGAGTAATACAATGGCAGTTGTTAAATGTAAACCGACATCTCCGGGTCGTCGCCACGTAGTTAAAGTGGTTAACCCTGAGCTGCACAAGGGCAAACCTTTTGCTCCGTTGCTGGAAAAAAACAGCAAATCCGGTGGTCGTAACAACAATGGCCGTATCACCACTCGTCACATCGGTGGTGGCCACAAGCAGGCTTATCGTATTGTTGACTTCAAACGCAACAAAGACGGTATCCCAGCAGTTGTTGAACGTCTTGAGTACGATCCGAACCGTTCCGCGAACATCGCGCTGGTTCTGTACAAAGACGGCGAACGCCGTTACATCCTGGCCCCTAAAGGCCTGAAAGCTGGCGACCAGATTCAGTCTGGCGTTGATGCTGCAATCAAAGCAGGCAACACCCTGCCGATGCGCAATATCCCGGTTGGTTCTACCGTTCATAACGTAGAAATGAAACCAGGTAAAGGCGGTCAGCTGGCACGTTCCGCTGGTACTTACGTTCAGATCGTTGCGCGTGACGGTGCTTATGTCACCCTGCGTCTGCGTTCTGGTGAAATGCGTAAAGTCGAAGCAGACTGCCGCGCTACTCTGGGCGAAGTTGGCAATGCTGAGCATATGCTGCGCGTTCTGGGTAAAGCTGGTGCTGCACGCTGGCGTGGTGTTCGTCCTACCGTTCGCGGTACTGCGATGAACCCAGTCGACCACCCACATGGTGGTGGTGAAGGTCGTAACTTTGGTAAGCACCCGGTAACTCCGTGGGGCGTTCAGACCAAAGGTAAGAAGACCCGCAGCAACAAGCGTACTGATAAATTTATCGTACGTCGCCGTAGCAAATAATTTTAGAGGATAAGCCATGCCACGTTCTCTCAAGAAAGGTCCTTTTATTGACCTGCACTTGCTGAAGAAGGTAGAGAAAGCGGTGGAAAGCGGAGACAAGAAGCCCCTGCGCACTTGGTCCCGTCGTTCAACGATCTTTCCTAACATGATCGGTTTGACCATCGCTGTCCATAATGGTCGTCAGCACGTTCCAGTCTTTGTAACCGACGAAATGGTTGGTCACAAACTGGGTGAATTCGCACCGACTCGTACTTATCGCGGCCACGCTGCTGATAAAAAAGCGAAGAAGAAATAAGGTAGGAGGAAGAGATGGAAACTTTAGCTCAACATCGCCATGCTCGTTCTTCTGCACAGAAGGTTCGCCTTGTTGCTGACCTGATTCGCGGTAAGAAAGTGTCGCAGGCCCTGGACATCCTGACCTATACCAACAAGAAAGCTGCGGTATTGGTCAAGAAAGTACTGGAATCTGCCATTGCTAACGCTGAACACAACGATGGCGCTGACATCGACGATCTGAAAGTCGCGAAAATTTTCGTAGATGAAGGCCCAAGCATGAAGCGCATTATGCCGCGTGCGAAAGGTCGTGCAGATCGCATCCTGAAGCGCACCAGCCACATTACTGTGGTTGTGTCCGATCGCTGAGACTCTGGAGACTAGCAATGGGTCAGAAAGTACATCCTAATGGTATTCGCCTGGGTATTGTAAAACCATGGAACTCTACCTGGTTTGCGAACACCAAAGAATTCGCTGACAACCTGGACAGCGATTTTAAAGTACGTCAGTACCTGACTAAGGAACTGGCTAAAGCGTCTGTATCTCGTATCGTTATCGAGCGTCCAGCGAAGAGCATCCGTGTGACTATTCACACTGCTCGTCCTGGCATCGTTATCGGTAAGAAAGGCGAAGACGTAGAAAAACTGCGCAAGGTCGTAGCGGATATCGCTGGCGTTCCTGCACAGATCAATATCGCTGAAGTTCGTAAGCCTGAACTGGACGCTAAATTGGTTGCTGACAGCATCACTTCTCAGCTGGAACGTCGTGTTATGTTCCGTCGTGCTATGAAGCGTGCTGTACAGAACGCAATGCGTCTGGGCGCTAAAGGTATCAAAGTTGAAGTTAGCGGCCGTCTGGGCGGCGCGGAAATCGCACGTACCGAATGGTACCGTGAAGGTCGCGTACCGCTGCACACTCTGCGTGCTGACATCGACTACAACACCTCTGAAGCGCACACCACTTACGGTGTAATCGGCGTTAAGGTATGGATCTTCAAAGGTGAGATCCTGGGTGGTATGGCTGCTGTTGAACAACCGGAAAAACCGGCTGCTCAACCTAAAAAGCAGCAGCGTAAAGGCCGTAAATAAGGAGCGTCGCTGATGTTACAACCAAAGCGTACAAAATTCCGTAAAGTGCACAAAGGCCGCAACCGTGGTCTGGCGCAGGGTACGGATGTTAGCTTCGGCACTTTCGGTCTGAAAGCTGTTGGCCGTGGTCGTCTGACTGCACGTCAGATCGAAGCAGCACGTCGTGCAATGACCCGTGCAGTTAAGCGTCAAGGTAAGATCTGGATCCGTGTATTCCCGGACAAACCGATCACCGAGAAGCCACTGGAAGTTCGTATGGGTAAAGGTAAAGGTAACGTGGAGTACTGGGTTGCCTTGATCCAACCGGGCAAAGTCCTTTATGAAATGGACGGTGTTCCGGAAGAGCTGGCCCGTGAAGCCTTCGGCCTGGCAGCAGCGAAACTGCCTATCAAAACCACCTTTGTAACTAAGACGGTGATGTAATGAAAGCAAAAGAGCTGCGTGAAAAAAGCGTTGAAGAGCTGAACGCTGAGCTGCTGAACCTGCTGCGTGAGCAGTTCAACCTGCGCATGCAGGCTGCAAGTGGCCAGCTGCAACAGACTCACCTGCTGAAGCAAGTGCGTCGCAATGTTGCACGCGTTAAGACTTTACTGACTCAGAAGGCGGGTGCGTAATGACCGATAAAATCCGTACTCTGCAAGGTCGTGTTGTTAGCGACAAAATGGAGAAATCCATTGTTGTAGCTATCGAACGTATTGTGAAACACCCGATCTACGGTAAATTCATCAAGCGTACGACCAAACTGCACGTACATGACGAGAACAACGAATGTGGTATCGGCGACAAGGTTGAAATCCGTGAATGCCGTCCACTGTCCAAGACTAAGTCCTGGACGCTGGTTCGCGTTGTAGAGAAAGCGGTTCTGTAATACAGTACGCCTTCTCAATACGAATAAACGGCTCAGCGATGAGCCGTTTATTTTTTCTACCCATATTGCAGAAGCGGTGTTATAATGCCGCGCCCTCGATATGGGGCTTTTTAACGGCTCTGATTTTAGAGTCTCAGGTAGTAGTTGACATTAGCGGAGCACTAAAATGATCCAAGAACAGACTATGCTGAACGTCGCCGACAACTCCGGTGCACGTCGCGTAATGTGTATCAAGGTTCTGGGTGGCTCGCACCGTCGCTACGCAGGCGTAGGCGACATCATCAAGATCACCATCAAGGAAGCAATTCCACGTGGTAAGGTCAAAAAAGGTGATGTGCTGAAGGCGGTAGTGGTGCGCACCAAGAAGGGTGTTCGTCGCCCTGACGGTTCTGTCATTCGCTTCGATGGTAATGCATGCGTTATTTTAAACAATAACAGCGAGCAGCCTATCGGCACGCGTATCTTTGGGCCGGTAACTCGTGAACTTCGTACTGAGAAGTTCATGAAAATTATCTCTCTGGCACCAGAAGTACTCTAAGGAGCGAATCATGGCAGCGAAAATCCGTCGTGATGACGAAGTTATCGTGTTAACCGGTAAAGATAAAGGTAAACGCGGTAAAGTAAAAAATGTTCTGTCTTCCGGCAAACTTGTCGTTGAAGGTATCAACCTGGTTAAGAAACATCAGAAGCCGGTTCCGGCCCTGAACCAACCAGGCGGCATCGTTGAAAAAGAAGCTGCTATTCAGGTTTCTAACGTTGCAATCTTCAATGCGGCTACCGGTAAGGCTGACCGTGTAGGCTTTAGATTCGAAGACGGCAAAAAAGTCCGTTTCTTCAAGTCTAACAGCGAAACTATCAAGTAATTTGGAGTAGTACGATGGCGAAACTGCATGATTACTACAAAGACGAAGTAGTTAAGAAACTCATGACCGAGTTTAACTACAATTCTGTCATGCAAGTCCCTCGGGTCGAGAAGATCACCCTGAACATGGGTGTTGGTGAAGCGATCGCTGACAAGAAACTGCTGGATAACGCAGCAGCTGATCTGACAGCAATCTCCGGTCAAAAACCGCTGATCACCAAAGCACGCAAATCTGTTGCAGGCTTCAAAATCCGTCAGGGCTATCCGATCGGCTGTAAAGTAACTCTGCGTGGCGAACGCATGTGGGAGTTCTTTGAGCGCCTGATCACTATTGCTGTTCCACGTATCCGTGACTTCCGTGGCCTGTCCGCTAAGTCTTTCGACGGTCGTGGTAACTACAGCATGGGTGTCCGTGAGCAGATCATCTTCCCAGAAATCGACTACGATAAAGTCGACCGCGTGCGTGGTTTGGATATTACCATTACCACTACTGCGAAATCTGACGAAGAAGGCCGTGCTCTGCTGGCTGCCTTTGACTTCCCGTTCCGCAAGTAAGGTAGGGTTACTGAATGGCTAAGCAATCAATGAAAGCACGCGAAGTAAAGCGCGTAGCTTTAGCTGATAAATTCTTCGCTAAACGCGCTGAACTGAAAGCGATCATTTCTGATGTGAACGCTTCCGACGAAGATCGTTGGAATGCGGTTCTCAAGCTGCAGTCTCTGCCGCGTGATTCCAGCCCGTCTCGTCAGCGTAACCGCTGTCGTCAAACAGGTCGTCCACATGGTTATGTGGGCAAGTTTGGGTTGAGCCGTATCAAACTGCGTGAAGCCGCCATGCGCGGTGAAGTGCCAGGCTTGAAAAAGGCTAGCTGGTAATTACCAATTGAATCACGGGAGTAAAGACAGATGAGCATGCAAGATCCGATCGCGGATATGCTGACCCGTATCCGTAACGGTCAGGCCGCGAACAAAGTTGCGGTCACCATGCCTTCCGCCAAGCTGAAAGTGGCAATTGCCAACGTGCTGAAGGAAGAAGGTTTTATCGAAGATTTTAAAGTTGAAGGCGACACCAAGCCGGAACTGGAACTTACTCTCAAGTATTTCCAGGGTAAAGCTGTTGTAGAAAGCATTCAGCGTGTCAGCCGCCCAGGTCTGCGCATCTATAAGAAAAAAGATGAGCTGCCAAAAGTTATGGCTGGCCTTGGTATCGCAGTTGTTTCTACCTCTAAAGGTGTTATGACTGATCGTGCAGCGCGCCAGGCTGGTCTTGGTGGCGAAATTATCTGCTACGTAGCCTAATCGGAGGAAAGAATGTCTCGTGTTGCTAAAGCACCGGTCGTTATTCCTGCCGGCGTTGATGTAAAAATCGACGGTCAGGTTATTACGATCAAAGGTAAAAACGGCGAGCTGACTCGTACCCTCAACAAAGCTGTTGAAGTTAAACATGCAGATAACGCTCTGACCTTCGGTCCACGTGATGGTTTCGTGGATGGATGGGCTCAGGCTGGTACCGCGCGTGCCCTGCTGAACTCAATGGTTGTTGGTGTTACCGAAGGCTTCACTAAAAAGCTTCAGCTGGTTGGTGTAGGTTATCGTGCAGCTATCAAAGGGAATGCAGTAGGCCTGTCTCTGGGCTTCTCACACCCTGTTGAGCATCCGCTGCCGGCCGGTATCACTGCAGAATGTCCGACTCAAACTGAAATCGTGCTGAAAGGCGCTGATAAACAGCTGATCGGTCAGGTTGCAGCAGATCTGCGCGCCTACCGTCGTCCTGAGCCTTACAAAGGCAAGGGTGTTCGTTACGCCGACGAAGTCGTGCGTACCAAAGAGGCTAAGAAGAAGTAAGGTAACACTATGGATAAGAAATCTGCTCGTATCCGTCGTGCGACCCGCGCACGCCGCAAGCTCAAAGAGCTGGGTGCAACTCGCCTGGTGGTACATCGTACCCCGCGTCATATTTACGCACAGGTAATTGCACCGAACGGTTCTGAAGTTCTGGTAGCTGCTTCTACTGTAGAAAAAGCTATCTCAGAACAATTGAAGTACACCGGTAACAAAGACGCCGCTGCAGCTGTAGGTAAAGCTGTTGCAGAACGCGCTCTGGAAAAAGGCATCAGCAATGTTTCCTTTGACCGTTCCGGGTTCCAATATCATGGTCGTGTCCAGGCACTGGCAGATGCTGCCCGTGAAGCTGGCCTTCAGTTCTAAGGTAGAGGTGTAAGATGGCTCACATCGAAAAACAGGCTGGCGAACTGCAGGAAAAGCTGATCGCGGTAAACCGCGTATCTAAAACCGTTAAAGGTGGTCGTATTTTCTCCTTCACAGCTCTGACTGTAGTAGGCGATGGTAACGGTCGCGTTGGTTTTGGTTACGGTAAAGCGCGTGAAGTTCCAGCAGCGATCCAGAAAGCGATGGAAAAAGCCCGTCGCAATATGATTAACGTCGCGCTGAACAACGGCACCCTGCAGCACCCAGTAAAAGGTGTTCACACGGGTTCTCGTGTATTCATGCAGCCAGCTTCAGAAGGTACCGGTATCATCGCCGGTGGTGCAATGCGCGCCGTTCTGGAAGTTGCTGGAGTTCATAACGTTCTGGCTAAAGCATATGGTTCCACCAACCCGATCAACGTGGTTCGTGCAACTATTGATGGCCTGGAAAATATGAATTCTCCAGAAATGGTCGCTGCCAAGCGTGGTAAATCCGTTGAAGAAATTCTGGGGTAATTGACCATGGCAAAGACTATTAAAATCACTCAAACCCGCAGTGCAATCGGTCGTCTGCCGAAACACAAGGCAACGCTGCTTGGCCTGGGTCTGCGTCGTATTGGTCATACCGTTGAGCGCGAGGATACTCCTGCTGTTCGTGGTATGGTCAACGCGGTTTACTTCATGGTTAAAGTTGAGGAGTAAGAGATGCGTTTAAATACTCTGTCTCCGGCCGAAGGCTCTAAAAAGGCGGGTAAACGCCTGGGTCGTGGTATCGGTTCTGGCCTCGGCAAAACCGGTGGTCGTGGTCACAAAGGTCAGAACTCTCGTTCTGGCGGTGGCGTACGTCGCGGTTTCGAGGGTGGCCAGATGCCACTGTACCGTCGTCTGCCGAAGTTCGGCTTCACCTCTCGCAAAGCAGCGATCACAGCGGAAATCCGTCTGTCTGACCTGGCGAAAGTTGAAGGCGGCGTTGTAGACCTGAACACGCTGAAAGCGGCTAACATTATCGGTATTCAGATCGAGTTCGCGAAAGTGATCCTGTCTGGTGAAGTTTCTACTCCGGTAACTGTTCGTGGCCTGCGTGTTACTAAAGGTGCTCGTGCTGCTATCGAAGCTGCTGGCGGTAAAATTGAGGAATAAGTAGCAGATGGCTAAGCAACCGGGATTAGATTTTCAAAGTGCCAAAGGTGGATTTGGCGAGCTGAAACGCAGACTGCTGTTTGTTATCGGCGCGCTGATTGTGTTCCGTATTGGCTCTTTTATTCCGATCCCTGGTATCGATGCCGCTGTACTTGCCAAACTGCTTGAGCAACAGCGAGGCACCATCATTGAAATGTTCAACATGTTCTCTGGTGGTGCTCTCAGCCGTGCTTCTATCTTTGCTCTGGGTATTATGCCGTACATTTCGGCATCGATTATTATCCAGCTGCTGACGGTCGTTCATCCGGCCCTGGCAGAGCTGAAGAAAGAAGGGGAGTCTGGACGTCGTAAGATTAGTCAGTACACCCGTTACGGTACTCTGGTGCTGGCAATATTCCAGTCGATCGGTATTGCTACCGGTCTGCCGAATATGCCTGGTATGCAGGGCCTGGTATTAAACCCAGGCTTTGCATTCTATTTCACCGCTGTTGTTAGTCTGGTCACAGGGACGATGTTCCTGATGTGGCTCGGCGAACAGATTACTGAGCGTGGTATCGGTAACGGTATCTCAATCATTATCTTCGCCGGTATCGTTGCGGGACTCCCGCCGGCCATCGCCCATACTATCGAGCAAGCGCGTCAAGGCGACCTGCACTTCCTCCTGTTGCTGTTGGTTGCAGTATTAGTATTTGCAGTGACGTTCTTTGTTGTCTTCGTTGAACGTGGTCAACGCCGCATTGTGGTGAACTACGCTAAGCGTCAGCAGGGTCGTCGTGTCTATGCTGCACAGAGCACACATTTACCGCTGAAAGTGAATATGGCGGGGGTTATCCCGGCTATCTTCGCTTCCAGTATTATTCTGTTCCCGGCAACCATCGCGTCATGGTTCGGGGGCGGTACTGGTTGGAACTGGCTGACAACAATTTCGCTGTATTTGCAGCCTGGGCAACCACTTTATGTGTTACTCTATGCGTCTGCGATCATCTTCTTCTGTTTCTTCTACACGGCGTTGGTCTTCAACCCGCGTGAAACAGCAGATAACCTGAAGAAGTCCGGTGCATTTGTACCAGGAATTCGTCCGGGAGAGCAAACGGCGAAGTATATCGATAAAGTAATGACCCGCCTGACTTTGGTTGGTGCGCTTTATATTACTTTTATCTGCCTGATCCCGGAGTTCATGCGTGATGCAATGAAAGTACCGTTCTACTTCGGTGGGACCTCACTGCTTATCGTTGTTGTCGTGATTATGGACTTTATGGCTCAAGTGCAAACTCTGATGATGTCCAGTCAGTATGAGTCTGCATTGAAGAAGGCGAACCTGAAAGGCTACGGCCGCTAATTGGTCGCCTGAGAAGTTACGGAGAGTAAAAATGAAAGTTCGTGCTTCCGTCAAGAAATTATGCCGTAACTGCAAAATCGTTAAGCGTGATGGTGTCATCCGTGTGATTTGCAGTGCCGAGCCGAAGCATAAACAGCGCCAAGGCTGATTATTTCGCATATTTTTCTTGCAAAGTTGGGTTGAGCTGGCTAGATTAGCCAGCCAATCTTTTGTATGTCTGTACGTTTCCATTTGAGTATCCTGAAAACGGGCTTTTCAGCATGGTGCGTACATATTAAATAGTAGGAGTGCATAGTGGCCCGTATAGCAGGCATTAACATTCCTGATCAGAAACATGCTGTGATCGCATTAACTTCGATCTACGGCATCGGCAAGACCCGTTCTAAAGCCATCCTGGCTGCAGCGGGTATCGCTGAAGATGTTAAGATCAGTGAGCTGTCTGAAGGACAAATCGACACGCTGCGTGACGAAGTTGCCAAATTTGTCGTTGAAGGTGATCTGCGCCGTGAAATCAGCATGAGCATCAAGCGCCTGATGGATCTTGGTTGCTATCGCGGTTTGCGTCATCGTCGTGGTCTGCCAGTGCGCGGTCAGCGTACTAAGACCAACGCACGTACCCGTAAGGGTCCGCGCAAACCGATCAAGAAATAATCGGGGTGATTGAATAATGGCAAAGGCACCAGTTCGTGCACGTAAACGTGTAAGAAAACAAGTCTCTGACGGCGTGGCTCATATCCATGCTTCTTTCAACAACACCATCGTTACTATTACTGATCGTCAGGGTAACGCATTGGGTTGGGCAACAGCCGGTGGTTCCGGTTTCCGTGGTTCTCGCAAATCCACTCCGTTCGCAGCTCAGGTTGCAGCAGAGCGTTGCGCTGAAGCCGTAAAAGAATACGGCATCAAGAATCTGGAAGTTATGGTTAAAGGTCCGGGTCCGGGTCGTGAATCTACTGTTCGCGCTCTGAACGCCGCTGGTTTCCGCATCACGAATATTACTGATGTGACTCCGATCCCTCATAACGGTTGTCGTCCGCCGAAAAAACGTCGCGTATAACGCTCGTTTTTTAGGTTAGTTGGAGATAGAAAATGGCAAGATATTTGGGTCCTAAGCTCAAGCTGAGCCGTCGTGAGGGCACCGACTTATTCCTTAAGTCTGGCGTTCGCGCGATCGATACCAAGTGTAAAATTGAACAAGCTCCTGGCCAGCACGGTGCGCGTAAACCGCGTCTGTCTGACTATGGTGTGCAGTTGCGTGAAAAGCAAAAAGTTCGCCGTATGTACGGTGTGCTGGAGCGTCAGTTCCGTAACTACTATAAAGAAGCAGCACGTCTGAAAGGCAACACAGGTGAAAACCTGCTGGCTCTGCTGGAAGGTCGTCTGGACAACGTTGTATACCGTATGGGCTTCGGCGCTACTCGTGCTGAATCACGTCAGCTGGTTAGCCACAAAGCAATCATGGTAAACGGTCGTGTTGTTAACATCGCTTCTTATCAGGTTAAAGCGAATGACGTTGTTAGCATTCGTGAGAAAGCGAAAAAGCAATCTCGCGTGAAGGCCGCTCTGGAGCTGGCTGAGCAGCGTGAAAAGCCAACCTGGCTGGAAGTTGATGCTGGCAAGATGGAAGGTACGTTCAAGCGTCAGCCTGAGCGTTCTGATCTGTCTGCGGACATTAACGAACACCTGATCGTCGAGCTTTACTCCAAGTAAAGCTTAGTACCAAAGAGAGGACACAATGCAGGGTTCTGTGACAGAGTTTCTAAAACCGCGCCTGGTAGATATCGAGCAAGTGAGTTCGACGCACGCCAAGGTGACCCTTGAGCCTTTAGAGCGTGGCTTTGGCCATACTCTGGGTAACGCACTGCGCCGTATTCTGCTCTCATCGATGCCGGGTTGCGCGGTGACCGAGGTTGAGATTGATGGTGTACTTCATGAGTACAGCACCAAAGAAGGCGTTCAGGAAGATATCCTTGAAATCCTGCTCAACCTGAAAGGGCTGGCGGTGAGAGTTCAGGGTAAAGATGAAGTTATTCTTACTCTGAATAAATCTGGCATTGGCCCTGTGACTGCAGCCGACATCACCCACGACGGTGATGTTGAAATCGTCAAGCCGCAGCACGTGATCTGCCACCTGACCGATGAGAACGCAGCTATTAGCATGCGTATCAAAGTTCAGCGCGGTCGTGGTTATGTGCCGGCTTCTGCCCGAATTCATTCGGAAGAAGATGAGCGCCCAATCGGCCGTCTGCTGGTCGACGCATGCTACAGCCCTGTAGAGCGTATTGCCTACAATGTTGAAGCAGCGCGTGTAGAA
This sequence comes from Enterobacter cloacae complex sp. P47BA, assembly GCF_014930485.1. NCBI lineage: Bacteria > Pseudomonadati > Pseudomonadota > Gammaproteobacteria > Enterobacterales > Enterobacteriaceae > Enterobacter > Enterobacter cloacae complex sp. P47BA. Next base: position 11,474 of record NZ_JADBRF010000032.1, on the reverse strand, counting down.
CAGCGTACCGACCTGGACAAGCTGGTCATCGAAATGGAAACCAACGGCACAATCGATCCTGAAGAGGCGATTCGTCGTGCGGCAACCATCCTGGCAGAACAACTGGAAGCTTTCGTTGACTTACGTGATGTACGTCAGCCAGAAGTGAAAGAAGAGAAACCAGAATTCGATCCGATCCTGCTGCGCCCTGTTGACGATCTCGAATTGACTGTCCGCTCTGCTAACTGCCTCAAGGCAGAAGCTATCCACTATATCGGTGATCTGGTACAGCGTACCGAGGTTGAGTTGCTGAAAACGCCGAACCTGGGTAAAAAATCTCTTACCGAGATTAAAGACGTGCTGGCTTCACGTGGTCTGTCTCTGGGCATGCGCCTGGAAAACTGGCCACCGGCAAGCATTGCTGACGAGTAACCGGATCACAGGTTAAGGTTTTACTGAGAAGGATAAGGTCATGCGCCATCGTAAGAGTGGTCGTCAACTGAACCGCAACAGCAGCCATCGCCAGGCTATGTTCCGCAACATGGCAGGTTCACTGGTTCGTCATGAAATCATCAAGACGACCCTGCCTAAAGCGAAAGAGCTGCGTCGCGTAGTTGAGCCGCTGATTACTCTTGCCAAGACTGACAGCGTTGCTAATCGTCGTCTGGCATTCGCCCGTACTCGTGATAACGAGATCGTGGCAAAACTGTTTAACGAACTGGGCCCGCGTTTCGCGAGCCGTGCCGGTGGTTACACTCGCATTCTGAAGTGTGGTTTCCGTGCAGGCGACAACGCGCCGATGGCTTACATCGAGCTGGTTGATCGTTCAGAGAAAGCAGAAGCTGCTGCAGAGTAATCTGCAGTAACGTAAAAAAACCCGCCTCGGCGGGTTTTTTTATATCCGCATTATCCCCACTTCTCTACAATACCTGTATCAATTTTGTTCATCCCCTGGAGCTGATGATGTGGTTGCTTGATCAATGGGCAGAACGCCATATTCGCGATGCCCAAAATAAAGGCGATTTCGACAATCTTCCCGGGAGCGGCGAACCTCTTGAACTTGAAGATGATTCGCATATTGCGCCTGAACTCCGGGCTGGATACCGTTTGCTAAAAAATGCTGGCTGCCTCCCGCCCGAGCTTGAGCAGCGCAGAGAGGCTGTTGAACTTGTCGATCTGCTAAAAGGGATCCGTCAGGACGATCCTCGACATAAAGAACTTAGCCGCAGGCTTGCTCTGATAGAGCTCAAGCTGCGCCAGGCAGGAATGAGCACGGAATTCCTGCATGGGGAATACGGTGAAATATTGATGAAGAAGATAAACGAGGAGTAGCGATGTACCGTATCGGTGAACTTGCAAAGCTCGCGAACGTAACGCCGGACACTATCCGATATTACGAAAAGCAGCAGATGATCGATCATGAGGTACGCACGGAAGGCGGCTTTCGGCTTTATACCGATAACGATCTGCAACGTCTGAGATTCATACGCTACGCCCGACAGCTTGGCTTCACGCTCGATTCGATCCGCGAGTTATTATCGATCCGTATCGATCCTGAGCATCACACTTGTCAGGAATCCAAAAGCATCGTGCAAGCCCGGCTTGATGAAGTTGAAGCCCGTATTCTGGAACTGCAAGCCATGCAGCGCTCTTTGCAAAGGTTAAATGATGCCTGCTGCGGAACGGCTCATAGCAGTATTTATTGTTCAATTCTGGAAGCCCTTGAACAGGGAGCCAGTGGAGAAACTCGGGGATGTTGATTTTTAATCTACTCGGGTCTAGACTTCCGTCGTCATAAACCATGCTCAGGAGAAATTATGAGCCGCTATCAGCACACGAAGGGACAAATTAAAGATAATGCCATCGAGGCTTTACTTCACGACCCGCTTTTTCGACAGCGCGTTGAAAAGAATAAAAAAGGAAAGGGGAGTTATCTGCGTAAAGACAAACATGCAAAACGGGGTAACTGGGAGGCCAGTGGCAAGCAAGCGAATCGCTTATTTACCACTGGCCTTCCTGTTTTTAACTGCTGATTAAACGCGGTTATTCTGCTCTTTTAACAGATCGCGAATTTCACTCAGTAACACTTCTTCTTTCGTTGGTGCAGGCGCTGCTGCAGGCTCTTCTTTTTTACGGTTGAGCCGGTTAATCAGCTTGATAGCCATAAAGATAGCAAACGCCACAATCACGAAATCAAATACGTTCTGGATAAACACGCCGTAGTGCATTACAACTGCCGGGATATCACCCTGGGCTTCACGCAGCGTGAACGCGAACTGTTTGAAATCAATGCCCCCGATTAGCAGCCCTAAAGGTGGCATGATGATGTCCGCTACTAATGATGAAACAATCTTGCCGAATGCCGCACCAATAATGACACCCACTGCCAAATCAACCACGTTCCCGCGCATCGCAAATTCGCGAAATTCTTTAATAAAACTCATTATGTTCTCCTTGTGCCAGCTGACGACTATAAGTTTAACAAATGATTAGCCAATTGCCATTCGGGATAATTAAACGTTATGAAAATAAAAGGCACAGAAATAAAGAGGGTAAAGTGCGGGGGCTCTATTGAGAGCCCCGACGTATTAAAGGAAGAATGGACTAGGCTGGAATAAACGTTCGACGTCGGTAATAAATTTTTTATCGGTAAGGAACATAATTACGTGGTCGCCTTGCTCAATACGCAAATTATCATTGGCGATCATAACGTCATTCCCGCGCACTACGGCGCCGATAATAGTGCCCGGCGGCAGCTTAATTTCGTCGATGGCGCGGCCCACAACGCGTGACGTGGTTTCATCTCCATGAGCTACCGCTTCAATGGCTTCTGCCACCCCGCGACGCAGAGATGAAACGCCGACAATGTCCGCTTTACGTACATGGCTCAGCAGAGCGGAAATGGTCGCCTGCTGCGGTGAAATGGCAATATCAATAACGCTGCCCTGAACCAGGTCGACATACGCCTTGCGCTGGATAAGCACCATGACCTTCTTTGCTCCCATACGTTTGGCGAGCATGGCGGACATAATATTCGCCTCGTCATCGTTCGTGACGGCAATAAAGAGATCAACTTGATCAATATGCTCTTCAGCCAATAATTCCTGATCCGACGCGTCGCCATAAAATACGATCGTATTTTGCAGTTTTTCCGCCAGCTCAGAAGCACGCTGTTGATCGCGCTCGATCAATTTCACGCTGTAGTCTTTTTCCAGCCTTCGCGCCAGGCCCGCGCCGATATTGCCACCGCCGACCAGCATAATGCGTTTATAAGGCTTTTCGAGACGCTGCAACTCACTCATCACCGCACGAATATGCTGAGAGGCCGCAATGAAGAAGACCTCATCCCCCGCTTCGACAATCGTGGAGCCTTGAGGACGAATAGGTCTGTCGTGGCGGAAAATGGCGGCGACGCGCGTATCGATATGCGGCATGTGCTCACGCATTGTGGAAAGCGCATTGCCGATCAACGGGCCGCCGTAATAGGCCTTAACGACGGCAAGACTGACCTTACCTTCGGCAAAGTTCACCACCTGCAGTGCGCCTGGATATTCGATCAGACGATAGATATTGTCGATAACCAGCTGTTCTGGCGCGATGAGATGGTCAATAGGAACCGCTTCTGAATTAAAGAGCTTCTCAGCATCGCGGACATAGTCCGGAGAACGGATGCGCGCGATTCGGTTAGGGGTGTTGAAAAGCGAGTAGGCCACCTGACAGGCCACCATATTGGTTTCGTCAGAACTGGTCACCGCAACGAGCATGTCTGCATCGTCGGCGCCTGCCTCGCGTAGCACGCGCGGGTGTGAGCCATGGCCCTGCACAACGCGAAGGTCAAATTTGTCCTGTAAAACGCGCAGACGATCCCCGTTGGTATCAACGATTGTGATGTCGTTGTTTTCGCCAACCAGGTTTTCCGCCAGCGTTCCGCCCACTTGTCCTGCGCCCAGAATGATAATTTTCATATCTCGTGACCTGTTCTCAACATCACTCTTTGATTAGCTTAGCGTAAAAGAAGCCATCGCCTTCTTCCGCGCCCGGCAGGTTTTGCAGACCCGGGCATTCAGGCGTTCCCGTATCGCGCAGCGCTGCGTCCGGGGTACGTTTAAGGAAGGCCGCGATTTGCTGGCTGTTTTCTTCTGGCAGTACGGAGCAGGTTGCATACACCAGCGTGCCGCCGGGTTTAAGATGTGGCCAGATTGCATCAAGTATGTCCGATTGCAGTTGGGCAAGTTCCTTGATATCGCGATCGCGGCGCAGCCACTTGATATCCGGATGGCGACGAATCACGCCTGTTGCAGAGCAGGGCGCATCCAGCAAAATGCGGTCAAACTGGGTTTCACCACACCATTCTGCGGGCTTGCGTCCGTCGCCCTGCTTAACCTGAGCCTTCATGCCCAGACGCTTGAGGTTGTCGTAGACGCGTGACAGGCGCTGCTCATCGACATCCACGGCCATTACGCTGGCCTGCGGAGCCACTTCAAGAATGTGCGTTGTTTTTCCGCCAGGCGCGGCGCAAAGATCGAGGATCTGTTCCCCGTTTGCTGGTTCAAGCCAGGTCATGCAACCCTGAGCCGAGGCATCCTGTACGGTCACCCAGCCTTCATCAAAACCAGGTAAAGCATGTACCGGTGCAGGGGAGGCTAAACGCACGGCATCCGGATAGGCTGCATGCGTGAATCCACTCATTCCGGTTTCTTCCAGTAATGCCAGCCATGCGTCACGGGTGTGGTGATTACGGTTGACGCGTAACCACATCGGTGGGCGTTGATTATTCGCTTCGGCAATGTTTTGCCATTGCTGCGGATACGCTTTTTTAAGGCGATTCAGCAGCCAGTCCGGGTGCAGAAAACGTGTTTCGCTTTGTGCAAATTCAGCCAGTAGCTCATCCTGCTGACGCTGGAACTGACGCAGTACGCCGTTGATCAGCCCTTTCAACTGAAGGCGTTTAATCGCAACGGCACCTTCCACCGTTTCAGCCAGCGCGGCGTGAGGTGGAATGCGGGTATGAAGAAGCTGATAAAACCCCACCATAATCAAATAATGTACGGTGCGCTGTTTGCCTGTCATTGGGCGCGACATCAGCTTATTAATGAGCCACTCAAGCTGAGAAAGGGTGCGCAGGACACCAAAGCAGAGTTCCTGGAGCAGAGCTTTGTCTTTATCAGATACCTTTTGTTGCAGGGGAGGCAGGATGTTACTCAATGACTGGCCCTGCTCGATAACCTGCTCAACGGCTTTGGCCGCCATACTGCGTAGATTTTGTTTTTTCATAACTATAAAAATAAAAATGCCCGGAAACACCGGGCTTTAAGCATATATTGGATTAGGCAAGACGATTACCCGGTATAAACCATTCGCGACGGGAATTTAATAGATCCTGAGCGCTCATGGCTTTCTTACCGGCCGGTTGCAGCGATTCAAGATTCAGGATCCCTTCTGCTGTCGCAACCTGGATACCGTTCTTGCTGGCGTCGATAATCGTGCCGGGTTCAGCAGCCGTATTGCCATTAATGACTGACGCTTTCCAGACTTTCACTGGCTGCTCATCAATCTCCATCCAGCTCATCGGCCACGGATTAAAAGCGCGGATGCAGCGTTCAAGTTGAGCGGCAGACAAGGACCAGTCGAGCCGGGCTTCTTCTTTACTCAGTTTTTCAGCATACGTCACCAGCGCCTCATCCTGAACTTCCGGTTTCGCCGTATTGTCAGCAAGCTGCTGCAGCGTCTCGATAAGCCCTTGCGGACCGAGGCCTGCAAGTTTGTCATACAGCGTAGCGCTGGTATCGTCTGCAGTAATAGGGCACGCCAGTTTATGCAGCATGTCGCCAGTGTCTAAACCTACGTCCATCTTCATGATTGTGACGCCGGTTTCAGCATCCCCCGCCCACAGGGAGCGCTGGATAGGTGCCGCACCACGCCAGCGCGGGAGCAAGGAGCCGTGCACGTTGATACAACCCAGGCGAGGCATATCAAGCACCGCTTTTGGCAGAATTAAACCGTAAGCCACCACGACCATTACGTCGGCGTTCACGTCAGCAACCAGCTGCTGATTTTCCTGAGGGCGTAAGGATGCGGGCTGGAAAACAGGAAGCCCATGCTCTTCTGCCAGCACCTTTACCGGGCTCGGCATCAGTTTTTTACCGCGTCCAGCTGGACGGTCCGGCTGGGTAAAGACGCCGACAACCTGGTGACCAGAAGATAACAGCGCGTCAAGATGACGCGCTGCAAAATCAGGGGTTCCCGCGAAGATAATACGTAGTGTTTTAGACACGATGATCCTTGTATCCGGGGGGACGTTATGCGCGAGAGCGCAAACGATCCAGTTTCTCTACTTTTTGACGAATACGCTGCTGTTTCAACGGCGAGAGGTAATCGATAAACAGCTTACCGACCAGGTGATCCATCTCATGCTGAATGCAAATTGCCAGCAGGTCATCTGCTTCCAGTTCGAACGGATTACCGTCACGATCCAAAGCGCGAATTTTCACTTTTTCGGCACGTGGCACCAAAGCGCGCTGTTCCGGAATAGAAAGACAACCTTCCTCAATGCCCGTTTCACCGCTCTTCTCAAGCAATTCAGGGTTGATCAGCACCAGACGCTCATCGCGATTTTCAGAAACGTCGATCACGATAATACGTTTGTGAATGTCTACCTGCGTCGCCGCCAGGCCAATGCCTTCTTCGGCGTACATGGTATCGAACATATCATCAACGATACGCTGGATTTCTGCATTCACTTCTTTAACCGGTTCAGCGACGATGCGAAGGCGCTCGTCCGGAATATGTAACACTTGCAAAACTGCCATAAATTTCCAGAGTCGTGTTCAGGAGTTGATAAGAATATTACTTCTATTCTAGACAAATCCCGGGTCGATTGACAGCATCAGTGACCAATCGCAATGATTGCGCAGGCCGCTTATGGCAGGGGGAAAGGATGACGTCTATCGAGATATGGCTACGGCTAATACACACAGGTTCATTATGTGGCGATGGAATGCTGGAAGCGGCTGCACGGCTGCACAAGCAAAAAAATATCGATGCTTCCGCTGTCAGAGACGCCGGGCTGTCAGCAAAACAGGCTGAACGGTTCTTTGCCCCAGATGAGGGTGAGCTGGAGCGTAGTCTGGTGTGGCTTGAGCAGCCGGGAAATCATTTATTGACGGCAACCCATCCGCTTTATCCTCCTTTACTTCGAGCAATTCCTGATTATCCCGGTGCATTATTCGTAAAAGGTAACCCTGAAACGCTTAATGCTGCCCAGCTGGCGGTCGTAGGTAGCCGTGCGCCGTCATGGTATGGAGAACGATGGGGGAAAATTCTGTGCGAACAACTTTCGCAAAGTGGTTTCACAATCACCAGCGGACTGGCCTGCGGTATAGATGGTGTTGCTCACAACGCCGCGCTGTCTGTAAAAGGGCGTAGCGTGGCCGTACTGGGGAACGGCCTGTTTAGCATTTATCCCCGTCGGCATCAGGCGCTGGCTATGCGGCTTATCGAAGCTGACGGGGCGATAGTGTCTGAGTTCCCTCTTTCGGCGCAGCCCCGGCCGGCAAACTTTCCGCGTCGTAATCGAATCATCAGCGGGCTTAGCCAGGGTGTATTGGTCGTTGAAGCGGCAGTGCGAAGCGGCTCGCTGGTCACTGCACGATGCGCGCTCGATCAGGGGAGGGAGGTTTTCGCCTTACCCGGCCCGATTGGTAACCCGGGGTGTGAAGGACCACACTGGCTGATAAAGCAGGGTGCGACGCCGGTAACAGAAGCGCGGGACATTCTTGAAAATTTGCAATATGGCTTGCAATGTCTGCAGGAAGATCCCGAAAAGCGACATTATTCATCAGATCAGGGAAAGGTGGCATTGCCATTTCCCAAGCTCCTGGCTAACGTAGGAGATGAGGTAACACCTGTTGACGTTGTCGCTGAACGTGCCGGCCAACCTGTGCCAGTAACGGTAGCACAGCTACTCGAACTGGAGTTAGCAGGGTGGATCGCAGCTGTACCCGGCGGCTATGTCCGATTAAGGAGGGCATGCCATGTTCGACGTACTGATGTATTTGTTTGAGACTTACATCCATAACGAAGCAGAAATGCGAGTGGATCAGGACAAATTGACACAGGATCTTACCGATGCGGGGTTTGAGCGGGAAGATATCTATAATGCGTTGATGTGGCTGGAAAAACTGGCTGATTATCAGGAAGGCCTCGCCGAACCGATGCAGCTTGCTTCTGACCCGTTGTCAGTACGCATTTATACCGCAGAAGAGTGTGAAAGGCTGGACGCCAGCTGCCGGGGATTCATCTTATTCCTTGAGCAGATTCAGGTGCTGAACCTCGAAACGAGAGAAATGGTGATAGAGCGTGTCATGGCGCTGGATACGGCAGAATTTGAACTGGAAGATCTGAAATGGGTGATTCTGATGGTTCTGTTTAATATCCCGGGCTGTGAAAATGCCTATCAGCAAATGGAAGAATTACTCTTTGAAGTGAATGAAGGTATGCTGCATTAATTCTATGTGTAGCACCAAGAGTTGTTATGGCCAAATCAGCACTATTCACGGTGCATAAAAATGAGCCCTGCCCGCAGTGCGGGGCTGAACTTGTTATTCGGTCCGGGAAACACGGCCCGTTTCTCGGTTGTTCACACTATCCGGAATGTGATTATGTCCGTCCTCTGAAAAGCCAGGCGGATGGACATATCGTCAAAATTCTGGAAGGACAGCTATGTCCTCTTTGTGGTGGTGAACTAGCGCTACGTCAGGGCCGTTTCGGCATGTTTATTGGCTGTAGCCGTTATCCGGAATGTGAGCATACGGAACAAATTGATAAGCCTGATGAAACGGCGATTGCGTGTCCTCAGTGTCAGCGCGGTCAGCTGGTACAGCGCCGTTCCCGCTATGGTAAGACCTTCCATTCCTGCGATCGCTACCCTGAATGCCAGTTCGTTATCAATTTCAAACCGGTAGCGGGCGTCTGCACTCATTGCAACTATCCGCTACTTATCGAGAAGAAAACGGCGCAAGGTGTGAAACGCTTCTGCGCCAGCAAACAATGTGGAAAGCCGGTAACGGCGGATCAAAATAGTGAATAATAACCTGCCATCAGGCTCCATTGCGCATGCTGTGGACGTGCTGAAAAATGAAAAAGTCATCGCCTATCCAACTGAAGCTGTTTTTGGGGTCGGTTGCGATCCTGACAGCGAGACGGCTGTGAGCCGCCTGCTTGCCTTAAAACAAAGACCCGTAGAGAAAGGGTTGATTTTGATAGCTGCGAATTACGAGCAGCTTAAGCCCTACATTGATGACTCTATGCTGACACCGGCGCAGCGCGAGACTATTTTCTCCGCATGGCCAGGACCGGTGACCTTTGTTTTCCCGGCGCAGCCGACAACACCGCGCTGGCTGACCGGACGCTTTGATTCCCTCGCCGTTCGCGTCACCGATCATCCTCTGGTGGTTGAGCTTTGCCTGGCATTTGGTAAACCGCTGGTCTCAACCAGCGCCAACCTGACCGGATTGCCACCTTGTCGTACAACTGAAGAAGTGCTGGCACAGTTCGGAAATGACTTCCCGGTTGCTGTTGGAGAGACGGGAGGACGCCTGAATCCGTCTGAAATTCGCGACGCTTTGACCGGCGAACGTTTTCGCCAGGGGTAATCTCATGGAAACCTATGCTGTTTTTGGTAATCCGATCGCACACAGCAAGTCACCGCTGATCCATCAGCAATTTGCGGAGCAGCTGCAGATAAATCATCCCTATGGCCGCGTACTGGCACCGGTAGATGCATTTATTCCAACGCTTGAGGCTTTTTTCGCAGCAGGTGGCAAAGGTGCGAATGTGACGGTTCCTTTTAAAGAGGAAGCTTTCGAACGTGCTGATGAACTGACCGAGCGCGCTTCTCTTGCTGGTGCAGTAAATACCCTAAAACGGCTTGAGGACGGACGTCTTCTGGGCGACAACACCGACGGAATAGGTTTGCTGAGCGATCTGGAACGACTGTCGTTTATTAAACCTGGGTTCCGGGTCCTGCTGATTGGTGCGGGTGGCGCATCGCGGGGAGTACTGTTACCTCTGCTTTCTCTGGACTGTGCGGTGACCATTACCAACCGAACTTTTTCCCGGGCAGAAGCGCTGGCGGCGTTGTTTGCGCATACCGGCAGCGTAAGTGCGGTAGCGCTTGACGATCTTGCCGAACGTGAGTTCGATCTTGTCATTAATGCCACATCCAGCGGCATCAGTGGCGAGATCCCGGCGATCCCCGCTTCGCTGGTCAGCGCGCACATGTACTTCTATGACATGTTCTATCAGAAAGGGAATACGCCCTTCCTGAACTGGTGCGAACAACACGGTGCGAAACAGTTAGCCGATGGGCTGGGAATGCTGGTGGGGCAGGCTGCGCATGCGGTACTGCTCTGGCACGGGGTGTTGCCTGCAGTCGAGCCGGTCATTGAAAAGCTAAAGCAGGAGCTTTCGGCGTGAATCAGGCTATTCATTTCCCGGACAGAGAGAGCTGGGATGAGCATAAGCAGGCGGTCTGTTTTCCGGTGCTGGTGCAGGGTATGCAGCTTACCTGTGCCATCCATGGAGAAGCGCTGTTACATCGTTTTGGCGGCACAGACCCGATAGCCGTTTTTTGCGAAAATCGCTGGGATCTGGAAGAGGAAGCCAGCGATTTAATCCGCGAGCAGCAGGAAGACGATCAGGGTTGGGTTTGGTTATCCTGATCCAAATAGTCATTCTTCCATTTTACGTAGTTGTTCGCCGAGTATTTTAATCCTTCGATCTCTGCCTCCTTCAGGGGGCGGATCTGTTTTACCGGGCTTCCCAGATAGAGATAACCACTTTCCAGACGTTTGTTCTGCGGAACCAGGCTACCGGCCCCAATCATTACGTCTTCTTCTACTATCACGCCATCCAGCAAAATCGATCCCATGCCAACAAGCACCCGATTACCGATAGTGCAGCCGTGAAGCATCACTTTATGTCCGACGGTAACATCTTCTCCAATGATGAGGGGATTGCCCTCCGGGTTATAAGAGGATTTGTGCGTAACATGCAGAACGCTACCGTCCTGAATATTGGTACGGGCACCGATCGACACATAATTTACATCTCCCCTGATGGCGACGAGCGGCCAGATACTGACGTCATCGGCCATTCGGACATCACCAATGACCACGCTGGTGGCATCGATCATCACGCGATCGCCTTTTTGGGGGAACAGATCTTTATAAGGGCGTAACACTGCAGACATAACTACCTCTAAGGATGAGCGCTATACGGAAGACTTGATCATATTATTGGATCGAGGCAAGGCAAAATGCGTCAATATTTAAGCAGAACGGGCGGGATTTCAGCGAAAAGCGCGGAAAATCAGCAGTCGAAAAAAAAGATCTAAAAAACACTTGTGCTAAAAATTGGGATCCCTATAATGCGCCTCCATCGACACGGCGGATGTGAATCACTTCACAGTTAACCCGGTCGGTTGAAGAGAAAAA
>NZ_JADBRF010000031.1:0-26288 GCF_014930485.1 Enterobacter cloacae complex sp. P47BA | reverse complement strand
AGTGTCGTCGCCCGGGAAATCGTACTGAGACAGCAGTTCACGAACTTCCATCTCTACCAGTTCCAGCAGCTCTTCGTCATCAACCATGTCGCATTTGTTCAGGAACACGATGATGAAAGGAACGCCTACCTGACGACCCAGCAGGATGTGCTCACGAGTCTGAGGCATTGGGCCGTCAGTCGCAGCAACAACCAGGATCGCGCCGTCCATCTGCGCAGCACCGGTGATCATGTTTTTAACATAGTCGGCGTGGCCTGGGCAGTCTACGTGTGCGTAGTGGCGAGTCGGGGTGTCGTACTCAACGTGAGAGGTGTTGATGGTGATACCACGAGCTTTTTCTTCTGGTGCGTTATCGATCTGGTCGAATGCACGAGCAGAACCACCGTAGGTTTTAGCCAGAACGGTAGTGATTGCAGCGGTCAGCGTTGTTTTACCATGGTCAACGTGGCCGATAGTACCGACGTTAACGTGCGGTTTTGTACGTTCAAACTTTTCTTTAGACATCGATTGTCCCTCTAAGACACGGATAAATCGGTGATATCACCACATCAACCAGGCGAAATGCCTGAATTGTTGAATACAGTAAAATTGAAACAGAGAGAAACGGGAAGGAGAAGTGAAGTGGTGCTGATACCCAGAGTCGAACTGGGGACCTCACCCTTACCAAGGGTGCGCTCTACCAACTGAGCCATATCAGCACGTATTGGAGCGGGCAGCGGGAATCGAACCCGCATCATCAGCTTGGAAGGCTGAGGTAATAGCCATTATACGATGCCCGCATCCTGAAACTCGGCTACCCAGTTCTTTCTGTAACAAAAAAAGAGATTTCTCTCTTTTTCAGTTTGAGCTGGCTAATTTTTCCAACCAGCTCCGGCGGCATTTACGCTGCCAGAAAGTGGTGGTGGGGGAAGGATTCGAACCTTCGAAGTCTGTGACGGCAGATTTACAGTCTGCTCCCTTTGGCCGCTCGGGAACCCCACCGGACTTGATGGTGCCGACTACCGGAATCGAACTGGTGACCTACTGATTACAAGTCAGTTGCTCTACCTACTGAGCTAAGTCGGCATCAAGTAGCGCGCATTCTATGGATACCTGCGCGGTCATGCAACTAAAAATTTGCATAAAACGTTCTTTCGCTCACATTTTATGCGAACGCAGCGCTAAGCGATGTAAAAGTAGTCATTCCGGGTCAAATAATCAACATACAGGCATGATTTACATCGCATACACCGTAGCGTGACGGCTTCCGCGTAACGCAGCGCTTTCCATCTTTTTTCTTATTATTCCCGCCATCTGGTGTTAACCTCCTGCCCATTGTCCAAAATTAACTGTGTGATGAGCCACGTCCCGGCAGCATAGCGCTGGCTCACTGAAGCATGCTTATGAGCAAAAAAGAGCAAACGTTAATGACGCCTTATCTTCACTTTAACCGCAGCCAGTGGGCTGCCCTGCGTGATTCCGTCCCTATGACGCTGACGGAAGGTGAAATCGCACGGTTAAAAGGGATAAACGAAGATCTGTCCCTGGAAGAGGTGGCAGAAATTTATCTCCCCCTCTCTCGCTTGCTTAACTTCTATATCAGCTCCAACCTGCGCCGTCAGGCGGTGCTGGAGCAGTTCCTCGGAACCAATGGTCAGCGCATTCCTTATATCATTAGTATTGCGGGCAGCGTGGCCGTGGGTAAAAGCACTACCGCACGCGTGCTGCAGGCGCTGCTGAGCCGCTGGCCGGAACACCGCAGCGTTGAGTTGATCACCACCGACGGCTTCCTGCATCCAAATGAAGTATTAAAAGAACGCGGGTTGATGAAGAAGAAGGGCTTCCCGCTCTCTTATGATATGCACCGTCTGGTGAAGTTTGTCTCCGATCTGAAATCCGGCGTGCCACACGTGACCGCGCCGGTCTATTCACACCTGATTTACGACCGCATCCCGGATGGGGATAAAACGGTAGTCCAGCCGGATATCCTGATCCTTGAAGGTTTGAACGTGCTGCAAAGCGGCATGGACTATCCTCATGACCCACATCATGTGTTCGTTTCGGATTTCGTCGATTTCTCTATCTATGTTGATGCGCCGGAAGATCTGCTACAGAACTGGTATATCAACCGCTTCCTGAAGTTCCGCGAAGGGGCATTCACCGACCCGGACTCCTATTTCCACCATTATGCTCAGCTTTCTGAAGAAGAAGCGATCAAGGTAGCAACGGGGCTGTGGAATGAGATCAACTACGTGAACCTCAAAGAGAACATCCTCCCGACGCGCGAGCGTGCGAGCCTGATCCTCACCAAGAGCGAGAAGCACGCCGTCGACCAGATTCGCCTGCGAAAATAGTCTGGCAGACATAAAAAAAACCGGCTTAGCGCCGGTTTTTTTCGTTATGCGTGCGGCTTCTCGCCATTTTCATCCTGATCGACCGCAAAGCAGGCTACCAGCTGACCGCCATAATCCTTCAGCTGCGGCTGAAGCTGGGTGCACGGGCCAAAGCGGCGGCTGCAGCGCGCGTTGAAGGCACACCCCGGCGGCGGATTCAGCGGACTTGGCAGTTCACCCGTCAGCTTAATGCGCTCGCGACGATCGTCCGGGTTCAGACGCGGCGTCGCAGACAGCAGCGCCTGGGTGTACGGATGACGAGGATTACTAAAGATCTGCTCTTTGGTCCCCTTTTCCACGCAGCGCCCCAGATACATCACCATCACTTCATCGGCAATATGCTCCACCACCGACAGGTCGTGAGAGATGAACACATAAGACAGCCCCAGATCCTGCTGGAGATCCATCATCAGGTTCAGCACCTGCGCGCGCACGGACACGTCGAGCGCCGAAACCGGCTCATCGGCAATCACCACATCCGGATCGAGCATCAGCCCGCGGGCGATGGCGATACGCTGACGCTGGCCGCCGGAGAACATATGCGGGTAGCGGTCATAATGCTCGGTTTTGAGGCCGACCTTCGCCATCATTGCCAGCGCTTTTTCACGGCGCTGCTCTTTGCTCAGATTGCTGTTAATCAGCAGGGGCTCTTCCAGGATCTGTCCCACTTTTTTACGCGGGTTCAAAGAACCGTACGGATTCTGGAACACAATCTGGATTTTCTGGCGGCGCAGCTTCTGCGCCTGCGGATCGTGCTTGAGCAGATCCTGGCCCTGATAATAGAGCTCACCGCCGGTCGGGACTTCAATCATCGTCAGCAGACGGCCCAGCGTCGATTTCCCGCAGCCTGACTCCCCCACCACCGCCAGCGTTTTACCGCGTTCAAGGGTAAATGACACGCCGTCCAGCGCTTTCACCAGGCGTTCAGGGGCAAAAATCCCCTTTTTCACCGGGTAGTGTTTTTTCAGGTCGATGGCCTGCAACAGCGGCTGCTGCGTGGTGGCCTGTTGCGTACTCATAGTGTTGGCCTCCCGGCATCATCGAGTGGGTAGTGGCATTTTGACTGTCGACCGTCGGCCAGCAGATTCAGCTCAGGCTCCTCAACGCGGCATTTGTCCGTGGCATACGGGCAGCGCGGGTTCAGCAGACAGCCCTGCGGACGGTCATATTTACCCGGAACCACGCCCGGCAGCGACGCCAGGCGCGCTTTGTCCTGAGCAAACTCCGGCAGCGCGCGCAGCAGTGCCTGCGTATACGGATGACGCGGCGCGCGGAAGATATCGTGCGAATTTCCGGTCTCAACCACCTGGCCCGCGTACATCACGATGATCTTGTGTGCCGCTTCGGCCACCAGCGCCAGATCGTGCGTAATCAGCACCAGCGCCATGTTCTCTTTCTGCTGCAACTCCAGCAGCAGCTCGATGATTTGCGCCTGGATGGTCACATCCAGCGCCGTTGTCGGTTCATCCGCAATCAGCAGCTTTGGTCGACAGGCAATCGCCATGGCGATCATCACGCGCTGGCTCATCCCACCGGAAAGCTGGTGCGGGTATACGTCCAGCCGCGATGCCGGGTCAGGAATACCCACCTGGTTCAGCAGGTCGATCGCGCGCTGGCGACGGGTTTTCTTGTTACCACCCTGGTGCACCTTAATCGCTTCCATAATCTGGAAGCCGACCGTGTAGCACGGGTTCAGGCTGGTCATCGGGTCCTGGAAGATCATCGCCACTTCGGCGCCCACCAGCTGGCGGCGCTGTTTCTCAGAAATGCGCTTCAGGTCCTGACCGTTGAACTGCAGGTTTTCCGCCATCACGCGGCCCGGGTAATCAATCAGCCCCATGATTGCCAGTGAACTCACCGACTTACCGGAACCGGACTCCCCGACGATACCAACCACTTCGCCCTGATTGACGCTGTAGCTGATGCGGTCCACGGCGCGAAACGGGGTGCCTTCGTCGCCGAAGTGCACCGATAATTTATCTACATTTAATAACGCCATCTCGTGCCTCTTACTGCTTCAGTTTGGGATCAAGCGCATCACGCAGGCCATCACCCATCAGGTTAAATGCCAGCACCGTCAGCAGGATTGCCAGACCCGGGAAGGTGACAACCCACCAGGCGCTTTGTGCGAACTGCAACACGTCGGAGAGCATAGTGCCCCACTCCGGTGTTGGCGGCTGCGCACCCATGCCCAGGAAGCCAAGAGCGGCCATATCAAGAATGGCGTTAGAGAAACCGAGCGACGCCTGAACGATCAGCGGCGCAAGGCAGTTAGGGAAGATATTAACGAACATCTGGCGCATCGCACCGGCACCCGCCACGCGAGAGGCGGTGACGTAGTCGCGGTTCACCTCCACCAGCACCGCCGCGCGTGTTAATCGCACATAGTGAGGAAGCGCCACGAAGGTCAGCGCCAGGGCGGCGTTACCGATCGACGGGCCGAAGATCGCCACCAGCACCAGAGCCAGCAGCAGGCTTGGCAGCGCCAGCATGATGTCGACGATACGCATAATGATGTTATCAACGATGCCGCCGAAGTAACCGGCAACCAGGCCGAGGATGATCCCCATAATCAGGGAGAGCACCACCACCAGACAGCCAACCAGCAGCGACAAACGCGCGCCGTACATCAGACGCGACAGCACATCGCGGCCCACATCATCGGTACCCAGCAGGTGCGCCAGACTACCGCCGTCCTGCCAGGCAGGAGGTGCCAGCAGCGCATCGCGGAACTGATCCGCCGGGTTATATGGCGCCAGAAAGTTCGCAAACACCGCAATCAGGATCATGATAGCGACATACACCAGCCCGACTACCGCGCCTTTATTGCGCTTGAAGTAGTGCCAGAACTCCTGCAGCGGCGTCATTGGAACCGGTGCAGCAACAGTTTTGTTTTCAGAAACCTGTGACATGATGGCCCCTTACTTCTTATGACGAATACGCGGGTTCACCACGCCGTACAGCAAATCGACCAGCAGGTTGACGAGGATAATCATCGTCGCGACCAGCAGCACCCCACCCTGCACCACCGGATAGTCACGGCGTTGCAGCGCATCAATCAGCCAGCGTCCGAGGCCCGGCCAGGAGAAGATGGTTTCCGTCAGGATCGCCCCCGCCAGCAGCGTACCCACCTGGAGGCCGATAACGGTCACCACCGGCAGCATGGCGTTACGCAGCGCGTGGACGATGATGACGCGCATGCGGGTTAAACCTTTGGCGCGCGCGGTACGGATGTAATCTTCACCCAGCACTTCCAGCATGGAGGAACGGGTCATACGCACGATCACCGCCAGAGGAATGGTGCCCAGCACCATGGCAGGCAGGATCATGTGCGCAACGGCATCAATGAAGTTGCCCTCCTCGCCCCAGATGGCCGTGTCGATCAGCATAAAGCCGGTTAACGGATTGGTATCATCAAGGAAGACCATATCGCTGACGCGTCCGGAGACCGGCGTCAGGTTCAATTGCACCGAGACCAGCATGATCAGCATCATGCCCCACCAGAAGATAGGCATGGAGTAACCGGTCAGCGCCAGACCCACGGCGGTATGGTCGAAAATAGAGCCACGCTTAACGGCAGCCAGTACCCCAACAGGAATACCCACCGCAGTGGCGAAAATCATGGCGCAGATGCCAAGCTCCAGCGTCGCTTTAAAACGCGGCACGAACTCGTCCCACACCGGAAGACGGCTTTTTAACGAAATCCCTAAGTCACCGTGCATCACGCCCCAGATATAGTGGAGGTACTGCTGCCACATCGGCTTATCGAGGCCGAGTTCAGCCAGCAGCTGCGCATGACGTTCAGGGGAAATACCACGCTCGCCCGCCATAATCATTACCGGGTCGCCGGGGATCATATGGACGAAGGCAAAAGTGAGAAGGGTGATACCGATAAACGTCGGGATAACAAGTCCCAGACGTCGGAGGATGAACTGCAACATAACCCGGATTCTCTCTGATGACGCACGGCCAGTGGCGTGACGTCTGTATTGCTCACAAATCTTATTCCCTCCCCTTTCAGAGAGGCAATAAAGCACTGCTGCCGGGTGGCGCTACGCTTACCCGGCCTACATACCGTAGGCCAGTGCAAGCGCAGCGCCGCCTGGCGTTGCTTTTAATTATTCAACCGATACGTTTTCGAAGTGGTGTTTGCCCAGTGGATCAACCACGTAGCCCTTCACTTCTTTACGCACTGGCTCATACACGGTGGAGTGAGCAACAATCAGCGCCGGAGCCTGATCGTGCATAACAACCTGAGCCTGCTTGTAGAGTTCAATACGTTTGTTGTGATCGTCGGTCGCACGCGCCGGCTGGATCAGGTCTTCAAACGGCTTGTAGCACCAGCGAGAGTAGTTAGAGCCGTCTTTCGCTGCCGCACAGCTGAACAGGGTGGCGAAGAAGTTGTCCGGATCCCCGTTGTCACCGGTCCAGCCCATCATTACCGCCTGGTGCTCACCCGCTTTGGCGCGCTTCAGATACTCGCCCCACTCGTAGGTCACAATCTTGGCCTGAACGCCAATTTTCGCCCAGTCAGCCTGAACCATTTCCGCCATACGGCGTGCGTTCGGGTTGTACGGACGCTGTACCGGCATCGCCCACAGCTCGACGGTAAAGCCTTTATCCTGGCCCGCTTCTTTCAGCAGCGCTTTCGCTTTCTCAGGATCGTAACTGTAGTCCTTAACGTCGTCGTTATAGCCCCACATGGTTGGTGGGATCAGGTTCTTGGCAGCAACGCCCGCGCCCTGGTAAACGGCCTTGATGATCGCTTCTTTGTTCACCGCGTAGGTCAGCGCCTGACGTACTTTCACGTCATCAAACGGTTTCTTCTCGGTGTTGAAGGAGAGATAGCCTACGTTCAGGCCCGCCTGCTCCATCAGGTTGATGTTCTTGTCCTGCTTCATGCGCGCGATATCTGCCGGGTTCGGGTACGGCATCACCTGGCATTCATTTTTCTGCAGTTTAGCGTAACGCACGGATGCGTCAGGCGTGATGGAGAAGACCAGACGGTCGATCTGCGGCTTGGTGCCCCAGTAGCCCGGGAACGCTTTATACAGAATACGGGAGTCTTTCTGGTACTGCAGCAGCTGGAACGGGCCGGTACCGATTGGGTTCAGGTCCACTTTTTCCGGCGTGCCGGCTTTCAGCATGTTGTCCGCATACTCTTTAGAGAGAATAGAGGCGAAGTCCATGGCCAGGTCAGCCAGGAATGGCGCTTCAGGACGGGTCAGCACGAACTGAACGGTTTTATCGTCTACTTTTTTCACTTCGGCGATCAGGTCAGGCAGACCCATCCCTTCGAAGTATTCGTAGCTGCCGCCAGACACTTTGTGGTACGGGTTCTGGGCGTTTTTCTGACGGTCGAAGGAGAACACAACGTCGTCGGCGTTAAAGTCGCGCGTTGGTTTGAATTCTTTGCTGTCCTGCCACTTCACGCCCTGGCGCAGGTGGAAGGTATAGGTTTTGCCGTCTTCGCTGATGTCCCACTTCTCGGCCAGACCCGGAATCACTTCCGTGGTGCCGGTTTTGAATTCAACCAGACGGTTATAGATCGGTACAGAGCTTGCGTCGTAAGTCGTACCAGAGGTAAAGAGCTGTGGGTTAAAGCCTTCCGGCGAGCCTTCAGAACAGTAAACCAGGGTTTTTGCCTGTACGCTTGCTGCCACGGTCATAGCCACCAGGCTCAGACCAAGCTTCAGCATCCCTGACTTCTTCAAGGAAATACTCATTATTCTGCTCCAATGTGATGTTTTGCTTTGTTGTGTTACGCCGCCAGACCTTTATTTATTTTTTACCCGGTCCGGTCGGAGGTGCCCGAAGGCGTTAAAGGGATGGAGAATCCTTTCAGAAGAGCGTTTGAGTTGCAGCGCAGATCGTCCCTGAAATGCCCCTCATGCCCTACAATCTGTCAACAGAATGTGAAAACGTCAATACAGGTGACGGGGATTTGCGCCGAGTGTGAGAAACCGCAAACAAAGATTAAAAAAACCCTGAACGCCAGTTTTCAGCAGGGAAATTTATGCTACTCGCCAACTTGCAGCACAAATATCTTCATATTTCGCAACAATCAGTGATTAACTTTTATTCAGAATGGGTAAATTTTCTTGCAGAATGGTGATTATCTGAGCACTAAATACCGCGAACGTTAAAACGCACAGCGAAAAATGCTGAGGTTATCCATAAGCAACGCGAAAAAAGATCAATCTATATATAAAAAAATACAATGGATTATGTCACAAAATCGTTAACAGGCAGGAAGAAGCGGGGATAAGGGGCATTTTACTGAATCAGGATGAGTAAGCTGTTAATGCAAAAAGGGCTAACCTTGCGGTTAGCCCTTTTCAGAATGTGGTCGGCGAGAGAGGATTCGAACCTCCGACCCACTGGTCCCAAACCAGTTGCGCTACCAAGCTGCGCTACTCGCCGAATGCGGAGCGCATCTTACTGCTGAGGTGCGCCCCCGTCAATCCCTTATTTTCAAAAAGCCATTCAACTGGCGATATTCTCGCCAGAGCAGCTACTGCGCGGCTTTTGCGGTGTTATCAGGGAGTTTACACCAGTTGTTGTTTTCGTTAATCCCACCATTCGGTGAGGTATAGCCGAGGCAACCCATAATGGTATCGTACAGCTCAACGTGACGACGCGGCACCTTCATTTCCGCCTCTTTCTTAAGCTGAGCAAACATCTTCGCTTTCTCCGGATTTTCAAGATACTTATCCGACATCCACATGAGCATCGGCACGCGGAACTGCTCCGGCGGTGCCAGCTTGCGCGGCGTACCGTGCAGGTGCTCTTTCTCATTAATGGACTCACCGTGGTCTGCGGCGTAGATAACAATCGCTTTTTTATCACGCAGCTGGTCAATCACGCGGCTCAGGAAGGTATCCACATACAGAATGGAGTTATCGTAGGCGTTGATCAGCTCCTGCTTGCTGCAGTCTTTATTAATGCCTACGCACTCAGGCTGCCATTTCGCGAAATCGCGCGTGTAACGCTGGTAATAACTGTAATGCGACCCTTTGGTATGCAGAATGACGAGATGTTTGCCCTGCGGGTGATTCTTCAGAGACTGGGACATCTCCTCAAGCAGCAGCATGTCGTCCACGTTTTTCCCGCGGTTGCGAGGCTCGGCACCAATCTGCTCACGATACGCGATGTTATCTGCCAGCGTGTTGGTGTAGAACCACATCTCACTTTGCATGGCGAACAGATCGGAGCTAAATCCAAGCTGCTTCAGCACGGCAAAGACGTTTTGCTCTTTGAGGGTACGCTGCGGGTTATCGCTCGCCCCGCCTTCACGCACAAACATACAGCGCAACGAGAGCTTCGTGGCGGTATCGCAGGAATAGCCGCGGTAAGCCACCAGATTCTTCTCCTGCGCCAGTTTCGGCGTGGTATCGCGGTCATAACCGAGGATACCCATATGATCCCAGCGCGTCGTTTCACCGATGACAAAGACTACGTAAGTATCATCCAGCCCGTCAGCCGGCGCCTGATAGGTGAACTTTTTGGTCGGGTTAATCAGCGATTTTACATCGCTGGATTCGTCCGCCTGCGCCCAGGCGTAAAGACCTAACGCGGACAGCCAGTTGGACGGCAGATACGAGTTAGCCACCACGCCGCCATAGCTCGGCATATCCACGCCCGTCGCTTTTTCGATCCGTTTTTGCTGTTTTTCCATCAGGCGAATCGGCGCCCACACCAGCAGGCCCGCCAGCAGAACGACGGCGACGTTGCGGATGCGCTGTCCCCGGGTACGCAGCTGGCGTAACAGGGTATAACGGCAGGTATTACTCCAGATAAAGAAGAGCGGGATCAGGCAGGTCAAAATCGTCCATATGATGAACCCTTGACCCACCACCTCTTTCGAGAGGTCGATGTCCGTGGTCATCACTGAGGCAACGATACCGTAGCCAATGACCACGTTCATGAATGTCATGTAATAGCTTGCGGCGGCAGAGATAATCACCACCAGCGAGGCCAGAATTTGCCATGTACGTCGGCCAAAAAGCGAGAGCAGGCGTAACAGGAAGAAGGTTGCCAGGATAGAGCCAAACACTTCAATGACGGCAAAAATTCCATTTCTTACGCTGAGGTGTTCGAAATAACCTTCCACACGTCTGAACAGTACCGCGCCATTCAGAAACAAACCGATATAGACAGCCAGCATCAGACACAATCTTTGCTGGGTAAGAGACCTAATATATTTCATGCAAACAACCCTGGGGGAAGGGGTATAAAGACCCGCCGAATCTCAGTGAGAAAGCTGACAGAGTAAGTAGATGCGAGCGAAACCGTTATCAGAAACGTCTACAAGCGCGATAAGTAGACCACAGCGGGAAAGAAAAGTGGCAGCAGAGAGTGTGATCGAGGAAATTTTTTACAAAATAACAAGTCCGGAAGTGATGTTGAGATAAAAAAAAGAGGCCCTGAGGCCCCTTTTCATCGAATCATGCATGCGCTTCTTTATACACTTCGCGCTGTGGCTGACGAATCGTTGTGGACAGCGCCAGCGAGATAATCAGCAAGGCAAATATCACGCAGAAGGTCACGTAGAAGCCACCGAACAGCGAGGCAATCAGCGACCCGCAGATACTGCCGATACCGAAGCCGAGATAAATGACGCCGTAGTTTTTCGCCAGATTGTTGAGGCCGAAGAACTCGCTTACCAGCGACGGGAAAACGGTAATGGTGCCGCCGAAGTTAAAGGCGACGCAGGCAATCGCCGCAAAGAAAGTCGCCTCGTTCAGCGGTGCAAACAGCAGCGCCGCCATGCCTACCAGAGAGATGACCTGCCCCAGCGTAATCACGCGGATGCGGGCGATTTTGTCAGACAGGATACCGAGCACCAGACGACCCGAGAGGTTAGCAATGGAGATGACCGTCACCGCATTCGCCGCCGTCGCGGCATCCAGTTTTACCATCCCCTGCGCGATATCTTTCGCCACACCGATGACATACAGACCGCTCATGCAGGCCGTCATGAACATCACCGCCAGCATCCAGTACTGCGGTTTACGCATGGACTGCGCGAGGGTGAAATCATTCTCCACCACGCCGTTAACGGTTTTCACTTCCTGCTGCGGGGCATCTTTCATCAGCGTGGCGCCAAACAGAATCATCACCAGGACAATAGCCCCCCAGATCATGAACGTTTTTTCGAGGCCAACGGACGCCAGCAGTTGAGAGTCGATAAATTTAAAGCCAAGGCTGCCCAGGCCATAGGAGCCGATAGCAAACGCGGAGATTAAGCCTTTACGCTCCGGGAACCACTTCACGCAGTTCGACAGCGTCAGGAGGTAACCTGCGCCGTCCGCCAGCCCCACCAGCACGCCGGCGCTCAGCCACAGCATCATCAGGTTGCTGGAATGCGCCGTCAGGAAAAAGCCCAGGCCCAGCAGAATGCCGGAGGCCATGGTCACGCGCTTCACGCCGAAGCGTTCCTGAAGTTTGCCCGCCACGGAAGAGGAAATCGCTAATCCAAGACTCAGCAAGCCGAAGGAGAATGCCACCTGGCTTATCGGCGCGCCGAGCTTATCAGACAAGGCGCTGTTAAACAGACTCCAGGTATAAACCGAACCCAGTGCGAACTGGGTAATGATGGTGCCGAATAGCGTCAGCCAACGCGTGCGGTTATAGGTTGAGGTGTTCATGGCAGTATCCTGCAAGAGAAATTAAGGAAATTCGCTGAGGACACGATAAACAAAACCCCAAAACGCCAGGGGTAAAACGGCATGAAATGCAGGAGAAACGGAATGAAATGCCTGGAAGCGGGAATGAACGACCTTGCCGGAGAAGAAAACGTTCAAAGGTGAGTGACCACTATCACCACAACCCTCGCCGTTATTGTATTAAATATGTTACCGCAGCGTTTAAAAAAGTAACAACCCTAAAATTTGGCGCTTAAGCCCAGGGTATACAAATATTCTTCTTCCGACAGCTGGTTGTAGCTGATCTTCGCCCAGGGGTGTAAATCGCCGTACTGGGTATCAACACGCCACCCCAGCGAGTTCACGCTGGCATGCCAGAGGGGTTCGGTAAGCGACTGCGCGGTGGTTGAATCACTAAACGTATTTACCGTTGAGGGTGGAGTGCCCTCTGTGCGCCACGCCATGACCGGCCCGGTTGTGATATGCCCCGCCACGGGAAAATTCCAGCCAACGCTCAGAACGGTTTCCGCATCCGAACCGGATGGGTCGTTCAGCGCAAAGCCCGCAGCATTCTGCGAATGGTTAATACGCTCCGCGAGAATATCTTCATAACGAGGTTGGTGATCGGCGTCCCATGTATAGCGTTCTGTCGTATTACTTTGTGCATCTGAAACGATATATTCCTGTTGCCACGCAAAAGCGGTGTTACATATAAGCAGGCAGGCTGAAACGCCCACCAGGCCAGAAGCAGCATGGCGACCACTGATTTTTTTTATCATCATCAAAGCGACTCCAGAAAGAGCCGAGTTCGGCGATATATGTCATTGTTCGAAGAGGTATTGGGGCATATAGCCCTGTATTAACTATTGTCTCTTTAGCAGACTCGTCAAGCCGGGCAGATTGAAATTTTTGCGTTTATCGTATCAGGAAGGGAGATGACCTATGCAACGTTGCGGTTGGGTAAGCCAGGATCAGCTTTATATCGATTATCACGACAAGGAATGGGGCGTACCGGAAACCGACGGTGAAAAACTGTTTGAAATGATTTGCCTTGAAGGCCAGCAGGCCGGTCTGTCGTGGATCACCGTTCTGAAAAAGCGTGAGAACTACCGCAATGCCTTCCACCGGTTCAATCCGGCTGCGGTAGCCGCCATGACCGACGACGACGTGGAAAGGCTGGTTCTGAATCCCGGTATCATCCGCCATCGCGGTAAAATTCAGGCCATTATCGGTAACGCGCGGGCTTATCTGGCGATGGAGCAAAACGGCGAACCCTTCTCAGCATTTGTCTGGTCGTTTGTGGATAACGAGCCGAAGGTGACGCGGGCCGCCACGCTTGCAGAGATCCCAACCTCAACCCCTGCCTCGGATGCCCTGTCGAAAGCGCTGAAAAAACGCGGCTTCAAGTTTGTGGGCACCACCATCTGTTACTCCTTTATGCAAGCCTGCGGGCTGGTCAATGACCATATTACGGGCTGCATCTGCCACCCGGAGGGCAACCATGATCCGCAAATGGCACAGTGAGAATACCGCTCAGCTCCTGAGACTGTGGCTTGAGAGCACCACCGAGGCGCATCCGTTTATCGACGCCGCCTACTGGAAAGCGAACGAAGCGCTGGTGCGGGATGAATACCTTCCCGCCGCCGAAACCTGGGTCTGGGAGGAGAACGGCACGCCGCGCGGTTTTATCAGCGTCATACAGTCGCAGTTTGTGGGGGCGCTGTTCGTTACGCCAGCGTATATCGGAAAAGGCATCGGGCGCGCGCTGCTGAACCATGTTCAACAGCGCTTCCCGCACTTAACCCTGGAGGTGTATCAGAAAAACGTCCGGGCGGTGAATTTCTACCATGCTCAGGGCTTTCGCATTGAAGACAGCGCCTGGCAGGATGACACCCAACACCCGACGTGGATCATGAGCTGGCAGGCGGATCAAACGCCGTTAAGGTAAGCTCGGGCCCTTCATATTTCTCGACCCAGGCCAGCGCCGTGTTCCCTGCGCAACCATTCCCCAGCTTCGAGCTGGGGAGATCTTTGGTCAGCACGTTAACCGCCCCGTTTTTACAGATCCCACCTTCGGTGGGCTCAAGGTCGGGCCAGGCTCCCTGATGAATACAGATCACGCCTGGCTTAATCCCGTCGCTGACCACCGCCCCTGCCAGCACCTGTCCACGCTGGTTCCAGACGCGCACCACGTCACCGTCCGCAATCCCACGCGCTTTGGCGTCTAAAGTATTCAGCGTAATTGGCTCCCGCCCGGAGACCGCATACTGCTCGCGCAGAGAGGTGTAGTTAAGCTGACTGTGCAGACGATGCGCCGGATGGGCAGACAGCACCTGCAGCTGCGCCGGCTGAGCGTTGCCGTGCCACTCGTCCGGCTCCAGCCACGAAGGGTGTGGCGGACAATCGGCATATCCAAAGCTGGCGATGCGCTCGCTGTAGATCACAATCTTGCCGCTCTCGGTTTTCAGCGGATGGTTTTCCGGGTCGCGACGGAAATCGGCGAAACGGACAAATCGGGCGTTCTGTTCGCTTTCCGGCATTTCGAGAATCTGGTTCGCCTCCCAGAATTCAGCAAATGGCGGAAGCGTCACGCCCTGCGCCGCACCGCGCTGTCCGGCGATCTGGTAGAAACTCTCCAGCCACTGCAGGTCATTTTTCCCTTCGGTAAAGCGTTCGCGACCGCCCGCTTCCCAGAGCTCGCTCAGTTCAGCAAACACGTCAAAATCATCACGCGCTTCATCACGCGGGGCCACCACGCGCTTCATCGGCACCATATGCTGGTTGCTGTAATCGCCGGTCATGGTGAGATCGTTACGCTCAAACGACGTGGTCGCCGGCAGCACGATATCGGCATGTTTGGCCGAGGCGGTCCAGAAGCACTCGGAAATCACCACCAGCTCCGGCTTTTGCCAGGCGCGGATCAGGCGATTGGTATCCTGATGGTGCGTGAAGTTTGCCCCGCCCGCCCACCAGACAAACTTAATGTCCGGGAAGTGGCGGTCCAGACCGTTATGCTGATAAAAACCGCCCGGGTTTTCCAGGGCTTCAACGATTCGTGCCACCGGGATTTTATCCACGGCATCCACGCCGCCCTGCACCGAGCCTTGCAGGGACGCCAGCACCGCCGCTTTACGCGTTGGGTTACCGCCGTTCGCAAAGTGATAAGAAAGACCAAAACCGCCGCCCGGCGTACCGATCTGTCCTAGCATCGCGGCAAGGGTCACCAGCATCCAGTGTTTCTGCTCGCCGAACTGCTGGCGCTGCATCCCCCAGCCGGACATTAACATCGTGGTATTTTTATGGAACAGTGCCGCCAGTTCGCGGATTTTAGCGGCTGGAACGCCACAAATTTCCGCGGCCCACTCTGCCGTTTTCACTACCCCATCAGATTGGCCCGTCAGGTAGTCGGCGAATTTGTCGAAGCCGGAGGTGCACCGGGCGAGGAAATCGCGGTCGTGCCAGCCGTTCTCCACCAGCGTATGGGCGATACCCAGCATCATCGCCACGTCGGTGCCCATATGCGGAGCAATCCACTCGGCGCTGTCGCCGAAGAAGTCCATGGTTTCAGAACGCATCGGATCAATGCAGATGATGCGTTTGCCGCTTTTGCGCAGCGCGTCGAAATACCCCATCCCCTGCTCGTCGCTGGCATTCCAGGCAATTTTCAGCGTGTTCAGCGGGTTGGCGCTCCACAGCACCACCACGTCGGTGTGCTGCAGCACCAGCGGCCAGCTGGTCTGCTGCTGGTACACTTCGTTTCCTCCCACGACGTACGGCATGATCGCCTGCGCCGCGCCGGTCGAATAGTCTCCCAGATGACCGGTATAGCCCCCGGCCAGGCTCATGTAGCGCTGCAGCAGGGTCGAGGCCTTGTGCAGCACGCCGTTCGAGCGCCAGCCATAGGAGCCGGCAAAAATGGACGATGGGCCATAGCTGTCGCGAATGCGCTTATGCTGCGTATGGATCAGCGCCAGCGCATCGTCCCAGCTCACGCGAACAAACTCATCCTGACCACGGATCCCCTGCGGCTTATCCGGCGAGGCCAGAAAACCTTTGCGCACCATCGGCCAGCGCACGCGCGTTTTGCTGTGCACCTGATCGCGTACGACGGTCTGTAACGAATTGGGATGTTGTGTTGGCAGTGCCCCACGGGACGACAGAACATTTTCGCCATCGGTTTCGACCAGCATCGGCCCCCAGTGGGCGGCGGTCAGAATGGTTTTTGTTGAGGTGCTCAAGCGTGCGCTCCTGGTTGCGTGCAGGTTTACGGCCTTCTCGTTGAGGCCGTTTATGGTTTGTCACAAATTTCAGAGTTATACCCGGAATTTTCTCCGTATCTGGACGTCATAATCAACTGCCACGCTCGCCGTGGCAAAGAATAAAAAGGATTAAGGAAAGAAGATGAAAAAACGCGTACTCGTTATTGCCGCTCTGGTGAGCGGTGCACTGGCTGTTTCTGGCTGCACAACCAACCCTTACACCGGTGAGCGCGAAGCGGGTAAATCCGGCATCGGCGCAGGTATCGGCTCGCTGGTCGGCGCAGGCGTTGGGGCGCTCTCCTCCTCCAAGAAAGACCGCGGCAAAGGTGCGCTGATTGGCGCAGCGGCAGGCGCGGCGCTGGGCGGCGGCGTCGGTTATTACATGGACGTGCAGGAAGCGAAACTGCGCGACAAAATGAAGGGAACCGGCGTGAGCGTCACCCGCAGCGGCGATAATATCATCCTGAACATGCCGAACAATGTGACCTTTGACAGCAGCAGCGCCACGCTGAAACCCGCGGGCGCGAACACCCTGACCGGCGTGGCGATGGTGCTGAAAGAGTACAACAAGACCGCCGTGAACGTGATTGGCTACACCGACAGCACCGGCAGCCAGGATCTGAACATGCGTCTGTCTCAGCAACGTGCCGATTCCGTGGCCAGCTCCCTGATAACCCAGGGCGTTGAAGCAAACCGCATCCGCACCAGCGGCATGGGCCCTGCCAACCCTATCGCCAGCAACAGCACGGCGGAAGGTAAAGCGCAAAACCGTCGCGTAGAGATTACGTTGAGTCCTGTGCAGTAGGTAAAAGCAAAACGGCAACCCCGTTGCCGTTTTTAGTGTCTGCGCCCTCTCCCGTGGGAGAGGGTTGGGGTGAGGGCATCAGACCGCAACCTCCGGTAAGCGCACCTCCACCCGGCAAAATGCTTGATTCGCCAGATTTTCCCGCTAAGGTATTCTCACTAAATTCAGGGAAATCAGCGATGAGCAAACCAGCCCGGGCCACCATCAGCGACGTGGCGAAAGCCGCCAAAACCGGTAAAACCAGCATTTCGCGCTACCTTAACGGCGAGAAACATCTGCTGTCCGACGCATTGCTGGCGCGTATTGAACAGGCCATTGCCGATCTCGACTATCGTCCCAGCCTGATGGCGCGCGGGCTCAAACGCGGTCGCACCCGTTTGATCGGCCTTATTATCGCCGATATCACCAACCCCTACTCCGTCAACGTCCTCAGCGGTATCGAGGCCGCCTGCCGCGAGAAGGGCTTCACGCCGCTGGTCTGTAATACCAACAACGAAGTCGACCAGGAGCTGCACTACCTCGATCTGCTGCGCAGCTACCAGGTGGAAGGGATTGTGGTTAACGCAGTAGGCATGCGTGAAGAGGGCCTGAACCGCCTGCAGCAGTCCTCCCTGCCAATGGTCCTCATCGACCGTAAAATCCCGGAATTCGCCTGCGATGTCGTCGGGCTGGATAACACCCAGGCAGCTACAACCGCAACCGAGCACCTGATTGAACAGGGCTTCGAAGCGATTCTTTTTCTGAGCGAACCGCTGGGCATGGTAAATACCCGACGCGACCGCCTGGCGGCATTTCGCGCCACGCTTGCGCGTTATCCCGGTGCGATCGCCGAAAATGCCGAAACACCGCTTCACGAAGCCGACCAGATCGACAACACCCTGCGCCAGTTCCATACCCGCCATCGCGGGATGCGCAAAGCCGTTATTTCCGCCAACGGGGCGCTGACGCTTCAGGTCGCCCGCTCGCTCAAGCGCATTGGCCTGCACTGGGGCAGCGATATCGGTCTGCTGGGCTTTGATGAGCTGGAGTGGGCGGAGCTCGCTGGCGTGGGTATTACGACCCTTAAACAACCCACCTGGCAGATTGGCTATGCCGCTGTAGAACAAGTGATTCGTCGTATTGAAGGCACCCGCGATGCCGTACGCGAGCAGGTCTTCTCCGGCGAGCTGATCGTTCGCGGCTCCACCGCCCGTTAATTCCCCCTTGTGATAGCGATCATAAATTCGACATCCTGATCTTTTCTTTGGAACCGGTTCCATCTAGCGTAATAGTATTCATATGTTGCGATGGAGTCCGAAGATGGGCAGGAAAATCATGGTGGTCACCGCCGCGTATGGCGCGGAACAGGTGCGACAGGCAGGCGGTCAGCGGGCGATGCTCCCCGTTATTGCAGGCGCAGGTGCAGACGGCGTGGAGATCCGCCGCGAACTGTTTAACAGCGAAGAGCTGCTGGCGCTGCCTGCCCTGAGCGAATCCATCGAGCTAATGGGTCTGCTGGCGTGCTACTCCGCACCCGCCGCCCTGTTTATGGCCGACGGCACCCTTAACCCGGACCTGCCCCGCTATCTCTCTGAGGCCAACACCCTTAACGCCCTGTGGCTGAAGGTTTCCCTGGGCCATTTCAGCGACACACAGCCTCTCGACGCCCTGCGCGCCCTGCTGAATGCCAGCGGTATGGCGCTTGTTGTGGAGAACGATCAGACCGACTGCGGGCAGCTCGCGCCCATGCGGCGCTTCCAGGCCGCCTGTCGGGAAATGGCGTTGCCCGTCACGCTGACCTTCGACATGGGCAACTGGCTGTGGGTCGGCGACTCCCCCGAAGAGGCCGCACATCACCTGGCCCCTGCGGTGAGCTATATCCACGTTAAAGCCGCCGTTCCGCATAAAGATAACTTCCGCGCCGTGGCGCCGGACCGCGCAGACGCGCGCTGGCTGGATCTGCTCGGCCAGCTGCCTGCAGATGCTCCGCGCGGTATTGAGTTCCCGCTGGAAGGGGCGGATTTAACCGCCGTTACCCGTCATTACGTCAACCTGCTGCGCGAGGAGTAAATCATGCACAAAACGCTGGATGCCATCACGATCGGCGAGGCTATGGCGATGTTTGTCGCGACCGAAACGGGCGAACTGAGCGCGGTAGAGCACTTTATCAAACGCGTAGCGGGCGCAGAGCTGAACGTCGCGACCGGCCTGGCGCGTCTCGGTCTGAACGTCGGCTGGGTCAGCCGCGTGGGGGATGACAGCTTTGGCCATTTCGTTCTCGACTCGCTGAAAAAAGAGAATATTGATGCCGCAGGCGTCACCCTGGACGGACGCTTTCCTACCGGCTTTCAGCTTAAATCTAAAGTCGAGAATGGAACCGATCCCATCGTGGAGTATTTCCGCAAAGGTTCGGCGGCAAGCCATCTCTCAAAGGAAGATTACCACGCTGGCTATTTTGCCTCCGCGCGCCATCTGCACCTGAGCGGCGTGGCGGCGGCGCTCTCTGACAGTTCCTATGAACTGCTGGACCATGCGGCAACGACCATGAAGTCGCTGGGCAAAACGATCTCTTTCGATCCGAATTTGCGCCCGGTGCTGTGGAAAAGCGAAGCGGAAATGGTCGAGAAGCTGAACCGCCTTGCGTTCCAGGCGGACTGGGTTCTGCCGGGCCTGAAAGAGGGGATGATTCTGACGGGTGAAAATACGCCGGAAGGCATTGCTAATTTCTATCTGAATCAAGGGGTAAAAGCGGTGGTGCTGAAGACCGGTGCCGATGGTGCATGGTTCAAAACGGCCGACGGCGAACAGGGCGCGGTCGCGGCGGTGAAGGTCGAGAACGTTGTCGATACCGTCGGCGCGGGCGATGGCTTTGCCGTAGGCGTCATTAGCGCCCTGCTGGAAGGCAAACCGCTGCAGCAGGCCGTCGCGCGGGGCAATAAGATTGGCTCGCTGGCGATTCAGGTGCAGGGCGACAGCGAAGGATTGCCAACGCGAGCAGAGCTCGGCGTTTAAATTCCCTCTCCCTGTGGGAGAGGGCCAGGGTGAGGGCAGCATGCCACACCAAATAATTAAGCCACCGTGTACCCTACAGACAACGGCGGTAACAACCTCAACAACAGAGGCAAGCCTATGAACAGTTCGACCAATGCAGTAAAACGCTGGTGGTACATCATGCCAATCGTGTTTATCACGTACAGCCTGGCGTACCTCGATCGTGCCAACTTCAGTTTCGCATCCGCAGCGGGGATCACCGAAGACCTCGGCATCACCAAAGGTATTTCATCCCTGCTGGGTGCCCTTTTCTTCCTGGGCTACTTCTTCTTCCAGATCCCCGGCGCGATTTACGCGGAACGCCGCAGCGTGCGTAAGCTGATCTTCATCTGTCTGATCCTGTGGGGCGCCTGCGCGTCACTGACCGGCGTGGTGGACAATATTCCTGCTCTGGCGGCCATTCGCTTTATTCTCGGCGTCGTTGAGGCAGCGGTCATGCCGGCGATGCTGATTTACATAAGCAACTGGTTTACCAAATCTGAACGTTCACGCGCGAACACCTTCCTGATCCTCGGTAACCCGGTCACCGTACTGTGGATGTCGGTAGTCTCCGGCTACCTGATTCAGTCCTTCGGCTGGCGCGAGATGTTTATCATCGAAGGGGTACCCGCAATTATCTGGGCATTCTGCTGGTGGGTGCTGGTAAAAGATAAGCCTGCCCAGGCGAAGTGGCTTTCCGAAGATGAAAAAGCCGCGCTGCAGGCGCAGCTGGATAAAGAGCAGCAGGAGCTGAAGGCGGTACGCAACTACGGCGAAGCGTTCCGCTCCCGCAACGTTATCCTGCTCTGCGCGCAGTACTTTACCTGGAGTATCGGCGTGTACGGCTTTGTGCTGTGGCTGCCGTCGATTATCCGCAGCGGCGGCGAGAACCTTGGCATGGTGGAAGTGGGCTGGCTCTCTTCCGTACCGTATCTCGCGGCGACCATCGCGATGATCGTTGTCTCCTGGGCGTCGGACAAGCTGCAAAACCGCAAGCTGTTCGTCTGGCCGCTGCTGCTGATTGCCGCTTTCGCCTTCATCGGCTCGTGGGCCGTGGGCGCGAATCACTTCTGGGCCTCTTATACCCTGCTGGTGATTGCCGGTGCCGCCATGTACGCCCCGTACGGTCCGTTTTTTGCCATCATCCCGGAAATGCTGCCGCGTAACGTCGCGGGCGGTGCAATGGCATTGATTAACAGTATGGGCGCGCTGGGGTCGTTCTGCGGATCCTGGTTCGTCGGCTATCTGAACGGTGTGACCGGCAGCCCATCCGCGTCGTACATCTTTATGGGGGTAGCGCTTTTCGCCTCCGTGTGGCTTACTTTGATTGTTAAGCCTGCTAATAATCAACAGCACCTCATCGGCGCACGCCACGCCTGAATCCTTAAAAATCAACGGAGATTAGCATGAAGCCGTCCGTCATTTTGTATAAAGCTCTGCCGGAAGATCTGCAGAAACGCCTGGAAGAACACTTCACCGTTACGCAGGTGAAGAACCTGAGCCCGGAGACCGTGGCGCAGCACGCCGATGCGTTCGCCAGCGCCGAAGGCCTGCTGGGTTCAAGCGAAAAAGTGGATGTCGCCCTGCTGGAGAAAATGCCGAAGCTTCGTGCTACCTCAACCGTTTCCGTGGGTTATGACAATTTCGACGTGGATGCCCTGAACGCCCGTAAAATCCTGCTGATGCACACGCCGCATGCCCTGACGGAAACCGTGGCAGATACGCTGATGGCGCTGGTGCTCAGCACGGCCCGTCGCGTGGTGGAAGTGGCCGAGCGTGTGAAAGCCGGCGAATGGACGAAAAGCATTGGGCCGGACTGGTTCGGCGTGGATGTGCATGGCAAAACGCTGGGCATCGTGGGTATGGGGCGTATCGGGCTGGCGCTGGCGCAGCGCGCGCATTTCGGCTTCAACATGCCGATTCTGTATAACGCGCGCCGTCATCACAGCGAAGCAGAAGAACGCTTCAACGCGCGTTACTGCGAGCTGGATACGCTGCTGCAGGAAGCCGATTTTGTTTGCCTGATCCTGCCACTGACGGATGAAACGCGCCATCTGATTGGCAAATCAGCGTTTGAAAAAATGAAGAAGTCCGCCATCTTCATCAACGCGGGTCGCGGTCCGGTGGTGGATGAGCAGGCGCTGATTGAAGCGCTGCAAAGCGGCGAGATCCACGCCGCGGGTCTGGACGTGTTTGAGCAGGAGCCGCTTCCGGTGGACTCCCCACTGCTGAGCATGCCAAACGTCGTCGCCCTGCCACATATCGGCTCTGCTACCCACGAGACGCGCTACAATATGGCGGCGACGGCAGTAGATAACCTGATAGCCGCGCTTGCTGGAAAAGTAGACAGGAACTGCGTTAACCCGCAGATCCAACAGTAGAAACGAAAAAACCCGCCAGAAGGCGGGTTTTTGAATTTTGTGCTACTGGGTTGGAAGCTTACAGGCTTACAACGTTACCAGCTGCTGGGCCTTTAGCGCCGCTTTCGATGGTGAAGGAAACTTTCTGACCTTCGTCCAGAGATTTGTAGCCATCGTTCTGGATAGCAGAGAAGTGTACGAACACGTCTTTAGAGCCATCGTCAGGAGTGATGAAGCCGAAACCTTTATCAGCGTTGAACCATTTAACCAGACCAGTCATTTTAGCAGACATAGAAATTACCTTATTAACAAATATATTGTGCCTTCCGGCTTGATGGATTGCGTTACAGATTTTTAAGCGATGAAGGAAGGGTCACTACGAAGGGTATCTATGGATAACAATCTGGACTGCTTTACTAAACTGCTTTAGGTCTGTGTAACAAACCGACGCGAACAGTTATACCGATGTGGTAGAGGAATGACAAGCGTTATTTTCTGAATGCCGAAAAAAACCCCGCCTGAGGCGGGGTTTTTCGGTTTATTCTGTGGCAGCGACTGCTGCGCTCCACGCCTGGCTAAAGGCCTGGTGCTGGGCGGCCAGCGGCCCAATCAGCGTATTGTACTGACTTGCCTGCTGCGAGGTTGGGAACTGAATGCCGTTGGCAACAAAGCTCACCTGTGTCCCCTGCTGCGAGATGAAATCCCCGACCTGAACCAGCTGCTGAGTGAAGACCTGCGCGGCCGGAATCAGCGGTTGTATCGCTTCAGACGGTTTCGTCACTACTTTCTCATACACTTTATCGAAGACCGGTTTGAGATCCTCGCCCTGCTTCAGCGCAGAACGTGACGCGTCAGCCTGCATTTTCGCATTTTGCAGCTGCTGGCTCAGCACGCCGAGCGCACCGTTGGACTGTCGCAGCGGCTCGCGCTGAGTCATATAATCCTGGGGAACACGAATGGCGTTCACGCTATCCACTACCGGGCGGATACCGGAGTCCATCGCCTGGCTCACCTGCTGTGAATATCCATAAAGAATGGCGTAATCGGACACAAATGGGCCAAACTGTTTTTTCTGATCCGCAGTCAGCGTCGGCAAACGCTCGCCGCTGCGCATCACTGTATTCTGCAGAAAATCGATAAACGCTTTGCGCTGATCGCCTTCTTTATCAAAACACCCACTCAGGCTAACAACCATCAACAACGCCGCAATAGGCGCAAACCAGCGAGAGCAGGACTTTCCTGTCGCCATTTTATTACTCCTTTCACCCAAAAAAGCGCACACCGGCACACGCGTGCCCGACGCTGACAAGGATAGTCCAGGTCAGCCTTGCAAGATACTCTTTTCATGTAAAACGACTATTGCCGATTTATTTCTTACTATTTACAAAAAAATACCTGGCGAAGCCGACATATGGTTAATCAGGGAATTAGCATAATTATCCAGATAGCTGAATCGCGTAAAGCGATCGTTACCGCACGATTAATCACAGCCGTGACGATCCTTGGTTTGTATTAGGGACTATTCTTAATTGGCTCTCTGATGTTCTTGATCACGATGTGAGATTTAAGAGGAGTTCTCAATGGAATATAAAGATCCTGAGTTTGAGCTGCTGAGCAGTCTGGAACAGATCGTTTTTAAAGATGTACCGCAGGCCATTACCCTGCAACAAAAATCCAATCCCTTTACAGAATATGAGCAATTGCGCAAAGGGACAGGACTGAAAACTGAAGAATTCGCCAGAGCGATGGGTGTCAGCGTGGCTATGGTGCTGGAGTGGGAGTCAAAACGAGAGAAACCCACCCCAACCGAGTTAAAGCTGATGCGCCTGATTCAGGCCAACCCTGCACTCAGCAAACAGATAGCGTAGTGAAGATTGAATGCCCCCGCCGTTGCGGGGGCTTGTGTTTAAAGGCTCTCGAAACGCCAGCCCGTCTCTTCCCACACCATCTCGTGCGTCAGCGTTAACCCTTTTAAAAACGCATCATCGTGTGACACCACCAGCAGCGCGCCGGGGAAACCAGCCAGCGCCGCTTCAATAGCCTGCACTGAAGCCAGATCCAGATGGTTGGTCGGTTCATCCAGCAACAGGAGCTGCGTGGCCTCCCCGCGCCAAAGCACGCAGGCCAGCGCAGCCTTCAGACGCTCACCGCCGCTCAGTTCCGCCAGCGGGAGCGAGACTTTGTCGGCCCCCAGCTGAAGCTGGGCTAAACGGGTGCGTAACATACCCTCTTCCAGGGGCGTATTGCCCAGGTTGAGGTGCGTCATGACCGACTGCGACAGATCGAGCCGGGAAAGATGCTGATCGAGATAAGCACAGCTGACCGACACCTTGCAGGTTCCTGAGCGTGGACTAATGTCGCCGAGGATGGCTTTCAACAGCGTCGATTTCCCGCAGCCGTTCGGACCTTTTAGCGCCACGCGCATTGGCCCGTCCATCCGCCAGCTAAGCGGAGGAACAGGCACATGCGGCAGCACCAGATCTTCCAGCACCAGCACCTGTTTACCTTCCGGGATCTGACTCCCCGGCAGGGTAAACATCACCGGGTTATCTTCTTCAACCCGCTCACGCGCCTTGTTTACCGCGGCATTCAGGGCTTCATTTTGCTCGCTGTGCTGTTTTTTCCAGGTGCCGATACGTTCCTTTGCCGCGCCTTTGTATTTGACGCGTTCAAACGACGCGATATTCAGGGTATCGACGGTGCGTAATGTTTTTGCCGAGCGCCGCTGGCTGTCGTCATGCTCTTTTTGCATACGTGCGCGGGTGCGTTTGCGCTCCGTGGCCGCATGTTCCAGCACCGCGCGGGCCGCCTGCTGTTCGGCATCGCGCTGGGTTTGATAATCCGCATAATTCCCGCCGTAGCTGCGCAGGCCGCCGCTGCTCAGCTCAAGAATACGCGGCACCTGCGCCAGCAGCTCACGGTCATGGGAGGCGACGAGCACGCCGCCCTGATAACGGGCAAGCTGGTCGTAGAACCACGCCCGTCCTTGTCGATCCAGATGGTTAGTCGGTTCGTCCAGCAGCAGGAAATCCGCTTCAGCCGTAAATGCCCCGCACAGCAGCGCGCGAATACGCTCGCCGCCGCTGAGCTCACCGGCTGGCTTATCTGGATCAAACGGCGGAAGTTTCGCCCGGGCAAACGCCTCGCCAAGACGTTCAGCTAAATCCCAGAATCCATCAAGCATTTCCAGATCGTCAGGCTGGTAATCGCCGCTGTCGATACGCGCTCGCGCCGCGAAGATGGCCTCGTACCCGAGCAGCTCAGCCAGCGTCGTGTGCGGCAAAATGTCCTGCTGCTGAGCCACATAGACATGTGTTCCGGTACGTTCAATATGCCCGCTTGCAGGCTCATCAAGCCCCGCCAGCAGACGCAGCAGACGCGTTTTCCCGCTGCCGTTACGGCCAACCAGAGCGCACAGAGACGGCTCCAGAGAAAAACTCAGCGGACCAAAAAGGGTATCGCCCGTCGCAAACTGACAGGTGACCTGATGCAAAATAAAAGAAGGGGACTGCGCAAAATGAGCCATAAGCACTCCTGAATGAAATCAAAACATCCCCTGCCCACGCGGTGGCGTTTAGCAAGGATCGAAATTCATCAGTCGTGTTTGTTCATTTTTGGGGGGCGCTCCAGAGCGAGAAATTTAACGGAGATAAGGATAGCGGTAATGGGTTGACCATTTCAAGGTTAAATTTTGGACGATTTGTACTCCCTCTCCCTTTGGGCTGAGGGATCCCCACCAAATATTGCTTGCACAGACGGCCCCCTCTCCCTTGAGGGTGTACGGTCCGGGGACATAGTGAACACTTGTTCGGGGACATGGTAGACACTTACAACTG
>NZ_JADBRF010000030.1:0-27901 GCF_014930485.1 Enterobacter cloacae complex sp. P47BA | reverse complement strand
CATGCGCCTCGCCCCGGCCTACAGGAAACGCCTCAGCGATTTACAGCCGGACCAGGACATCGCTGTTAGTTATTCGTTTCTCTGAAGCAATGTTCATTGCTTCAGGAAAAAAATTACTGGGGATCCCTCAGCCCACAGGGAGAGGGAGAAAACCGGGCGTATCAGGCTGCGCTCTTTTTCTTTTTGAACGGTTTCTTCGCGCCACCACCGGGTGCAACCATGCCTCTGAACCGCTTCACCGGCGTGCTGCGCGCCTGATCGATCAGCTGGTAAAGCGTCCCCACCAGCGGCTGCATAAAGTCCTGATAGCGGCACTGCTTTTCGCTGATTTGCGTCAGCACGGATTCCCAGTGCGCAGTCATGTCCGGCCGTGCGGCCAGCTCCGGCAGGGAGTGTATGAGCGCCCGGCCCGGTTCCGTTGAGTGGATGTAGCGCCCCTTTTTCTCAAGAAAACCTCGCTTAAAGAGCAGCTCGATGATCCCCGCGCGGGTTGCTTCCGTACCCAGTCCATCAGTGGCGCGCAGGATCTTCTTGAGATCTTTATCCTGCACAAAGCGGGCGATCCCGGTCATGGCTGACAGCAGCGTTGCATCGGTGAAGTGGCGCGGCGGCTGGGTCTGACGTTCAACCACTTCACCCTTCTCGCACAGCAGTTCGTCGTCTTTAGCGACCACCGGCAGCGGCGTGCCGTCGTTCTCCTCATCGCGCTCTTTGTTACCGAGGAGCGTGCGCCAGCCCGCTTCCGCGAGGAAACGCGCTTTAGCGATAAACTTGCCTTTGGCAATTTCCAGCTCGATGACGCACTTGCGGAACACCGCGTCCGGGCAGAACTGCATCAGGTACTGACGGGCGATCAGGTTATAGACCTTCGCTTCGTTATCGGTAAGATTGACCTTGCTGGCGCGCGCCGTCGGGATAATCGCGTGGTGGGCATCGACCTTTTTGTCGTCCCAGCAGCGGTTATGGGTGTCCGGGTTAACGACGGACTGCGGGAGCAGATCCGGCGCGTGCACGCTAATGGCGTTCATCACCGCATGGCGTCCGGCAAAGTGCTCTTCCGGCAGATAGCGGCTGTCCGAACGCGGATAGGTGATGAGCTTATGGGTTTCGTAGAGTTTCTGGCAGATATCCAGCACGTTCTGCGCGCTGAGGCCAAAGCGCTTCGCGGCTTCAATCTGCAGAGCAGAAAGGGAGAACGGCAGCGGCGCGGGTTCTGATTCCCGTTTATCGTTATAGCTGGTAACGATGGCCGGCTGGCCGGTAATACGGTTAACCACATGCTCCGCCAGCGGACGATGCAGCAAACGCCCCTCTTCATCCTGGTACGACTCGCAAGCGTCGCTCGGCTGCCAGACGGCGGTAAAGCGCTCGTCTTTCGGGGTGACGATATGCGCTTTCACTTCAAAGAAATCTTTGGCGACGAAGTTCTCGATCTCTTCGTCGCGACGCACCACCAGCCCCAGCACCGGCGTCTGCACGCGGCCCACGGAGAGTACGCCCTGATAGCCCGCGTTGCGCCCGAGGATGGTGTAGGCGCGGGTCATGTTGATGCCGTACAGCCAGTCGGCGCGGGCGCGCGCTAAAGCAGAGACGCACAGCGGAATAAACTCGCTGTTGGAACGCAGGCGCGAGATCGCCCGCTCAACGGCCTGCGGGTTGAGGTCGTTGATCAGGCAGCGCTGCACCTGCTGGCGCTTTTCCGGCGCCAGCTCCAAGTAGTCCAGCACTTCGTCCACCAGCAGCTGCCCTTCTCTGTCCGGGTCACCTGCGTGGACCACTTCCGTCGCCTCATGCAGGAAGCGCTTAATGACGTTGAGCTGTTTGGTGACGGACGGACGAGGCTGAAGACGCCACTTTTCCGGCACGATGGGCAGATCGTTGAGGTTCCAGCGGGCGTAGCGGCTGTCGTAGACGTCCGGCTGCGCCTGTTCAAGCAGGTGGCCGATACACCAGGTGACCACCTGCCCGTTACCGCATTCGATAAAGCCGTCGCCTTTTCGATGCGGTTTAGGCAGCACGTCGGCGATGGCACGGGCCAGGCTCGGCTTTTCGGCAATAAACAACCGCATCAAATTAACGGATCTCAATCATCGGTCGGCCGCCGCGGGCGGTCACCAGTTCGCCGATCGCCGTCAGGGTGATGCCAAACTCGGCGGCGGTTGCCTGAACCTCGGCTTCGGATTCCGGCGTGACGGCCAGCAGCAGGCCGCCGGAGGTTTGTGGATCGCACAGCAGGTTACGCCACGCCTCAGGCATTTCGCCCATCAGGTGACCGTAGCTGGCGAAGTTGCGCTGGGTACCGCCCGGAACCGCGCCCTGGGCAATGTACTCTTCCACGCCAGGCAGCTTCGGCACATCCTGATACCAGACCTGGGCCTGCACGCCCGCGCCCTGACAGACTTCAGAGAGGTGCCCCAGCAGGCCAAAACCGGTGACGTCGGTCATCGCCTTTACGCCGTCGATATTGGCGAACGCCGCGCCGGCGAGGTTCATCTGGCACATGACTTCCGTCGCCAGACCTTTGTGCTCCGGTTTGAGCAGGGATTTTTTCTCAGCGGTGGTGAGCACGCCAATGCCCAGCGGCTTGGTGAGGAACAGCTTGCAGCCCGCCTGCGCGGTGCTGTTGCGCTTCACGCGCTCGGTCGGCACCACGCCGGTAACGGCCAGGCCGAAGATCGGCTCCGGCGCATCAATCGAGTGGCCGCCGGCCAGCGCAATCCCCGCCTGCTGGCAGGCGAAACGCCCGCCATCAATCACCTCGCGGGCGATTTCCGGTGGAATGGTGTTGATCGGCCAGCCCAGAATGGCGATGGCCATGATCGGCTTACCGCCCATGGCGAAGATATCGCTGATGGCGTTGGTGGCCGCGATGCGCCCGAAGTCGAACGGGTTATCAACAATCGGCATGAAGAAGTCAGTGGTGCTGATAATGCTGGTGCCGTTACCTAAGTCATAAACCGCCGCATCGTCACGCGTTTCGTTGCCGACAAGCAGGTTCGGGTCGACAAACTTCGCCTGTTCACTGTGCAGAATGGTCTCCAGCACTTTCGGGGAAATTTTACAACCGCAACCGGCTCCGTGGCTGTACTGCGTTAAACGAATGGTTTGCTCGCTCATGGACGTCTCCTGTCATCTCAATCGCGCTATGGTAGCGCTCATTCCATAAAGAGGTAAGTATGACTGTCTGAATTCTGCGGCGGATGCTCAGAATCCAGACAGTTTAGCGCGTGTAATTAAAAACGGCTGACGAAAGGCGTGGTGTCCGGCACGCTAATGGTGCTGGAGGCTTTAAGCTGCGGGGTGCCGAGGTAAAGGAAACCGACAATTTTGTCGTGCTCACCGCAGGAGAATCCTGCCCGCACTGCGGCGCTCTCGGTCAGCGGCCCGGTGCGCCAGATACCGTTATAACCCTGCGCAACGGCGGCCATCTGCATCGCCATCACCGCACAGCCGGCAGACATTTCCTGCTCCCAGACCGGCACCTTATGGTCGGCCTGGCATTTCGCCACGACAGCGATAATCATCGGGGCGCGGAATGGCGCGTTACGCGCCTTATCGATACCTTTCTCATCCTGCCCGGCGGCAACTGCCCCCTGCTCCAGCAGCTGACTGAAGCGATCGCGGCCTTCGCCTTCAATCACAAAGAAGTGCCACGGCTGCAGCGTGCCATGATCCGGCGCACGCATACCGGCACGCAGAATGTTTTCCAGCTGCTCGCCCGCAGGGGCGGGTTCGGCCAGACGTGACGCGCTACGACGGTTAACAAGCAGTTCGAGTGCATCCATTGGTTAACTCCTTTCTTGAAATATACTCACAAAATTAACACGACGGCAGATTTTGTTACAGCCTGGCAGGCGATTCCTGCTGACAAGTGGCGGTTGGGTCATTACGATAACCCAACATTACCGTCCAGTGGCGACGGAAACAGTCATTTTCTGGTTAGGGAGAATACATGCGAACCCTTTGGCGAATCTTTGCCGGTTTCTTTAAATGGACGTGGCGACTGCTCAACTTCGTCCGCAACCTGGTGATGAACATCTTCTTCATCCTTCTGGTTCTGGTTTGCGCGGGCATCTGGATGCATATCAGCAACGCGAATCAGGCGCAGCATTCGACTCGTGGGGCCCTGTTACTCGATATCACCGGCGTGATCGTTGATAAACCGTCCACCAGCAATCGTCTGGGGGTGATCGGCCGCCAGCTGTTTGGCGCGACGTCAGACCGCCTGCAGGAGAACTCCCTGTTCGATATCGTCGATACTATCCGTCAGGCCAAAGACGACCGAAACATCACCGGGATAGTGCTGGATCTGAAAGATTTTGCCGGCGGCGACCAGCCTTCTATGCAGTACATCGGTAAAGCGCTGCGCGAGTTCCGCGACAGCGGCAAGCCGGTGATTGCCGTGGGCGACAGCTACAGCCAGGGGCAATATTATCTGGCAAGCTTCGCCAATAAGATCTGGCTTTCGCCACAGGGAACGGTCGATCTGCACGGTTTTGCCACCAACGGCCTGTACTACAAATCGCTGCTCGACAAGCTGAAGGTCACCACCCACGTCTTCCGCGTCGGCACCTATAAATCTGCCGTGGAGCCGTTTATCCGCGACGATATGTCCCCTGCCGCCCGTGAAGCGGACAGCCGCTGGATTGGCGAGCTGTGGCAGAACTATCTGGGTACCGTTGCCGCTAACCGTCAAATTACCGCTGAGCAGGTGTTCCCTGGCGCTCGCGGCGTGCTGGATGGACTGCGCAAGGTCGACGGTGATACCGCGAAATATGCGCTCGACAACAAGCTGGTTGACGCGCTGGGCACCAGTGCAGATATCGAAAAAGCCCTGACCAAACAGTTTGGCTGGAGCAAAGAGGACAAAAACTACAGCGCCATCAGCATGTATGACTATGCTGCGAAAAAGCCGGACGACAGCGGCGACAGCGTAGCCGTGGTGTTTGCTAACGGCGCTATCATGGACGGTCAGGAAACCCCGGGGAACGTCGGCGGTGATACTACCGCGTCGCAAATCCGCGATGCACGCCTTGATCCGAAAGTGAAAGCGATTGTCCTGCGGGTGAACAGCCCTGGCGGCAGCGTTAGCGCTTCCGAAGTGATCCGCGCCGAGCTGGCCGCAGCGCGTGCCGC
Source organism: Enterobacter cloacae complex sp. P47BA (assembly GCF_014930485.1). Taxonomy (NCBI): domain Bacteria; kingdom Pseudomonadati; phylum Pseudomonadota; class Gammaproteobacteria; order Enterobacterales; family Enterobacteriaceae; genus Enterobacter; species Enterobacter cloacae complex sp. P47BA. The sequence continues at coordinate 22,765 of NZ_JADBRF010000030.1, read as the reverse complement.
TGGCAAGCCGATCGTCGTATCCATGGGCGGCATGGCCGCGTCTGGTGGGTACTGGATCTCCACGCCTGCCAACTATATTGTGGCGAACCCAAGCACGCTGACCGGCTCGATTGGCATCTTCGGGGTGATTAACACCGTGGAAAACAGCCTGGATTATCTGGGTGTGCATACCGATGGTGTTTCCACGTCGCCGCTGGCGGATGTGTCGATGACCAAATCTCTGCCGCCGGAAGTTTCAGAGATGATGCAGCTGAGCATTGAGAACGGCTATAAACGCTTTATCACGCTGGTTGCCGACTCGCGTAAGAAGACGCCGGAACAGATCGACCAGATTGCACAAGGCCACGTCTGGACCGGACAGGATGCGAAGAGTAACGGTCTGGTCGACAGCCTGGGCGACTTCGACGACGCGGTGAAGAAAGCCGCCGAACTGGCGAAGCTCAAGCAGTGGCACGTTGAGTATTATCAGGACGAACCGTCGTTCTTCGATATGGTGATGGACAGCATGTCCGTCTCCGTACGCGCCATGCTGCCGGAGGCGCTGCAGGCGTACCTGCCGGCCCCGGTGACCACGGCTGCGAAAGCGATGAAGGCGGAAAGCGATAAGCTCGCGGCCTTTAACGATCCACAAAGTCGTTACGCGTTTTGCCTGACCTGCGCGAACGTCCGTTAAAAACCGTCCCCTCTTCCCGTGAAGAGGGGATTTTTTTCTTTTGAAGAACAAGAACTCACTACCATGCAGAAGAAATCGATTTATGTAGCCTACACTGGCGGTACCATCGGTATGCAGCGCTCTGAAAATGGCTATATCCCCGTCTCCGGCCATCTGCAGCGTCAGCTTGCGCTGATGCCTGAATTCCACCGTCCGGAAATGCCTGACTTCACCATCCACGAATACGAGCCGCTGATGGACTCCTCCGACATGACGCCGGAAGACTGGCAGCACATCGCGGATGACATTAAAGCCCATTACGACCAGTACGACGGCTTCGTGATCCTGCACGGCACCGACACCATGGCGTTCACCGCTTCGGCGCTCTCCTTCATGCTGGAGAACCTGAGCAAGCCGGTGATCGTCACCGGGTCGCAAATACCGCTGGCGGAGCTGCGCTCGGACGGGCAGATCAACCTGCTGAATTCCCTGTACGTGGCGGCGAATTACCCGATCAACGAAGTGTCGCTGTTCTTTAACAATCGCCTGTATCGCGGCAACCGCACCACCAAAGCCCATGCCGACGGTTTTGATGCCTTTGCCTCCCCTAACCTGCAGCCACTGCTGGAAGCGGGTATTCATATCCGTCGTCTGGGAACGCCTCCGGCACCGAACACCGCCGGCGAGCTGATTGTGCATCCGATTACCCCGCAGCCGATTGGCGTGGTCACCATTTATCCGGGCATCTCCGCGGACGTGGTGCGCAACTTCCTGCGCCAGCCGGTGAAAGCGCTGATCCTCCGTTCTTATGGCGTCGGCAACGCTCCGCAGAACGGCGAATTTCTGAAGGAGCTTCAGGAAGCCAGCGAGCGCGGAATTGTGGTGGTAAACCTGACCCAGTGCATGTCTGGCAAGGTCAATATGGGCGGTTATGCCACCGGCAACGCGCTGGCGCACGCGGGGGTGATCAGCGGCTTCGATATGACCGTTGAGGCGACGCTGACTAAACTTCACTATTTACTGAGTCAGGATCTGGACATTCAGTCCATTCGCCGCGCAATGATGCAAAACCTGCGTGGCGAGCTGACCCCGGACGAATAAGGAGCTCTCATGAAGCAACGCGCCCTGCTACTGGTCGATTTGCAAAATGATTTCTGCGCGGGCGGCGCGCTGGCCGTCGCCGAAGGTGACAGCACCGTTGACGTGGCAAATACCCTGATTGACTGGTGCAAAGCCCGCGGTGAAGCGGTTGTCGCCAGCCAGGACTGGCACCCGGCGAACCACGGCAGCTTTGCCAGCCAGCACTACGTTGAGCCTTTCACCCAGGGTGAACTCGACGGTCTGGCGCAAACCTTCTGGCCGGATCACTGCGTGCAGCAGACCGAAGGAGCGGAGCTGCACCCGCTCCTGAATCAGAAGGCCATCGACGCGGTGTTCCATAAAGGTGAAAACCCGGTTATCGACAGCTACAGCGCGTTTTTCGATAACGGGCATCGCCAGAAGACGGCGCTGGACGCGTGGTTACGTCACCATGAAATCACGGAGCTGATCGTGCTGGGTCTGGCGACGGATTACTGCGTGAAGTTTACCGTGCTGGACGCGCTCCAGCTGGGTTATACCGTTAGCGTCATCACCGACGGCTGTCGTGGGGTGAACATTCAACCACAGGACAGCGCTCAGGCGTTTATGGATATGGCCGCCGAAGGTGCCACGCTGTATACGCTGGCAGACTGGCAGGAAACGCAGGCGTAGCCTTTTAAGCCGGGTGGCGCTGATGCTTACCCGGCCTACCTTTCCCCGTAGCCGGGTAAGGCGCAGCCGCCACCCGGCAAAACACCCCCTCCCCAATCCCCATAAAGTGAACTCCCTCGCATCCTCAGCGAAGCGGCAATGCTATTCTCTTCAGGCTTTTTTTTCGCCACGCCTTTTCTGTGGCGTGGTTATTTTCATTAAGTCAAAGAGGAACTTGTATGAAACGTTTGCCCCTGCTGGCAGCATTACCCTTGCTTTGCGCGTCGCTTGCTTCCGCCGCGCCTCTGATGTCCGTGGGCTACTTTAACGGGGGTGGCGATGTCACCGCCGGACCGGGTGGCGATATCAATAAACTGGACGTTCGTCAGATCACCCACCTGAACTACTCGTTTGGGCTTGTTTATAACAACGAGAAAGACGAGACCAACCCCGCGCTGAAAGATCCGGCGAAGCTGCATCAAATCTGGCTGTCGCCAAAAGTGGCGTCCGATCTGGCCTTAATCCCCACTCTGCGTAAGCAAAACCCGAACCTGAAAGTCCTGCTCTCCGTTGGCGGCTGGGGGGCGCGTGGCTTCTCTGGCGCAGCGGCAACCCGGGAGAGTCGCGCGGTGTTTATCCGCTCCGCGAAGGAAATTGTTGAGAAATACGGTCTGGACGGGATCGATCTCGACTGGGAATATCCGGTCAACGGCGCGTGGGGGCTGGTTGCAAGCCAGCCCGCCGACAGGGAAAACTTCACCGCCCTGCTGAAAGAGATGCGCGACGCGTTCGGGCAGAAAAAGCTGGTGACCATTGCGGTGGGCGCGAATGCGGAAAGTCCGAAAAGCTGGGTGGATGTCAAAGCCATCGCCCCGCTCCTCGACTACATCAACCTGATGACCTACGACATGGCGTACGGGACACAGTACTTCAACGCTAACCTGTATGACTCCAGCGCCTGGCCAACGGTGGCTGCCGCCGACAAATACAGCGTCGATTTTGTGGTGAACAACTATCTGGCCGCCGGCCTTAAGCCGAAGCAGATGAACCTCGGGATCGGTTTTTACGGCCGCGTACCGAAACGTGCGGTTGAACCGGGCATTGACTGGAGCAAGCCGGACGCGCAAAAAAATCCGGTCACACAGCCCTACTTTGGACCGCAGGAGATCGCGCTGTTTAAGTCGCTCGGCTATGACCTGACTAAAGATACCTACGTGAAGTACAACGATATCGTGAAGAAGCTGCTGAACGATCCGCAGAAACGTTTTACCGAGCACTGGGACGACCAGGCGAAGGTACCGTGGCTCTCGGTAAAGGGTGCCGATGGCAACGCGCTGTTTGCGATTTCGTATGAGAATCCGCGTTCTGTCGCGATCAAGGCGGACTACATCAAAGAGAAAGGCCTCGCCGGGGCGATGTTCTGGGAGTACGGAGCGGACGACAATAATCAGTTAGCGAAACAGCTGGCGGAGTCGCTCGGGATCCCACACTAAGGTGTATTGTGCCGGGTGGCGCTAACGCTTACCCGGCCTGCATGTAGAGCATTATTTGAAAGTCGCAATCGGCTTCGGCGTGATGCCAAAATCTTCCTTCAGCTCGCGCTTGCTCTTCATCACCATCTGACCGTTAGTGTCGATAGTCATGTGTTGCGCATCGGTGTTATTGCGCGCCTGCCACAGCATCACCAGCTGCAAACTGTTCTCTTTTTGCTCAGGCGTGAGCGCCACACCGTCCGGCCATTTTCCCAGCTCAACGGCGGTCACCAGACGCTGATAAACTTCCGGGGTCATCCCGTTAATCATGTCCTCAATATTCACGATCTCTCCCTTTCAAAGGAATAATTTGCTGAATCGTTTTTTCAACCCTTAATCTGGTCGCCGTTTTCATCATCGGTGAAGCTCATTGAGGCTGAATTCACGCAGAAACGCTCACCCGTTGGCTGAGGACCGTCCGGGAAGACGTGCCCCAGGTGCGCGTCGCAGTTACCACAGCGAATTTCCGTGCGCACCATACCGTGCGACGAGTCGGTCAGATAGCGGATTGCGTCATCGCTCACGGGCTCGTAAAAGCTCGGCCAGCCGCAGCCGGAGTCGTATTTCGTTTGTGAATTGAACAGCGGGGCATCGCAGACCAGACAGTGATACACACCGTCTCGCTTGTTGTGCAGTAATCGCCCGGTAAATGGCGGCTCCGTGCCGTGATTCTGGGTCACGTAAAACTGCATTTCGGTGAGGTTTTTTTTCAAATCGTCAGGGTTATGTTGGTTCGACATATGCTTACATCTCGCTGTAGAAACAGACATCTTTTAACCCGGATTCTAACAAAACATTAACACCCTTGCGTGCACTTTTGTTCTAAACTTATGTGTCGCGAAAAGGCGGTCAGGCAATTGTGATCACGTTCACATTTTTATCCTGCGAGGACTTTAAAATTCCGGGCGCAGCCCCCATGTGGTTGCAAGCTCAAAGGGAAAGTGAGGCGAGTCAGTCGCACAAACGTTAGTCACAGGATTGATTTGTCGCAATGATTGACACGATTCCGCTTGACGCTGCGTAAGGTTTTTGTAATTTTACAGGCAACCTTTTATTCACTAACAAATAGCTGGTGGAATATATGACTATCAAAGTAGGTATCAACGGTTTTGGCCGTATCGGCCGTATTGTTTTCCGTGCTGCTCAGAAACGTTCTGACATCGAAATCGTTGGTATCAACGATCTCCTGGACGCTGAATACATGGCGTACATGCTGAAGTACGACTCAACTCACGGTCGTTTCGACGGCACCGTTGAAGTGAAAGACGGCCACCTGGTTGTTAACGGCAAAACCATCCGCGTTACTGCTGAGAAAGACCCAGCTAACCTGAAATGGAACGAAATCGGTGTTGACGTTGTTGCTGAAGCAACCGGTATCTTCCTGACCGACGAAACTGCACGTAAACACATCACTGCGGGTGCGAAAAAAGTTGTTCTGACTGGTCCTTCCAAAGACAACACCCCAATGTTCGTTCGCGGTGCAAACTTCGAAACTTACGCTGGCCAGGACATCGTTTCTAACGCATCCTGCACCACCAACTGCCTGGCACCGCTGGCTAAAGTGATCAACGACAACTTCGGCATCATCGAAGGTCTGATGACTACCGTTCACGCGACCACCGCTACTCAGAAAACCGTTGACGGTCCGTCTCACAAAGACTGGCGCGGCGGCCGTGGCGCGGCTCAGAACATCATCCCATCCTCTACCGGTGCTGCTAAAGCTGTAGGTAAAGTACTGCCAGAACTGAATGGCAAACTGACTGGTATGGCGTTCCGCGTTCCAACTCCTAACGTATCCGTTGTTGACCTGACCGTTCGTCTGGAAAAAGCTGCTTCTTATGAAGAAATTAAGAAAGCAATCAAAGCTGCTTCCGAAGGCCCAATGAAAGGCGTTCTGGGTTACACCGAAGACGACGTTGTATCTACCGATTTCAACGGCGAAGTGTGCACTTCCGTGTTCGATGCTAAAGCAGGTATCGCACTGAACGACAACTTCGTGAAACTGGTTTCCTGGTACGACAACGAAACCGGCTACTCTAACAAAGTACTGGACCTGATCGCTCACATCTCCAAATAAGTTGAGATGAGTGAATGATCCAAAAAGGCGACTTCGGTCGCCTTTTTTATTGTTTTTTAGACAGAGGATTGCTTAATGATAAATAAAATTTTTGCACTTCCGGTAGTCGAACAACTTACCCCTGTGCTCTCCCGCCGTCAGATTGACGGTGCCGACGTTATCGTCGTTGACCACCCGCGCGTTAAAGCCTCCGTGGCGCTGAACGGCGCGCACCTGCTCTCCTGGAAACCGGAAGGCGAAGCGGAAGCGCTGTGGCTGAGTGACGCCACCTCGTTCAAAAAAGGGGATGCGATTCGCGGCGGCGTACCGATCTGCTGGCCGTGGTTTGGCCCGTCCGCACAGCCGAGTTTGCCTTCTCACGGTTTCGCCCGTAACCAGCAGTGGACGCTGAAAGCGCATAACGAAGATGACAACGGCGCAGTACTGACCTTTGAGCTGCAGGCTAATGATGAAACTCGCGCCCTGTGGCCGCATGATTTCACCCTGTATGCCCGCTTCAAACTGGGTCAGAGCTGCGAGATTGAGCTGGAAGCTCATGGCGAGTTCGAGACCACCTCTGCCCTGCATACCTACTTCAACGTGGGTGACATCAATGCAGTGAAGGTGAGCGGCCTGGGCGATACCTTTATCGACAAAGTTGATAACGCGAAGGAAGGTAAGCTGAGCGACGGCGTTCAGACGTTCCCTGACCGTACTGACCGCGTCTATTTGCATCCGGAAGCGTGCAGCGTGATCCACGACGGTGCTCTTAACCGCGGCATTGAGGTGGTTCATCACCATCACAGCAACGTGGTGGGCTGGAACCCGGGGCCTGCACTCTCCATCAGCATGGCCGACATCCCTGATGACGGTTACAAAACGTTCGTCTGCGTGGAAACGGCCTGCGTAACCACCCCGCAGAAAGCGAGCGAGGAAAAGCCGTCTCGTTTAGGGCAGACAATTCGCATCGTTAAGCGATAAGGTCGCTGCACCACACCAAAGCAAACGGGGCGCAAGCGCCCCGTTTTGATGCAATTATTGCACCGCGATAATGCACAATCAGAACTTGTAGGTCACACCCACCGAGAAGATGCCAGCCCAGGACTTATCAACCATCGGGCTATCCTTCACTTCGTCGCTCAGACGCTCGTAACGGCCGGTACCGTAGACGTTCCAGTCGCCAAGGAAGTTATAGCTCGCGGTCAGCTCCAGGTAAGGATCCCAGCCATCATCGGCGCTGTAGCTTTTCAGCCCACTGCGACGGGACTCGTTTTTAGAGACGCCGTAGTAATAGTCGTTGTAGTTTTCACTGTTGTACTGCACGCCGATACCCGGCGTCAGGGTGAGCCCACCGTTGGTATAGCGATACAACCACGCCAGATCCCAGATAAAGCCGTTGCTGTTATCCAGCGTATCACCCGCCAGGGCCGTACGGAGGAAGCCATACTGGGTGTTATGCACGTATGAAAGCCCGGCCATCATGGAGCTTTTGCGCTTGTCGAGCTGGCGAAGCGCGTGGCTGTCGCTGTCGCCTGGCTTGAAGTGCGTTGGATCGTAGTAGGCCATGATAGAGAGCTTATCGGCCGTATCGTTCCACAGATAGTAGCCGCCGCCGAGACCGCGGAACCAGAAGTTATCGCCTTCATAGGTGATAACGGGTACAGGATAAACATCGCGGTCATACTGTTTGTATGGGCTGTTAATGACGCCAACGCCCGCACCCACCGTCCACTGACTTTCCGCCTGAGCGGTGCTAACTGCGGTCGCGGCAAGGATGCCCAATGCCAGAAGTTTGAGTTTGGTCACAATCCATTCTTTCCTGTAGTCAAATAATCAGCGGGTGAAGTGTAACCGCCATTCCCGTACATCCCAAAATTTTTTGCCTGCTAATCAGTTTGATTAACCCATTATTTTTAACTTTTCAGATGACAACCCGCTTTCATTTATATGACCGATGCATGAAAAACGTGCTTAAGCCTTATAACCAGGGTGGAAATTTTTGGATGAGTTATTGATATGTCATTGAAATTAGTTTTTCTCAGCATGCAAGTTTGGCAAATGCCATCTACGCTTAAATTTAAGAAGAGTTTTCCTGAACACCTGCGGTTCTTAGCGTCTGACCTGGCACACAGGTTGCTGCTCTGGCAGTGGGGTGCGAGAGATTCTCTTCCGGGAGCCTCCACTACTCATACGAACGGCTCTTATCCTGTGCTAAAAAACGAAAGGACGGCATGCCATGAATATATTCGATCACTATCGCCAGCGCTACGAAGCTGCCAAGGACGAAGAGTTCACACTGCAGGAGTTTCTTACCATTTGTCGGCAAGATCGCAGTGCCTATGCCAATGCGGCAGAACGGCTATTGATGGCTATCGGTGAGCCAAACATGGTTGATACTGCCCTGGAGCCACGGCTTTCCCGTCTATTTTCGAATCGGGTGGTCGCCCGATATCCGGCGTTCGAAGAGTTCTATGGTATGGAAGATGCCATTGAACAGATTGTCTCCTATCTGAAGCATGCCGCCCAGGGTCTGGAAGAGAAGAAACAGATCCTCTATTTACTCGGCCCCGTCGGCGGCGGTAAATCCTCGCTGGCTGAACGCCTGAAGTCGCTGATGCAGCGCGTACCGATTTACGTGCTAAGCGCCAACGGCGAACGCAGCCCGGTGAACGACCATCCGCTGTGCCTGTTTAACCCGCAGGAAGATGCGCAAATTCTGGATAAAGAGTTTGGCATCCCGCGTCGCTACCTCGGCACCATTATGTCGCCGTGGGCAGCAAAACGCCTGCACGAATTTGGCGGTGATATCACCAAATTCCGCGTCGTGAAAGTGTGGCCATCCATACTGGAGCAGATCGCTATCGCCAAAACCGAACCGGGTGATGAGAACAACCAGGATATCTCGGCGCTGGTGGGTAAAGTCGATATCCGTAAGCTGGAAAACTTCGCACAAAACGACCCGGATGCCTATGGCTATTCCGGTGCGCTGTGCCGCGCCAACCAGGGGATTATGGAATTCGTCGAGATGTTTAAAGCACCGATCAAAGTGCTGCATCCTCTGCTGACGGCGACCCAGGAAGGGAACTACAACGGGACGGAAGGTATCTCCGCCCTGCCGTTTAACGGGATTATTCTCGCCCACTCGAACGAATCGGAATGGGTAACCTTCCGTAATAACAAAAACAATGAGGCCTTCCTTGACCGCGTGTACATCGTCAAGGTGCCTTATTGCCTGCGGATCTCCGAAGAGATCAAAATTTACGAAAAACTGCTTAACCACAGTGAACTGGTGCATGCGCCATGCGCTCCGGGCACGCTGGAAACGCTCTCGCGCTTCTCCATCCTGTCGCGTCTGAAAGAGCCGGAAAACTCCAGCATCTATTCGAAAATGCGCGTCTACGATGGTGAAAGCCTGAAAGATACCGACCCGAAAGCGAAATCGTACCAGGAATACCGCGATTACGCCGGGGTTGATGAAGGGATGAACGGCCTCTCCACGCGTTTCGCGTTTAAGATCCTCTCCCGGGTCTTTAACTTCGACCACGCGGAAGTGGCGGCCAACCCGGTTCATCTGTTCTACGTCCTGGAGCAGCAAATCGAGCGCGAGCAGTTCCCGCAGGAGCAGGCTGAACGCTACCTTGAGTTCCTGAAAGGCTACCTGATCCCGAAATATGCCGAGTTCATTGGCAAAGAGATCCAGACGGCCTATCTGGAATCCTATTCAGAATACGGGCAGAACATTTTCGACCGCTATGTCACCTATGCTGACTTCTGGATCCAGGATCAGGAGTACCGCGACCCGGATACCGGCCAGCTGTTTGATCGTGAATCCCTGAACGCGGAGCTGGAAAAAATCGAGAAGCCTGCCGGGATCAGCAACCCGAAAGACTTCCGGAATGAGATTGTGAACTTCGTCCTGCGCGCCAGAGCGCATAATAACGGGCGCAATCCGAACTGGACCAGCTACGAGAAGCTGCGCACGGTTATTGAGAAGAAAATGTTCTCCAATACCGAAGAGCTGCTGCCGGTGATCTCGTTTAACACCAAAACCTCAACCGACGAGCAGAAGAAACACGACGATTTTGTCGACCGTATGATGGAAAAAGGCTACACCCGCAAACAGGTTCGCCTGCTCTGCGAATGGTATCTGCGCGTGCGTAAATCGTCCTAAAACAAGTGCCCGGTAGCGCCTGCGCCTGCCGGGCCAACAAAAACGCAAGTTGGCAAATGCAGTACGGGGGGTATATGACCTGGTTTATTGACCGGCGTCTTAACGGCAAAAACAAGAGCACGGTGAACCGCCAGCGCTTCTTGCGCCGTTATAAAGCGCAAATTAAACAGTCGATCTCCGAGGCCATCAACAAACGCTCGGTGACCGACGTCGACAGCGGCGAGTCTGTCTCCATCCCTACCGATGACATCAGCGAACCGATGTTTCATCAGGGGCGCGGCGGCCTGCGCCATCGCGTTCATCCAGGTAACGACCACTTCGTTCAGAACGACAGAATTGAGCGCCCTCAGGGCGGCGGCGGTGGTTCAGGAAGCGGTCAGGGGCAGGCCAGCCAGGACGGTGAAGGCCAGGATGAGTTCGTTTTCCAGATTTCGAAAGATGAATATCTCGACCTGCTGTTTGAGGACCTTGCGCTGCCGAACCTGAAAAAGAATCAGCATCGTCAGCTTAACGAGTATAAAACCCATCGCGCGGGCTATACCGCTAACGGCGTGCCCGCCAATATCAGCGTTGTGCGTTCGTTGCAGAATTCTCTGGCGCGTCGCACGGCCATGACGGCAGGCAAACGTCGCGAACTGCGCGAGCTGGAGAGCAGCCTGAAGGTCGTGGAAAACACGGAGCCGGCGCAGCTGCTGGAAGAGGAGCGCCTGCGTAAAGAGATTGCCGAGCTAAGAGCGAAGATCGACCGCGTGCCGTTTATCGATACCTTCGACCTGCGCTACAAGAACTACGAAAAACGTCCTGAACCCTCCAGCCAGGCGGTCATGTTCTGTCTGATGGACGTCTCCGGCTCGATGGACCAGGCCACCAAGGATATGGCGAAGCGTTTTTACATCCTGCTCTATCTGTTCCTGAGCAGAACCTATAAGAACGTGGAAGTGGTCTATATCCGCCATCACACCCAGGCGAAGGAGGTGGATGAACATGAGTTCTTCTACTCCCAGGAGACGGGGGGGACCATCGTATCAAGCGCCCTGAAGCTAATGGATGAAGTAGTGAAAGAGCGTTACGACCCGGCGCAGTGGAACATTTATGCCGCGCAGGCGTCGGATGGCGACAACTGGGCCGACGACTCACCGCTGTGTCACGAGATCCTGGCGAAGAAAATTCTGCCGGTGGTGCGTTACTACAGCTATATCGAAATCACCCGTCGCGCCCACCAGACCCTGTGGCGGGAATATGAACATCTGCAGTCCATGTTCGATAACTTTGCCATGCAGCATATCCGCGATCAGGATGATATTTATCCTGTGTTCAGGGAGCTGTTCCACAAGCAATCTGCGACCAGCAACGCATAACCCAACAGCCAGCGAATCCGCTGGCTGTTTTCTTTCGACCCCGTTTATCCCGTGCTAATGTAGCAAGCTGCATACTGGATTATCACCGGGAAAATTGTGATGACTGACGACGTTATGGGGACAAGTACCCACCATCAGCTGATTACCTTACTCACCGAGCAGGGCGCGCGTTTTCGCGTCATGGAGCACGAGGCGGTGGGGAAATGCGAAGCGGTGAGTGAAATTCGCGGGACCGATCTGCGCCAGGGGGCAAAAGCCCTGGTCTGCAAGGTGAAGGGCAACGGCGTTAAAAAACACGTACTGGCGATTCTGGCCGCCGACCTGCAGGCCGATCTGAGCCAGCTTGCCTGCCATTTTGGCGGGCTTAAAGCCTCCCTCGCCAGCCCGGCCGAGGTCGATACCCTTACCGCCTGCGTTTTTGGCGCGATCCCGCCCTTCAGCTTCCATCCTGATTTGGCGCTGGTGGCCGACCCGCTGCTATTCGAGCGTTTCGACGAAATTGCCTTTAACGCCGGTTTACTGGAGAAATCCGTGATCATGGACACCCAGGATTACCTGCGCATCGCCCGTCCTGAGCTTGTAAACTTCCATAAGGCGTCGTCGTGACGGCGCTAGCCTCTTCTTTCCAGAAACAGCACGGAGGCGACGAGAATCACGGCAATAGCGAAAAACGATGAGGAGATAATGAGCGTTTCAACAAACATGTGATCGTTCATGATGGCGATCCCTTTGCGATACCTGCCTTCGTTTTAATCCGCGTAAATGACAAGGTAATGACAGCGATAAAATCTTTTTAACGCTGTCCTCCGCCGCGTTTGCGCGTAAAGTAAGCAGGATAATTATTCTGGCAAGGATCCCCCATGTTTGACCCGACTCTGCTCATTCTTCTGGCGCTCGCCGCGCTCGGCTTTATCAGCCATAACACCACCGTTGCCATCTCGATTCTGGTACTGATTATTGTGCGCGTGACCCCGTTAAATACCTTTTTCCCGTGGATAGAAAAACAAGGCCTCACCATCGGGATCATCATTTTAACCATCGGGGTGATGGCTCCCATCGCCAGCGGCACCCTTCCCGCCTCAACGCTGCTGCACTCGTTTGTGAACTGGAAATCACTGGTGGCGATCGCGGTGGGGATTTTTGTTTCGTGGCTGGGCGGACGCGGCGTTACGCTGATGAGCAGCCAGCCCTCGCTGGTGGCGGGCCTGCTGGTGGGCACGGTACTCGGCGTGGCGCTCTTCCGCGGCGTGCCGGTAGGCCCGCTGATTGCGGCAGGGCTGGTTTCCCTGTTTATCGGGAAGTCATAGTCAGGCTGGCCATGTAACGCGCCGGCGTCTGGCCCAGCCCCTTTTTGAACATGGTGATAAACGCGGTGGTAGAGTCATAGCCCAGAGACTGTGCCACCTGCTGCACCGATTTCCCGCTAATCAAATGCTGTAACGCCACGATCAGCTGAAGCTGGTGACGCCAGCGGCGAAAGCTTAAACCGGTCTCTTTGACCACCAGCCGCGCCAGGTTGCGTTCACTCATCGCGAAATGACTCGCCCACTGTGCCAGCGTCTGCCAGGCGGCGGGCTCTTCCGCCATCTTCTCGCTCATCAGCCGGATTTTAGGATGGGGAGAGACGGGCAGCTGCAGATGCTCCTGGCGCTGGAGCGGCAACTCGTCAAACAGGACGTCCACCAGACGCGATGTGGCCGCAAGATGCAGCTGTTCTCGCGGTTTTTCCGCCAGGGATAAAATCAGCTCCCGCACCAGGGGAGAGATTTTCAGGGTGCAGCAGCGGTCGGGCAGGCTGGCGGCACCAGGCTCAATAAACAAAAAGCAGAGCTGTGCCCCCGGCGTGGCCCTGTTGCTGTGCGGCATTTGGCCTGGGATCCAGACGGCATACTGGGGCGGTACCATCAGCATCGCATTTTCCACTTCGCAGGTGATCGCGCCGCCAAGGGCCAGAATCAGCTGCCCCTTACGGTGTTGATGCTGCGGAATATATTGTTCTTCCGTCACCACGCGGATGCGAAACGCGACGGCCGCATCGTGCTGGCTATCAGGATCGTAGCCGTCCAGTCCCAGACCAATCATCAGGTTGTCCGATATTAGCGATAAACTGTCATTTTAGCCTGATTTCAACCGCTGAGAAAATCGGTATTGTGTGCGCTCGCTTGAACGTATGAGAACACAATGACTACTGCTCTTCGCACCTCAGGAAAACAGGGCGCGCTGTTAATTGCAGGCATCCTGATGATTGCCACCACGCTTCGCGTCACCTTTACCGGCGCAGCGCCGCTGCTCGATACCATTCGCCTTGATTATGGCTTAAGCACGGCGCAAACCGGTCTGCTGACCACCCTGCCCCTGCTGGCCTTTGCTCTTGTCTCCCCGCTCGCGGCGGGCGTTGCCCGGCGTATCGGCATGGAGCGCAGCCTGTTTATCGCCCTGATGCTGATTTGCATCGGGATTGCGGTTCGCTCCCTGCCCTCCGCTACCCTGCTTTTCATCGGAACGGCGGTGATTGGTTGCGGGATCGCTCTGGGGAATGTGCTGCTGCCCGGCTTAATTAAGCGTGATTTCCCGGGTCAGGTGGCAAAACTCACCGGCGCCTATTCCCTGACGATGGGTGTCTCTGCCGCGTTAGGCTCGGCGCTGATTGTTCCCCTGGCGCAGGGTAATGCGGGCTGGCACGGCGCGCTGCTGATGCTGATGGCGTTTCCGCTGATCGCGCTGTTGCTCTGGCTGCCGCAGTGGCGTCAAAAACACGTCGCAACGGTAACGGGCGCAGGCGCGCTGCATAACCGCGCGATCTGGCGCTCGGCACTCGCCTGGCAGGTGACGCTCTTTCTGGGGATTAACTCGCTAATTTATTACGTCATCATCGGCTGGCTGCCGGCCATATTACTCAGCCATGGCTTTAGCAAAGCGCAGGCCGGCTCGGTGCACGGCCTTTTACAGCTTGCCACGGCCGTGCCGGGGCTTGCCGTTCCTCTCGTCCTGCAGCGTATGAAGGATCAGCGAACCATCGCCGGAGCGGTTGGGCTGATGTGCGCGGTTAGCGCGGCGGGGTTGTGGTTTATGCCTGAGATGGCGGTGATGTGGACGCTGGTGTTTGGCTTTGGTACCGGGGCAACGATGATCCTCGGCCTGACGTTCATCGGCCTGCGCGCCAGCTCCGCACACCAGGCGGCAGCATTGTCCGGTATGGCACAGTCTATTGGTTATCTGCTCGCAGCCTGCGGTCCGCCGCTGATGGGTAAAATTCACGATTCGGCTGGAGACTGGCGGATCCCGCTTCTCGCCTGCGCGCTGGCCGCTGTCGTCATGGCCATCTGCGGCGTACTTGCCGGGCGTGACCGGGAAATCGCGCCCCGATAAACACGGTGGCAGACCATCGGGTCTGCCTTTTTTACCCGCGCGCCGCGCGCAGCATTGCCTGCACCAGCACCACCGGACGCCCTTCCAGCGCAGCACGCTCGTGCTGGAATAAGGTGATCACAAAGAACGGATGGGTCACCAGCTCCGCAGCGCGGATTTCCCCCTGCTCGTCCCAGCCCGTCACGCGCATATCACCGCTCTCCAGTTCCTGAGCAAACGCCGCCGATACGCCATAGTTACAGTGATAACCCTCTACGATTTCCGGCTTTCCGTAAGCCTTCGCGATCAGCGTATTATTGCGCAGCTCAATGGCATCGGTTTTCTCCACCAGCGAGCAGGTCAGCGGCGCAATCACCATCGTGCCTTCGGTATCCGTCTCAGCATGTGCCGCGTCGCTCCAGCCCAGCACGTTACGGGCATACTCAATTAACGCATGCTGGAACCCACCGCAGGTGCCCAGGAACGGAATGCTGTTTTCACGCGCGTAGCGTGCGGCAATAAAGGCCGCCTCGGTATTTTTATAGGGGCTTGCGGGAACCAGCCAGATGGCATCGTAGCCCACCAGATCCTCAGAACTGGTTAATTCCGTGGTGGCAAGCCAGTCGTAATCGGCGGTGAGGTCAAGGACCGCGGCGGCGTCGTCAATGGCCAGCGGGATCGCCTTGTGTGCAATAACATCAGGATTGTAATCGCCAACCAGCGCAATGCGCAGCGTCGTTTTAACCGGGAGATGTTCCATGAAAGGTTCCTTATGCCAGAGTATTATCAGATAACATAAGGAACCTCAGACTACCGATCTTCTACAATTATCACAATACCTTAAATTGGGAGGGTGGAATTATGATTCAGTGCAAACGCGTCTATGAACAGGCGAGCCCGGGCGATGGCTATCGGGTTCTGGTGGACAGGCTCTGGCCCCGCGGGGTGAAAAAAACGGACCTCGCGTATGACGAATGGTGTAAAACGCTCACACCGTCCAGCGCGTTACGCAAGGACTTTCATAGCGAAGCGATTGATTTCGCGGCCTTCACTAAAGCCTACAAGGAAGAGCTGGCGCAGCATAAGGACGAAGGAGAGCGTCTGGCGGCGCTGGCGAAAAAGCAGACCGTAACCCTGCTCTACGGCGCGAAGGACACGAAGCAGAATCACGCTCTGGTCTTAGCCGACTGGCTGCGCCATCTGTGATCAGCTGACCGTTAGCTCATCCTGAATTTGCGGGGCTTCGTCCGGGGTGAGCGGCATCAGGTGTTCGGCGCGAACAAACGCAAAGCCGTGCTGATTGTCAAAGGCGTAGACGTCTCCCGTCACCAGCCAGAGCGCGCGGTCCGCGCTTGCGGGTAACTGCGTCATCACGCCGTTGACCGGGTTAACGAAACGCTGGCCGGGCTGGCAGAGACCAAATAGCTCCACAGATTTACCAATATTGCGACGGCCTGACGCCGTGCGGGCACCGACGATCATCGCCACGCTGCCCGGTTTAAGCTGAAACATACTTCTCTCGCGGTAACGGTAGCCAGAAATTGGCTAAGAATAATCCTAAAGAGAAGTGTATCGCAGCTACTGTCCCTCTGTCACCTGGCAGGTTGCGGATGATCGCGACGATAGAGCGTCCATTCGTCGATCACTTCGCCACCGGGCAGCTTGCACTCGGTGCGGACTCCCTGCGGGCTTTGAATTGGGACCTGTTCCCCGCCCTTTTCCAGGCAGTAAACGGAAGCCGGGTTCGCCATGCCCACGGCGTGCGGCGGTTTCGGGGCGTCGGGTGGGGTTGTTTTTGCGGTGCAGGCAACCAGGGGAAGCGCCAGCGCCATTAGCAGAAATCTCATCTTGTTGATCCTTTTGACATCATCATTGGCTAAGGGTAACGGCTTGTCGCCGCTTTCTCCATGATTTCTCCATTCTAACTGCACTTTTCAACGCTACAGTCTGGCATGTTCTCACTTTGACCAGAGAACATCATTCCGTAATCAAGATGTCTTTGCCCCGTTCTCAACAACGGGGCTTTTTTTCCCGCCTGCTGCCTACCTCTGCATATATTAAATTTTCTATATTCATGTTTTACTATGCCGGAAGCCTAAAAATTCAGCATAACATGCAGATGCAGACGTCTTCTGCCCGGGAGTCATTCTACGTCATGTCGGATCTTATCCTCGCTCGCGTTTCAGAAACCCTTGCCACCGAGCAATCCCTTGAAAGCCTCGTTCGTCAGCTGCTGGAGATGCTGGAAATCGTCACCGACATGGAGTCGACGTATCTGACGAAGGTGGATATAACAGCCCGGCTGCAGCATATCCTCTATGCCCGAAACAGCAAGCAGATGACTATCCCGGAAGGGTTAAGCGTGCCATGGGATGAAACGCTGTGTAAGCGCGCGCTGGATAGCGACACATTATTCAGTAACGATGTCCCCGAGCGCTGGCCGGAGTGTGAAGCGGCGAAAGCACTCGGCATTACCACTTACATGAGCATCCCCGTTCATCTTGCCGATGGCTCGCTTTACGGTACGCTCTGCGCCACCAGCACGGCAAAAAAACCGCTCAGCGCGCGCGGCGAGCAGATGCTAAAACTCTTCGCCGGGTTGATTAGTCAGTACATTCAGAAAGAGTCTCTGGTGACCCAGCTCCGTGAAGCCAACGCGGCGCTTATCGCCCACTCCTACACAGATGCCCTTACAGGGTTACCCAACCGTCGCGCCATTTTTGAGGATCTGACCACCCTGTTTTCGCTGGCGCGGCATCTGAAACGTAACGCCATCATTGCCTTTATCGATCTGGATGATTTTAAACTGATTAACGATCGATACGGGCATGAAGCAGGCGACCAGTTCCTGATTGAAGTGGGCAAGCGTTTGACCGCAGAAAAACAGCAGGACGATATCATCGGCCGGCTGGGCGGCGATGAGTTTCTGGTGGCCACTCTGAGCAACGTCGAGAATGAGGAGCAAATCCACCTTCTCAGAACGCGCCTCAGCGCCCGAATTGCGGGGGAATACTGGCTGGGTAGCATCAGCATCATTTATCCTGGCGCCAGCCTCGGCGTTATCGAAGTGGATCCCGGCGTAACCGATCCGGACAGTGCGTTACGTGCCGCGGATATCGCGATGTATCAGGATAAAAAAGGAAAAAGCAAAACAGACTTTCTCGCGATGGATTAACCCCGTACACTCTACGGCGTTATAAAAACCGAAACAGGTGATGATATGAGAATAGGGATCCTCTTCCCGGTCGTTATTTTTATAACGGCGGTGGTATTTCTGACGTGGTTTTTTGTCGGTGGTTACGCTGCTCCGGGGGCATAAATGAGAAAAACCACCCTTATAATGTTGATCGTTGCCGTCGTGGCGTTTGCCGGCACGCAGTTTGGCTGGTGGTAAACCCGTTACGTAAAAAGGCCGCCATATGGCAGCCTTTTTAACGCTTCAGTATTAGCTTTTGATCTTTCTGTAGATAAACAGCACAACCAGCGCGCCGATCACCGCGACCGCGAAACTGCCGAAGTTAAAGCCATCGACTTTACCAAAACCGAACAGCGTACTGATCCAACCGCCGACTACCGCGCCGACAATACCCAGTATTATGGTGACGATAAACCCACCGCCATCTTTGCCCGGCATGATCCACTTCGCCAGAATACCCGCAATAAGCCCAAAGATAATCCAGGATAAAATTCCCATAACTTTCCTCTCTGTATGGTTTTTGTCATTAAATCAACGACACAAAAAGGATAGCACAGGATCTGAGAAAGGAAATTTGTGATAAGCCTCACAGAGAGAGTCTGCGCATTTCTTCATCAACATGCCCTTCCACAAGAACTGTGGGGTTGCATCTTTTATTGAGAAAGATTATCTTTCTCAACACTGAATAGTTGAGAAAAACACTCAGGTATTCAGTACGACATTGCTCACATTGCTTCCAGTATTTCTTGCCCACTCATGAGTGGGCTTTTTTTTGATCAAGCCCCAACGAAAGCGTGCCGGTTGCGCCCGCCGCGTTTTGCCTGATAGAGCGCCTGGTCGGCAGCATTAATAATATTCTGCTGGCTACCCGCGATGTTGACAGCACGCGCACTGGAGACCCCTACGCTTACCGTGACCCGCCCGAAGGGGCTAAACGCGTGTTCAATTTGCTGAGAGAAAACATAGCGAATAATCGTCTGCGCAAGGCGGAGCGCCTCCTGGATATCCGTTTCAGGCAAAATCAGCGCAAACTCCTCCCCGCCATACCGCGCCACAATCTGGTTGTCGCGGGTGAGACTTTCCCTGAGGCAGTTTCCCAGCAACGCCAGGCATCTGTCCCCTTCCGGATGACCGTAGTTATCGTTGTACTTTTTGAAGTAGTCCACATCCACAAGGAGCAGCGAAACCGGCGCGTCCTTTGCCGCACACGCCGCAATTTCCGAGAGGATTTTTTCATCAAAGATGCGCCTGTTATAAAGCCCTGTCAGCGCATCCTCCGAGGCAATAATCTTTAGCGCTTTGTTATCCCGTGCTTTTCTGGATAAGTCGGAATAGAGGAAACAGGACGCCACGATGAGCGTCGCGGTAAACACCAAAATAAGTGCGGCAAGCTGAATCGCCTGCTTGCGCCACGGTGAAAGGGCTTCATCAATGCTTACCGCTACCGTCGTAACCAGTCCGTAGCGCCTGTTTTTCTCATAGGCATAAATGCGTTCGATTTTATCAAACCTGGAGACAGAGCTGGCTATCCCTGTATTTTGTACCTTGAGGTATTTTCTGAAGAGAGGTGAGTCAGAAAAAATCGTACCGATATAGTTATTTTTAAAGGGATAACGAATCAGTAAAACGCCTGCTTGCGTCGTTAAACCAATAACGCCCGCGTGACCAATATTAATTTGTCCATAAAGCGCCAGAAAATTTTCGATACCCAGCGTCACCACCACAACACCGTTAAATGCACCGGTGTGGGTTTCAAGGCGTCGGCTAAGAGTAATAACCCATTTACCATTGGTTCTGCTTATCACCGGCTCACCAATATAAATCTGCTGACTTTTATTTTCCTTGTGATAGACAAAAAATGCTCTGTCCGCGCCATTATGGGGGCCCGCAAAATTTTTGTGCAATGCAGTGAAGATATCCCCATGCGCATCATAGACAACCACATTATTAATCTGAGTAAGAAGATTATCCTGATTGCTTATCATTCGCTGAATATTGATCGCCTGTTGCGGGGTCATACCATAAATTTCAATTGTGTCGGAAACGGTGGTAATCAACATTTCACTTTGGCGAATGATCCCTTCCGTGTAGACGTTAAGGGTATGGCTCAGGTTGGCAACGCTGGTATTGATTTGCTGGATTGACTGCTGTCGGGACGTGGCAATCTGGACGGCAAGCGACAATGAAACAATCAATGAGACAATGATGACGGTAATGGTTGTTGTGTAAAAAGTATTTTTCACGTGCACGAGCTTTTCCACCTTATCACGCCTGGCATCCCTGGCTGACAACTCTTGTCACTGTAACAAAGCTCAGGTTAAGAGGAAAACAAATTGCACTTAAGCATAACGGCTGCCGTTATTATCAGGCTTGTAGCTTGCACTGCCTGTGATAAGATTTGAGAGATGAGGGAGCGGACAGGGTATCTGGAAAATGAAAAAGATCATTGCCGTTACTATCGTTTCAGCGTTTCTGGTCTTCCTGTCTCTTTTTGCGGTTAATGCAGTTATCGGGAGCCAGCAGAAAAGCAAACAGCTTGAGATTTCCCGAACCCTTTTACAGCATTCAGAAAGTCTGACCCAGAGCGTGGCGCAGACGCTCAAAAACCTGACCACACAGGGATGCGACAGAGACAGCCTCGATCGCTACCGGCAGGTCAAGCTCGAAAGCCGCTATGTCGCTGACGTCGGTTTTATTGAAAAGGGAAAAATAGTCTGTACCGCTTTTTGGGGTAAACTCGTTAATCCTGTCCCGCTTCCTGAAGAGCTCCATGAAACGCCCAGAGGATTTCTCCTCGCGCAATTTTCGAGAAAGGATTTTTTTACCGGCAATGCGGCCATCTATAATAATCACATTATCTTCACCTCCCGCTATGCTTACGATAAATTCACCCCGGTTACGGAGAGCTATTCTCTGAGCACCACCACCAGGGACTTAAGCAGAACGTTTTTTTCGGCTACGCCTGAATTAAACCAACAGAGCGAACTGAATTCCTCCTTGTTTACCCTGACCCTCACCCGGTGCAGCACCACGTGGGATTTGTGCGTCATTGTGAAGCATCACAACGCGGGACTGGCCTCGTTATCTCCCGTTCTATTTATCGTTCTCGCGGTCATTTTATGTTTTATCTGGATTGCGATAACGCTCTTTTTCTTTCGACTCAACGAGGACCGGTTCTCCCTTGAGCGGACGCTGGTCAAAGCTGTTATCACTAATACCATCGGCGTTCATTACCAGCCCATTGTTCGGATTGAGGATAAAAAAATTGTAGGCGTGGAGGTCTTGTCGAGATGGCGTGACGCAAGATACGGTGACGTCTCCCCGGAACTGTTTATTCCATTAATCAAAAAAATTGGCCTGTATAAAAATTACTATATTAATATTCTGCAAAAATCCCTTTCGGATATCGCGCCACTTATTATTAAATATCATCTGGTTGTTTCGCTCAATGTTGGCCGAACGGAAATTGAAGACGGACAGTTTATCAGCATTTTGCGCCGTAGCTGTTTAGCTAATAACATTCCGCTCTCTCTGATCAAAGTCGAGCTTTCTGAAAAAGCCATTTCAACGGGGAATATTCTTGAAGATTTCTGCAAGGATTTAAAAAATCTTGGCGTGAGAATATCCATTGATGACTTCGGGGTGCAAAACTCAAACCTGGCAAGGCTTTCGCTGCTTGAATATGATGAGATCAAAATCGACAAGTCGCTGGTCGATGGCATCAGTGAGCATTACAAGCAGAACATTTTTGTCATCTTTAGCGACGCCCTCGCAAAACTGAATAAAACGCTTGTTTTCGAAGGCGTGGAGAGCGAAATACAGTATCGCTTTATTGCTGAAAGATACCCCGAGGCGCTGATTCAGGGATGGTATTTCTCAAAATCTGTCACCCGAAGCGAGCTTGCGAAGCGACTCGCTGGGATCGCGCGGTAGGTTACTCGTTTCCCCACTGATTGAGAAAGTTCGCAATATCATCAATACGTTCGGCACGAACCCCGGCTTCACGCGCCATCTCCTGCTGAGCTTCCTCATCGATCTCCTCATTATTCGACAAACGCGTGAGAAGCAGCTGGAAATAACGCGCCAGCGAGTCCTGCTCTGACTCACTCACGGGCTTTGTGGCTTCCGTCGCGTATTCTTCGACGATGTCATAATACTTCAGTGGGATTTCGTTATTCATAACAGCGTTAACCTTTGAGGGTGAAGCCACAAGTATATCCGACGACGTACGGTTAACCAACGCGTTGCGTCAGATAAGCAGGGCAAGCAGGGCTGCAAGAGCAGGTATGGCCTGAACGTACAGTATCTTTCGGCTGGCGGTCGCTGCGCCAAAGAGTCCGGCAATCAACACGCAGGTCAGGAAGAAGATGGCCACAGATATACCCTTTTCACCAAGCCAGAGGCTCCAGAGCAGACCCGCAGCCAGAAAACCATTATACAGCCCCTGATTCGCGGCCAGCACGCGAGTGTCGCGCGCAAAATCGGGACGCAGATTAAAGGCCTTGTGCCCTGTTCTGGTGTTCCACAGGAACATTTCCAGCACAAGAATGTAGATATGGATGAATGCAACGACAGCGATAAGAATAGTAGCGAGCATCGTGTTATTTCCCGCAGGCAGAGGCAAAAAAAACGGGAACCCTCAGGCCCCCGCTCTTGTTTAACCCAGAATCTGGATTACATGTTCGCGATAATCGCGTCGCCAAACTCTGAGCATTTCAGCA
>NZ_JADBRF010000029.1:0-28922 GCF_014930485.1 Enterobacter cloacae complex sp. P47BA | reverse complement strand
GATGGACGACGGTCTGCGTTTCGCAATCCGTGAAGGCGGCCGTACCGTTGGCGCGGGCGTTGTTGCTAAAGTTCTCGGCTAATCGCTGATAACATTTGACGCAATGCGCAATAAAAGGGCATCATTTGATGCCCTTTTTGCACGCTTTCATATCAGAACCTGGCTCATCAGTGATTAATTTTGTCATAATCATTGCTGAGACAGGCTCTGCGGAGAGCGTATAATACGAAAAGCGAATAGCATTTCGATTGGTTTGCCTCGCACTCGCGGGGTGAAAATGTTTGTAGAATACTTCTGACAGGTTGGTTTATGAGTGCGAATACCGAAGCTCAAGGGAGCGGGCGCGGCCTGGAAGCGATGAAATGGGTAGTTGTAGCCGTGCTGCTGATTGTGGCGATTGTCGGCAACTATCTTTATCGTGACATGATGCTGCCGCTACGCGCGCTTGCAGTGGTAATTCTGATTGCTGCGGCGGGTGGTGTCGCGCTGTTGACGACAAAAGGCAAAGCGACCGTTGCGTTTGCCCGCGAAGCGCGTACCGAAGTCCGCAAGGTCATTTGGCCGACTCGCCAGGAAACATTGCACACCACGCTGATCGTAGCGGCGGTAACCGCTGTAATGTCACTGATCCTGTGGGGACTGGATGGTATTCTGGTTCGCCTGGTATCCTTTATCACTGGCCTGAGGTTCTGAGATGTCTGAAGCCCCTAAAAAGCGCTGGTACGTCGTTCAGGCGTTTTCCGGTTTTGAAGGCCGCGTAGCAACGTCGCTGCGTGAGCATATCAAATTACACAACATGGAAGAGTTGTTTGGCGAAGTTATGGTTCCGACCGAAGAAGTGGTTGAGATCCGTGGCGGCCAGCGTCGCAAAAGCGAGCGCAAATTCTTCCCGGGTTACGTGCTGGTTCAGATGGTTATGAACGACGCGAGCTGGCACCTGGTGCGCAGCGTGCCGCGTGTGATGGGCTTTATCGGCGGCACGTCTGACCGTCCGGCGCCAATCAGCGACAAAGAAGTTGATGCGATTATGAACCGCCTGCAGCAGGTGGGTGATAAGCCGCGTCCGAAAACGCTGTTTGAACCGGGTGAAATGGTTCGTGTTAATGACGGTCCGTTTGCTGACTTTAATGGCGTGGTTGAAGAAGTGGACTATGAGAAGTCCCGCCTGAAAGTTTCTGTTTCTATCTTCGGTCGTGCGACCCCGGTAGAGCTGGACTTTGCCCAGGTAGAAAAAGCCTAAGCAGCGATCAAAAAAGCGACGATTTAATCGTTGCACAAGGCGCGGGATTGGAATACAATTTCGCGCCTTTTGTTTTTATGGGTCCCGGCCCGTAAAACGAATTTTATTCACGGGGAGCCTCCCTGAGGCGCTATTACCCAATCAGAGGATTTTAGAATGGCTAAGAAAGTACAAGCCTACGTCAAGCTGCAGGTTGCAGCTGGTATGGCGAACCCAAGTCCACCAGTTGGTCCAGCTCTGGGTCAGCAGGGTGTGAACATCATGGAATTCTGTAAAGCGTTCAACGCAAAAACTGAATCCCTGGAAAAAGGTCTGCCAATCCCAGTCGTAATCACTGTTTACGCTGACCGTTCTTTCACTTTCGTTACCAAAACCCCTCCAGCAGCAGTTCTGCTGAAGAAAGCGGCTGGTATCAAGTCTGGTTCCGGTAAACCGAACAAAGACAAAGTGGGTAAAATTTCCCGCGCTCAGCTGCAGGAAATCGCGCAGACCAAAGCTGCCGACATGACTGGTGCCGACATTGAAGCGATGACTCGCTCCATCGAAGGTACTGCACGTTCCATGGGCCTGGTAGTGGAGGACTAAGAAATGGCTAAACTGACCAAGCGCATGTCCGTGATCCGTGACAAAGTTGATGCGACCAAACAGTACGACATCAACGAAGCTATTGCTCTGCTGAAAGAACTGGCGACTGCTAAGTTCGTTGAAAGCGTTGACGTTGCCGTTAACCTGGGCATCGATGCTCGTAAATCCGATCAGAACGTTCGTGGCGCAACTGTACTGCCACACGGTACTGGCCGTTCCGTTCGCGTAGCTGTATTTGCTCAGGGTGCAAACGCTGAAGCTGCTAAAGCTGCCGGCGCTGAACTGGTAGGTATGGAAGATCTGGCTGATCAGATCAAGAAAGGCGAAATGAACTTTGACGTTGTTATTGCTTCTCCAGATGCAATGCGCGTTGTTGGCCAGCTGGGCCAGGTTCTGGGTCCACGCGGCCTGATGCCAAACCCGAAAGTGGGTACTGTAACCCCTAACGTTGCTGAAGCGGTTAAGAACGCTAAAGCAGGTCAGGTTCGTTACCGTAACGACAAAAACGGCATCATCCACACCACCATCGGTAAAGTGGACTTTGACGCTGACAAACTGAAAGAAAACCTGGAAGCTCTGCTGGTTGCGCTGAAAAAAGCTAAACCAACTCAGGCGAAAGGCGTGTACATCAAGAAAGTTAGCATCTCCACCACCATGGGTGCAGGTGTTGCAGTTGACCAGGCTGGCCTGAGCGCTGCTGCAAACTAATGCCTTTACGTGGGCGGTGATTTTGTCTACAATCTTACCCCCACGTTTGCTAACGAAAGTTAGCGGCTAAAAGATTTGTTCGTTGGAGCCTGGCCTATCCAGGCCTCCGTCGAAGACCGCAGGTGTTTCGCAAGAAACTTAATCCCCTGCGTAGACGGTGACAGAACGCTAAGATTATTTTTAATACTCTGGCTTGTTTCTGCTCACCGTATTAAGACGCTCTTCCCGTTGGGTTGAGTGAAGTGAGTTCCGGAACATGAGTTCCGGCAAACATCCAGGAGCAAAGCTAATGGCTTTAAATCTTCAAGACAAACAAGCGATTGTTGCTGAAGTCAGCGAAGTAGCCAAAGGCGCGCTGTCTGCAGTAGTTGCGGATTCCCGTGGCGTTACTGTAGACAAAATGACTGAACTGCGTAAAGCAGGTCGTGAAGCTGGCGTATACATGCGTGTTGTTCGTAACACCCTGCTGCGTCGCGTAGTTGAAGGTACTCAGTTCGAGTGCCTGAAAGACACGTTTGTTGGTCCGACCCTGATTGCATACTCTATGGAACACCCGGGCGCTGCTGCTCGTCTGTTCAAAGAGTTCGCTAAAGCGAATGCAAAATTTGAGGTCAAAGCTGCAGCCTTTGAAGGTGAGTTGATCCCGGCATCGCAAATCGATCGCCTGGCAACCCTGCCGACCTACGAAGAAGCAATTGCACGCCTGATGGCAACCATGAAAGAAGCTGCGGCTGGCAAACTGGTTCGCACTCTGGCTGCTGTACGCGATGCGAAAGAAGCTGCTTAATCGCAGTTATCTTTATAAAGCATTTGCTTACGTATAAACTTATTCTGATTTTCAGGAACAATTTAAATGTCTATCACTAAAGATCAAATCATTGAAGCAGTTGCAGCTATGTCCGTAATGGACGTTGTAGAGCTGGTATCTGCAATGGAAGAAAAATTCGGTGTTTCTGCTGCTGCTGCTGTAGCTGTAGCTGCTGGCCCGGCTGAAGCTGCTGAAGAAAAAACTGAATTCGACGTAATTCTGAAAGCTGCTGGCGCGAACAAAGTTGCTGTTATCAAAGCAGTACGTGGCGCAACTGGCCTGGGTCTGAAAGAAGCTAAAGACCTGGTAGAATCTGCTCCAGCTGCGCTGAAAGAAGGCGTGAGCAAAGACGACGCAGAAGCACTGAAAAAATCTCTGGAAGAAGCTGGCGCTGAAGTTGAAGTTAAATAAGCCAACTTTTCTGGTTGCAGCCTAAGCAATTAGGCTGATGGCTGGTGACTTTTTAGTCACCAGCCTTTTTGCGCTGTAAGGCATCAGTAGCATTTCACACTGTTTGACTGCTGATTGTCCTGACAATGCTTGTTTCTATCGACGACTTAATATACTGCGACAGGGTGCTCGCTCTGTGTAAATCGCAATGAAATGGTTTAAGCGTGATAGCAACAGGTATTGCGGAAAGTATTCAATTTTCCGGTCCACAAAATGGTGTTGCACAAACTGTCCCTTCGTCGGACAGATGGGTCGACTTGTCAGCGAGCTGAGGAACCCTATGGTTTACTCCTATACCGAGAAAAAACGTATTCGTAAGGATTTTGGTAAACGTCCACAAGTTCTGGACATTCCATATCTCCTTTCTATCCAGCTTGACTCGTTCCAGAAGTTTATCGAGCAAGATCCTGAAGGGCAGTACGGTCTGGAAGCAGCCTTCCGTTCCGTGTTCCCGATTCAGAGCTACAGCGGTAACTCCGAGCTGCAGTACGTCAGCTACCGCCTTGGCGAACCGGTGTTTGACGTTCAGGAATGTCAGATCCGTGGCGTGACCTATTCCGCACCGCTGCGCGTAAAACTGCGTCTGGTGATCTACGAGCGCGAAGCGCCGGAAGGCACCGTAAAAGACATTAAAGAACAAGAAGTCTACATGGGTGAGATTCCACTCATGACGGACAACGGTACTTTCGTTATCAACGGTACTGAGCGTGTTATCGTTTCCCAGCTGCATCGTAGCCCGGGCGTCTTCTTCGACAGCGATAAAGGTAAAACACACTCTTCCGGTAAAGTACTGTATAACGCACGCATCATTCCTTACCGTGGTTCATGGCTGGACTTCGAGTTCGATCCAAAAGACAACCTGTTTGTCCGTATCGACCGTCGTCGTAAACTGCCTGCAACCATCATTCTGCGTGCACTGAACTATACCACTGAGCAGATCCTGGACCTGTTCTTTGAGAAAGTGATCTTTGAAATCCGCGACAACAAGTTGCAGATGGAATTGGTGCCGGAACGTCTGCGTGGTGAGACCGCGTCGTTCGACATCGAAGCCGACGGCAAAGTGTATGTGGAAAAAGGTCGCCGTATCACCGCGCGCCACATCCGCCAGCTGGAAAAAGATGATATCAAACACATCGAAGTTCCGGTTGAATACATTGCAGGAAAAGTAGCCGCGAAAGATTACGTTGATGAATCAACTGGCGAGCTGATCTGCCCGGCGAACATGGAGCTGAGCCTGGATCTGCTGGCTAAGCTGAGCCAGTCTGGCCACAAACGTATCGAAACGCTGTTCACCAACGATCTGGACCACGGTCCGTACATCTCTGAGACTGTACGCGTCGACCCAACCAACGATCGTCTGAGCGCGCTGGTAGAAATCTACCGCATGATGCGTCCTGGTGAGCCACCAACTCGCGAAGCGGCTGAAAGCCTGTTCGAGAACCTGTTCTTCTCCGAAGACCGCTACGATCTGTCCGCGGTAGGTCGTATGAAGTTCAACCGTTCTCTGCTGCGCGACGAAATCGAAGGTTCCGGTATCCTGAGCAAAGACGACATCATCGAAGTGATGAAGAAGCTCATCGATATCCGTAACGGTAAAGGCGAAGTGGACGATATCGACCACCTCGGCAACCGTCGTATCCGTTCCGTAGGCGAAATGGCGGAAAACCAGTTCCGCGTTGGCCTGGTACGTGTAGAGCGTGCGGTGAAAGAGCGTCTGTCTCTGGGCGATCTGGATACCCTGATGCCTCAGGATATGATCAACGCCAAGCCGATTTCTGCAGCAGTGAAAGAGTTCTTTGGTTCCAGCCAGCTGTCTCAGTTCATGGACCAGAACAACCCGCTGTCTGAGATCACGCACAAACGTCGTATCTCTGCACTCGGCCCAGGCGGTCTGACCCGTGAACGTGCAGGCTTTGAAGTTCGAGACGTACACCCGACTCACTACGGTCGCGTATGTCCAATCGAAACGCCTGAAGGTCCAAACATCGGTCTGATCAACTCCCTGTCCGTGTACGCACAGACGAACGAATACGGTTTCCTTGAGACCCCGTATCGTAAAGTGACCGACGGTGTGGTTACCGACGAAATTCATTACCTGTCTGCTATCGAAGAAGGCAACTACGTTATCGCTCAGGCGAACTCCAACCTGGATGACGAAGGCCACTTTGTAGAAGATCTGGTTACCTGCCGTAGCAAAGGCGAATCCAGCTTGTTCAGCCGCGACCAGGTTGACTACATGGACGTATCCACCCAGCAGGTGGTATCCGTCGGTGCGTCCCTGATCCCGTTCCTGGAACACGATGACGCCAACCGTGCATTGATGGGTGCGAACATGCAACGTCAGGCCGTTCCAACTCTGCGTGCTGATAAGCCGCTGGTTGGTACCGGTATGGAACGTGCTGTTGCCGTTGACTCCGGTGTTACTGCAGTTGCTAAGCGTGGCGGTACCGTTCAGTACGTTGACGCATCCCGTATCGTTATCAAAGTTAACGAAGACGAGATGTATCCGGGCGAAGCGGGTATCGACATCTACAACCTGACCAAATACACCCGTTCTAACCAGAACACCTGTATCAACCAGATGCCTTGCGTATCTCTGGGTGAGCCAGTTGAGCGCGGCGACGTGCTGGCAGACGGTCCGTCCACCGACCTCGGTGAACTGGCGCTCGGTCAGAACATGCGCGTAGCGTTCATGCCGTGGAACGGTTACAACTTCGAAGACTCCATCCTCGTCTCCGAGCGTGTGGTTCAGGAAGATCGTTTCACCACCATCCACATTCAGGAACTGGCCTGTGTGTCCCGTGACACCAAGCTGGGGCCAGAAGAGATCACCGCCGACATCCCTAACGTGGGTGAAGCTGCGCTCTCCAAGCTGGATGAATCCGGTATTGTTTACATCGGTGCGGAAGTGACCGGCGGCGACATTCTGGTAGGTAAGGTGACGCCGAAAGGTGAAACCCAGCTGACCCCAGAAGAGAAACTGCTGCGTGCTATCTTCGGTGAGAAAGCGTCTGACGTTAAAGACTCTTCTCTGCGCGTACCAAACGGTGTTTCCGGTACGGTTATCGACGTTCAGGTCTTCACTCGTGATGGCGTTGAAAAAGATAAGCGTGCGCTGGAAATCGAAGAGATGCAGCTCAAACAGGCTAAGAAAGACCTGTCTGAAGAACTGCAGATCCTCGAAGCAGGTCTGTTCAGCCGTATCTATGCGGTGCTGGTTGCCGGTGGCGTTGAAGCTGAGAAGCTCGACAAACTGCCACGCGATCGCTGGCTGGAACTCGGCCTTACCGACGAAGAGAAACAAAATCAGCTGGAACAGCTGGCTGAGCAGTATGACGAACTGAAACACGAGTTCGAGAAAAAACTCGAAGCGAAACGCCGCAAAATCACTCAGGGCGACGATCTGGCACCAGGCGTGCTGAAGATTGTTAAGGTGTATCTGGCTGTTAAACGTCAGATCCAGCCTGGTGATAAGATGGCAGGTCGTCACGGTAACAAGGGTGTTATCTCTAAGATCAACCCGATCGAAGATATGCCGCACGATGCTAACGGTACGCCGGTAGATATCGTACTGAACCCACTGGGCGTACCGTCTCGTATGAACATTGGTCAGATCCTGGAAACTCACCTGGGTATGGCTGCGAAAGGTATTGGCGACAAGATTAACGCCATGCTGAAACAGCAGCAGGAAGTCGCGAAACTGCGCGAATTCATCCAGCGTGCCTACGATCTGGGTACCGACGTGCGTCAGAAAGTCGACCTGAACACCTTCAGCGATGAAGAAGTGCTGCGTCTGGCAGAGAACCTGCGCAAAGGTATGCCAATTGCAACGCCGGTATTCGACGGTGCAAAAGAAGCTGAAATTAAAGAGCTGCTGCAACTGGGTGGTCTGCCAACGTCTGGTCAGATTACGCTGTTTGACGGCCGTACCGGTGAACAGTTTGAGCGTCCAGTAACCGTAGGTTACATGTACATGCTGAAACTGAACCACCTGGTCGACGACAAGATGCACGCTCGTTCTACCGGTTCTTACAGCCTGGTTACTCAGCAGCCGCTGGGTGGTAAGGCACAGTTCGGTGGTCAGCGCTTCGGGGAGATGGAAGTGTGGGCGCTGGAAGCATACGGCGCGGCATACACCCTGCAGGAAATGCTCACCGTTAAGTCTGATGACGTGAACGGTCGTACCAAGATGTATAAAAACATCGTGGACGGCAACCATCAGATGGAACCAGGCATGCCAGAGTCCTTCAACGTACTGTTGAAAGAGATTCGTTCGCTGGGTATCAACATCGAACTGGAAGACGAGTAATTCTCGCTCAAACAGGTCACTGGTGCCGGGTTAACCCCCGGCACCGGATTGTGCTAACTCCGACGGGAGCAAATCCGTGAAAGATTTATTAAAGTTTCTGAAAGCGCAGACTAAAACCGAAGAGTTTGATGCGATCAAAATTGCTCTGGCTTCGCCAGACATGATCCGTTCATGGTCTTTCGGTGAAGTTAAAAAGCCGGAAACCATCAACTACCGTACGTTCAAACCTGAGCGTGACGGCCTTTTCTGTGCGCGTATTTTCGGGCCAGTAAAAGATTACGAGTGCCTGTGCGGTAAGTACAAGCGCCTGAAACACCGCGGTGTGATCTGTGAGAAGTGCGGCGTTGAAGTGACCCAGACCAAAGTACGCCGTGAGCGTATGGGCCACATCGAGCTGGCGTCTCCGACTGCTCACATCTGGTTCCTGAAATCTCTGCCGTCCCGTATCGGTCTGCTGCTGGATATGCCGCTGCGCGATATCGAACGTGTTCTGTACTTCGAATCTTATGTAGTTATCGAAGGCGGGATGACGAACCTGGAACGTCACCAGATCCTGACCGAAGAGCAGTATCTGGACGCGCTTGAAGAGTTCGGTGACGAATTCGACGCGAAGATGGGTGCGGAAGCTATTCAGGCCCTGCTGAAGAGCATGGATCTGGAGCAGGAGTGCGAGCAGCTGCGTGAAGAGCTGAACGAAACCAACTCCGAAACCAAGCGTAAAAAGCTGACCAAGCGTATCAAACTGCTGGAAGCGTTCGTTCAGTCTGGTAACAAACCAGAGTGGATGATCCTGACCGTTCTGCCGGTTCTGCCGCCAGATCTGCGTCCGCTGGTTCCGCTGGATGGTGGTCGTTTCGCAACGTCCGATCTGAACGATCTGTATCGTCGCGTTATCAACCGTAACAACCGTCTGAAACGTCTGCTGGATTTGGCTGCGCCGGACATCATCGTACGCAACGAAAAACGTATGCTACAGGAAGCGGTAGATGCCCTGCTGGATAACGGTCGTCGCGGTCGTGCGATCACCGGTTCTAACAAGCGTCCTCTGAAATCTTTGGCCGACATGATCAAAGGTAAGCAGGGTCGTTTCCGTCAGAACCTGCTCGGTAAGCGTGTTGACTACTCCGGTCGTTCTGTAATCACCGTAGGTCCATACCTGCGTCTGCATCAGTGCGGTCTGCCGAAGAAAATGGCACTGGAGCTGTTCAAACCGTTCATCTACGGCAAGCTGGAGCTGCGTGGCCTGGCCACCACCATCAAAGCCGCTAAGAAAATGGTTGAGCGTGAAGAAGCTGTCGTTTGGGATATCCTGGACGAAGTTATCCGCGAACACCCGGTACTGCTGAACCGTGCACCAACCCTGCACCGTCTGGGTATCCAGGCATTTGAGCCAGTCCTGATCGAAGGTAAAGCTATCCAGCTGCACCCGCTGGTTTGTGCGGCCTATAACGCCGACTTCGATGGTGACCAGATGGCTGTTCACGTACCGCTGACGCTGGAAGCCCAGCTTGAAGCGCGTGCGCTGATGATGTCTACCAACAACATCCTGTCTCCAGCGAACGGTGAACCAATTATCGTTCCTTCTCAGGACGTTGTATTGGGTCTGTACTACATGACCCGTGACTGTGTTAACGCCAAAGGCGAAGGCATGGTGCTGACTGGCCCGAAAGAAGCTGAGCGTATTTATCGCGCTGGCCTGGCCTCTCTGCATGCGCGCGTTAAAGTGCGTATCACCGAATACGAAAAAGATGCAAACGGCGAATTCGTTGCGAAGACCAGCCTGAAAGACACGACCATTGGCCGTGCCATTCTGTGGATGATCGTACCGAAAGGTCTGCCTTTCTCCATCGTCAACCAGGCGCTGGGCAAGAAAGCGATCTCCAAAATGCTGAACACCTGTTACCGCATTCTGGGTCTGAAGCCGACCGTTATCTTCGCTGACCAGACAATGTATACCGGCTTTGCTTATGCAGCGCGTTCAGGTGCATCTGTTGGTATCGATGACATGGTCATCCCAGAGAAGAAACACGAGATCATCTCTGAAGCGGAAGCTGAAGTTGCTGAGATCCAGGAGCAGTTCCAGTCTGGTCTGGTAACCGCGGGCGAACGCTACAACAAAGTTATCGATATCTGGGCAGCGGCGAACGATCGTGTATCCAAAGCGATGATGGATAACCTGCAAACCGAAACCGTGATTAACCGTGACGGCGTCGAAGAGCAGCAGGTTTCCTTCAACAGCATCTACATGATGGCCGACTCCGGTGCGCGTGGTTCTGCAGCACAGATTCGTCAGCTGGCAGGTATGCGTGGTCTGATGGCGAAGCCAGATGGCTCCATCATCGAAACGCCAATCACCGCGAACTTCCGTGAAGGTCTGAACGTACTCCAGTACTTCATCTCCACGCACGGTGCGCGTAAAGGTCTGGCGGATACCGCACTGAAGACAGCGAACTCCGGTTATCTGACGCGTCGTCTGGTTGACGTTGCGCAGGATCTGGTTGTGACTGAAGACGATTGTGGCACCCTCGAAGGTATCACCATGACCCCGGTTATCGAGGGTGGTGATGTTAAAGAGCCGCTGCGCGATCGCGTACTGGGTCGTGTGACCGCGGAAGACATTCTGAAGCCGGGCACCGCAGACATTCTGGTTCCACGCAACACCCTGCTGCACGAACAGTGGTGTGACCTGCTGGAAGCGAACTCTGTTGACTCTGTGAAAGTGCGTTCCGTTGTATCCTGTGACACCGACTTTGGTGTGTGTGCGCACTGCTACGGTCGTGACCTGGCGCGTGGCCACATCATCAACAAAGGTGAAGCCATCGGCGTTATCGCGGCACAGTCCATCGGTGAGCCGGGTACACAGCTGACGATGCGTACGTTCCACATCGGTGGTGCGGCATCTCGTGCGGCTGCTGAATCCAGCATTCAGGTGAAAAACAAAGGTAGCATCAAGCTCAGCAACGCGAAGTCTGTTGTTAACTCCGCAGGCAAGCTGGTTGTGACCTCTCGTAACACCGAGCTGAAGCTGATCGACGAATTCGGTCGTACCAAAGAGAGCTATAAAGTGCCTTACGGTGCGGTTATGGCGAAAGGTGATGGCGAGCAGGTTGCCGGCGGTGAAACCGTTGCAAACTGGGATCCACACACCATGCCGGTTATCACCGAAGTAAGTGGTTTCATCCGCTTTACTGACATGATCGACGGCCAGACCATTACTCGTCAGACCGACGAGCTGACCGGTCTGTCTTCTCTGGTGGTTCTGGATTCTGCTGAACGTACTACCGGCGGTAAAGATCTGCGTCCTGCACTGAAAATCGTTGATGCTCAGGGTAACGACGTTCTGATCCCGGGTACCGATATGCCTGCGCAGTACTTCCTGCCGGGTAAAGCGATTGTACAGCTGGAAGATGGCGTACAGATCAGCTCTGGTGACACCCTGGCGCGTATTCCTCAGGAATCCGGCGGTACCAAGGACATCACCGGTGGTCTGCCACGCGTTGCGGACCTGTTCGAAGCACGTCGTCCGAAAGAGCCTGCAATCCTGGCTGAAATCAGCGGGATCATCTCCTTCGGTAAAGAGACTAAAGGTAAGCGCCGTCTGGTTATCACCCCAGTAGATGGCAGCGAGCCGTACGAAGAGATGATTCCTAAGTGGCGTCAGCTCAACGTGTTCGAAGGCGAACGTGTAGAACGTGGTGACGTGGTTTCCGACGGTCCAGAAGCGCCGCACGACATCCTGCGTCTGCGTGGTGTGCATGCTGTTACTCGTTACATTGTTAACGAAGTACAGGACGTATACCGCCTGCAGGGCGTTAAGATTAACGATAAGCACATCGAAGTTATCGTTCGTCAGATGCTGCGTAAAGCAACCATCGAAAACGCGGGCAGCTCCGACTTCCTGGAAGGCGAGCAGGTTGAATACTCACGCGTTAAGATCGCTAACCGCGATCTGGAAGCGAACGGCAAAATCGGTGCGACCTTCGCACGCGATCTGCTGGGTATCACCAAAGCGTCTCTGGCAACCGAGTCCTTCATCTCCGCAGCATCGTTCCAGGAAACGACTCGTGTCCTGACCGAAGCCGCTGTTGCGGGTAAACGTGATGAACTGCGCGGTCTGAAAGAGAACGTCATCGTGGGTCGTCTGATCCCTGCCGGTACCGGTTATGCGTACCACCAGGATCGTATGCGTCGTCGCGCTGCGGGCGAACTGCCAGCAGCACCGCAGGTTACTGCTGAAGATGCATCCGCGAGCCTGGCAGAACTGCTGAACGCAGGTCTGGGCGGTTCCGACAACGAGTAATCGTTGATGCCGTAAATAAAAAACCCGCCTCGGCGGGTTTTTTTATATCTGCATTTCTTCAATTCACTAACGGGATGCGTCGATAAAGCTCAATCATATCGCCCGCCAGATCCTGAATAACCATCGCGTTCATCAGGTGGTCCTGAGAATGAACGGTGATTAGGTTAACCGGCAGTTTCCCGGTCCCTTCGTCAAGACCAATAAGCTGCGTCTGGATCGTATGCGCGTGCTTCACATATTCGCGGGATTCTTCCATCGCTTTTTCAGCTTCGTCAAACTCACCTTTACGCGCCATCTGCAGAGCCGTCAGGGCCGCACTGCGGGCCGCACCGGCGTTGACCAGCAGTTCCATGATTGTGGTTTCTAAGTCTTCCATTATGACTCCAGCAGTTTAAGCGCTTTTTCCAGTACGGCATCGCCTTTCATCATGCCGTAATCCATCATGTCGATCACCGCGACCTTTTTGCCCAGCGGGTCGGCCTGTGCCTGCAGTTTAGCCTGCTCGTATTTGACCTGTGGCCCCAGCAATACGATGTCGGCCGTCGCGATATTGTCTTTAAACTCCGCAACCGGAACGGCTTTAATGGTGACTTCAACCCCTTTTTTCTGCGCGGCATCTTTCATACGTTGAACCAGCATGCTGGTTGACATTCCCGCTGCACAGCATAAAACGATGTTCTTCATAATCAGCCTCGATCTACATGTGTTTATTGATAATTATCCTGCGCAGAGAGCTTCAACAACCGCTTTACCGCGATTGTGTGTCAGGCATCACAAAGAAAGCGGCATTTTTCTGAAACCGGTTACAATTCTTCGAGTAAAAGAGAAAGTCAGCCGACGGCAGTGCGAACAATACGGTTTTTTCCCTGCTGTTTAGCGCTATAAAGCGCGTTATCGACACTTCCCACCAGTTGTTCCAGCGGTTCGAAATGCCATTCCCCCAGACCCGCACTGAACGTAACGTGCAGGTTTTCTTCCCGCCAGACGCGCCTTTCAACGGCGGTGCGCCAGGCGTCAAGCAATGAGAATGCGGCAGCGATCTGCTCGGCCTGGAAGATCACCGCGAACTCTTCTCCACCGTAGCGATAAACCGAGATGTTGTGTGGCTGCATTATCTGGATCCCTTCGCGCGCCACATTACGCAGGACAATGTCACCACTCAGATGTCCCCATGTGTCGTTGATCGATTTGAAGTTATCGATATCAATCAGCGCCAGTGCGAAAGGCTGGTGGGCGGTCAGCAGTTCATCCACATCATTGTCAAACGCGCGGCGGTTTTTGCAGCCGGTCAACGCATCGTGAGTCGCCTGGCGAACATACGCCATCTCCCGCTCTTTATTGGACTGAATCGTGTGGCTCAGCATCGCTTCCAGACGCGGTGCCTGGCTGACATCGCCCGTTTTGATCGCATTGATAATAGTCATTAATACGGTACGCGAGGCATGACGCAGATAAAGGCCGAAGAGAATGATGATGATGGCTGCCAGCGCAAAGCCCCAGCCAACGATAGTGGTTTCGTGGCGGGTGATATCGGTAAGCGTTGCGCCAGATACCCGATAGATAACAAACCAGTCCGGGTTCGTGAAAGAGTAGTAGTAATACCAGGCATTGGTTTTCCGGTCGTAAAGATGGCCTTCGCCGCTGGTCATTTTGTCCATCAGCGCTTCGCTCACGTACTTTTTGAACAGGGCGCCTGTATCTGGGTGCAGCACGACGGTCCCGTCGCGTTCGACGACGAAGAATTCCCCTTGTACGGGGGCCACCATTTGTCGAAGGGTATACCCCATCGACGTCAAGTCAAGATGAAAAGCGAGGGTACCCTTGAGTCTGCCTTCTGTTGAAATCAATGGCTTATAAAGCGTAACTGTCGGATGCCCGGTAAAGTAGTCCGTATAATGGTGGGTATAATGGCTGAAAATACTGGCTTCTGCGTGCGCGACAAACCACGGGCGCGTCCGCGGATCGACGTTTTTACTCTTTTCCGTGGGAGGCGCTTCTGGAGCGTGTAAATAATGTCCCTCTGTGTCGGCCAGCGAGATGGATGACACGGTCGGCATCAGGTTTTGCAAATGCATCAACATCTGCAGCCCTTGCGTCGGGTTGACGTTGAGCGTCTCATTCAGTATCTCGCTGCGGGCAAAGTACATCGCAGAGCGACCAAGGATATAGTCGTTTTCACGCAGGATTGATTCGGTATAGTTAACCGCCAGGTTATGCGTGAAGTTACTGTTAATCTTGTGATAATCCTCAAGGAAATCCTTTCTTTGCGAAAGAGAGACCACGACCGCGATCAGCGCAAAACTGCACAGGATCCCCGCGAAGCTGAGCATGATTGGCCGGGTAAAAGAGAGCTTTTTGCTGTGAAGTGCCATGAGTTGTACATCGATCCTGATGGTGAATATTTTTTTGTCTGCCGATATCCTCTCAGCATAGTCGCTGTCCTGCGGTTAGCGGTGAATTATACGGAACACGATTTCAGGCGAGATGATTTATCTTAAGAATCACTAAGAAATTCCTTATCCATACTTTTGCGCCCCTCTTATGCACGGAATCGGAGGCAGGGCGAAACGAGGAAGAAGCTTTTCGCCCTGGTCAGCATCCGTTGCTGACCTGATGACAATAAAAAACCGGACGATCGCTGACAATCATCCGGTTTTACCTTTCCGTAACGCCTCGATAATTTTCTACCGTGTTGCAGTGCGTTACATCGTCATTGCGAGGCTCTTCCCAGCCAGCTGTCCCAGTCTTTCCAGACAGGCTGTAAACCCTGTGCCGTCAGGGCGGCGGCAACGGCTTCCGGACGCCGTCCGTCATGCGGTGCAAACTGCTCAAGCTCCGGATGGTCGTCTGCATACCCGCCCGGCTGCGTTTTGGAAAACGCGCTGACGTTGTTAATCGCCAGCGGGATGACGCGATCGCGAAACGCCGGGGATTCACGCGTTGAGAGCGATAACTCCACTTCCGGGGCGAGCAGGCGAAACGCGCAGATGGTCTGCACCAGCTGGCGTTCATCCATCAGCGAAGCCGGTTCAATGCCGCCTGCGCAGGGGCGCAGGCGTGGGAAGGAGATGGAGTATCGGGTCTGCCAGTAGTGCTGTTGCAGCCACAGCAGATGTTCTGCCACCATGTAGCAATCTACCCGCCAGCTGTCGGAAAGCCCAATTAGCGCACCCAGCCCGATTTTGTCGATCCCGGCGCGGCCCAGCCTGTCTGGCGTTTCCAGCCGGAAGAAAAAATCCTGCTTCTTCCCTTTCAGGTGATGCCGCGCGTACGTCGCCTCGTGGTAGGTTTCCTGATAGACCATAACGCCGTCCAGCCCGAGCGTTTTTAACTCCGCATACTCGTCCTGCGACAGGGGCTGAACCTCCATCTGCAACGACGCAAACTCCCGACGTATCGCAGGCAGATGCTGGCGGAAATAGTCCATTCCCACTTTCCCCTGATGCTCGCCCGTGACCAGCAGAAGATGTTCGAACCCCATTTCACGAATAGCGGCACACTCGCGTGCGATCTCCTCTTCATCGAGCGTTTTCCGCTTGATGCGGTTGCTCATGGAAAAACCACAGTAGGTACAGTCGTTGGCGCACAGGTTCGAAAGATAGAGCGGGACGTAGAAGCTCACCGTGTTGCCAAACCGCTGCCGGGTGAGGCGCTGGGCGCGCTGCGCCATTGGTTCAAGATAGGCGCTGGCCGCCGGGGAGAGCAGGGCCATCAGATCCTCGCGGGTCAGTTGACGGGCGTGCAGCGCGCGCTCCACGTCAGCCGCCGTTTTGCTGTTGATGCGCAGGGCAATATCGTCCCAGTTAAGCTCGCGCCAGCGCTCGGTAAACGTGCTCATGAGAGCGCCTCCAGAAAGCCGGTAAGCGGGCTGGTGGCCTGTGCCTGAAAACTGCGCGAGCCGGGGCCGGACTCTCTGGCCAGCACGCCAGCCTCCACGGCGAGACGAAACGCACGCGCCATCATGACCGGGTCGTCGGCCACCGCAATGGCGGTATTCACCAGCACCGCGTCGGCCCCCATTTCCAGCGCCTGCGCGGCATGGCTGGGCACGCCGATCCCCGCATCCACCACCACCGGCACGGTCGCCTGCTCGATGATGATCTCCAGCATCGCGCGGGTTTCCAGCCCCTGATTGGAGCCAATGGGCGCCCCCAGCGGCATGACGGCGGCGCAGCCGACCTCTTCCAGACGCTTACACAGCACGGGATCCGCGCCGCAGTAAGGCAGAACGGTAAACCCCTGCTGCACCAGCTTTTCTGCGGCTTTCAGGGTCTCGATCGGGTCGGGCAGCAGCCAGCGGGCATCCGGGTGAATTTCCAGCTTCAGCCAGCGGGTACCGAGCGCTTCCCGCGCCAGCTGTGCGGCGAAAATCGCCTCCTCGGCCGTTTTCGCGCCGGAGGTGTTGGGCAGCAGCGTCACGCCTGCCTCCAGTAGCGGCGCAAGTATGGCATCGTTGTGCTGGCGCAGATCCACGCGCTTCATCGCCAGCGTCACCAGCTGGCTGCCACTTTCACGAATAGCATCCACCATCAGCTGCGGCGAGGCGAATTTGCCGGTTCCGGTAAACAGATGTGAATCAAAGACTTTATCAGCAATACGTAACATCTCAGCCCCCAGCGATAACCTGAAACAGCAGGATCTGGTCGCCTTCATTGACCTGCTGAAGTTCCCACTGCTCGCGCGGCAGGATCTGTTGATTGAGCGCCAGCGCCGTTCCCGGCTTGAGCTGGCGCAATTTGTCGAGCAGGGCGGCAACGGTGAGACCGTCGTCGCACGTCATCGGCTCATCGTTAAACAGAATGCGCATCGTGGCCTCCGCATACCGGGCAGTGGCTGGCGCGGTGTAGTGCCAGATGGCGCCAGCCGCTGGAGCGGGCGTCGAACAGCCGGAGCGTGTTGCGTTCCGTCTCCATGCCGCTGAGCAGCTTGATAGCCTCCAGCGCCTGAAGGGTACCCATCACGCCCACCACCGGGCCAAGAATGCCTGCCGTGCGGCAGTTACGCTCCGGTTCAGCCTCGTCCGGCCACAGGCAGCGGTAACAGCCCTGCGCCCACGGCGGGGTCAGGACCATTATCTGCCCACCGAACCCCACCGCGCTGGCGGTGATAAGCGGCGTATTAGTGGCCACGCAGGCGGCGTTAATCGCCTGGCGCGTCGCCATGTTGTCCGTGCAGTCCAGCACCGCGTCGGCAAGGGCGACCTCATGGCGCAGGCTTTCACCGCTGAGCCGCTCCTGCAGAGCAATCAGTTCGATATCCGGATTAAGCTGGTTAAGCCGCTGCCGGGTGATCTGCGCTTTAGGCTGGTTGACATCTTTAGTTGTGAAGAGGATTTGCCGTTGCAGGTTGCTGAGGTGCACCTCGTCGTCATCGGCCAGCACCAGCGTGCCCACGCCCGCACCGGCCAGATACAGCGCGGCGGGCGCGCCTAATCCGCCCAGGCCGACAATCAGTACCCGGCTGGCGAGCAGCTTTTGCTGCCCGTCAATGGCAATATCCTCCAGCAGGATCTGGCGGCTGTAGCGCATAAAATCGCGGTCATTCATCGCCTGCTCCTGCCAGCTGTAAAAGCTGCGCGGTGGCGGACCGCCAGTCTGCCGCCTGGGTGATAGCGCTGACGACGGCGATACTGCCGACGCCGGTCTCCAGCACCGCCGGGGCGCGTTCAAGGCTGATTCCACCGATGGCGACGGTCGGGTAATCGGCAAGGCGCTTAACGTGG
The DNA here is from genome assembly GCF_014930485.1 of Enterobacter cloacae complex sp. P47BA. Taxonomy (NCBI): domain Bacteria; kingdom Pseudomonadati; phylum Pseudomonadota; class Gammaproteobacteria; order Enterobacterales; family Enterobacteriaceae; genus Enterobacter; species Enterobacter cloacae complex sp. P47BA. The sequence goes on along the minus strand of NZ_JADBRF010000029.1, from coordinate 10,800 downwards.
CTCGCCAGCTGCGTCAGACCCTGCGGGGCAGAAGGCATCTGCTTGGTTTGCGTCGGAAAAACGTGACCGAGGGCGATGTAGGAGGGGCGTGCCGCCAGCGCCACGTCGATTTCCATATCATCGTGTGTTGAAACGCCAAGGCGCAGACCAGCCTGGCGAATGGCGTTCAGATCGGTGGTTTCCAGATCCTCCTGGCCCAAATGCACGCCGTACGCCCGGTGCTTAACGGCCAGCCGCCAGTAGTCGTTGATAAACAGGCGAGCAGTGTAGCGATGCCCCAGCGCGATGGCGGCGGCGACGTCGGCCTCCACCTCTTCATCACGCTTATCTTTGATGCGTAGCTGGAGGGTGCGAACGCCGGCCTCCAGCAGGCGTTCGATCCACTCCACGCTGTCCACCACCGGGTAAAGTCCTAAGCGAAAGGGCACGGAGGGGAAATCGGGCTTGTACATTACGCCTCCTCTTTTTTGAGGTAAATTTCGCCGCCTCTGGCGCGGAAGGTTTCCGACATGTCCGCCATACCAACTTCAATGGTCTGCGCGGCGGCGTAATCCCGCACCTCCTGGCTGATTTTCATCGAGCAGAATTTTGGCCCGCACATGGAGCAGAAGTGCGCCACCTTGCCCGACTCCTGCGGCAGGGTCTCGTCGTGGTAGGCGCGGGCGGTGAACGGATCCAGCGCCAGGTTAAACTGGTCTTCCCAGCGGAATTCAAAGCGCGCTTTGGACATGGCGTTGTCGCGGATTTGCGCCCCCGGGTGGCCTTTCGCCAGATCCGCCGCGTGGGCGGCAATTTTATAGGTAATCAGTCCCTGCTTAACGTCCTCTTTGTTGGGCAGGCCGAGGTGCTCTTTCGGCGTCACGTAGCAGAGCATGGCGCAGCCAAACCAGCCGATCATCGCCGCGCCGATCCCGGAGGTGAAGTGGTCGTAGCCCGGTGCGATGTCCGTGGTCAACGGCCCCAGAGTGTAGAACGGCGCTTCGTGGCAGTGCTCCAGCTCCTCGGTCATGTTGCGGCGTATCATCTGCATCGGCACGTGGCCCGGGCCTTCAATCATCACCTGCACGTCATACTCCCAGGCGATTTTGGTCAGCTCGCCCAGGGTATGCAGCTCGGCAAACTGCGCTTCGTCGTTGGCATCGCGGATGGAGCCCGGACGCAGGCCGTCGCCCAGCGACAGGGAGACGTCGTACGCGGCGCAGATTTCGCAGATCTCGCGGAAGTGCTCGTAGAGGAAGTTTTCCTGATGATGGGACAGGCACCATTTCGCCATGATGGAGCCACCCCGCGAGACGATGCCGGTCAGACGTTTCGCCGTCATCGGCACGTAGCGCAGCAGCACGCCCGCGTGGATGGTGAAGTAGTCCACGCCCTGTTCCGCCTGCTCCAGCAGCGTGTCGCGGAACGCTTCCCAGGTGAGGTTTTCAGCAATGCCGTTGACCTTCTCCAGCGCCTGGTAAATCGGGACGGTACCGATCGGCACCGGGCTGTTACGCAGGATCCACTCGCGGGTTTCGTGGATGTAGCGGCCAGTGGAGAGGTCCATCACCGTGTCCGCGCCCCAGCGCGTGGACCAGACCAGCTTTTCCACCTCTTCTTCGATGGACGAGGTGACGGCAGAGTTGCCGATGTTGGCGTTGACCTTCACCAGGAAGTTGCGGCCGATAATCATCGGCTCCGATTCCGGGTGGTTGATGTTGGCGGGGATAATCGCGCGCCCGGCGGCCACTTCGTCACGCACAAACTCCGGCGTGATGTTCTCCGGCAGGCGAGCGCCAAAGCCTTCACCCGGATGCTGGTGGCGCAATATTTCGCTGCGGATGCGCTCGCGGCCCATGTTTTCGCGGATGGCGATGAACTCCATCTCCGGCGTGACGATACCCTGGCGCGCGTAGTGCAGCTGGGTTACGCACTTGCCCGCTCTGGCGCGTTTTGGCGTCAGCAGGCCGGTAAAGCGCAGCTCGTCCAGGCCGTCGTCGGCCAGGCGTTCTTTGGTGTACGCAGAACTGCGTACGCTCAGTTCTTCGCAGTCGTTACGCGCCTCAATCCACGGCTGGCGCAGCTTTGCCAGACCTTGCTGCACGTTGATAGCAACATCAGGATCGCCGTATGGGCCGGAGGTGTCATACACCGGCACGGCTTCGTTGTCTTCATACTGCGGATTCTCTTTGCTGCCGCCGATAAGCGTCGGGCTGAGCTGGATTTCGCGCATCGGCACGCGGATATCGGCCTGTGAACCGGTGATGTAGATGCGTTTCGAGTTCGGGAAAGCGGTGCCTTCCAGGGTGTCGATGAAGTGTTGGGCCTGTGCACGCTGTTCGCGGCGGGTCAGTTTTGTTGTAGACATAGCTCATTCCAGAAGTGAAGGACATGGCTTGTCAGACGACGGATGAAGCAAGAGGAGATCGCCCCAGGGGCGATACAACAGCAGCGTGACTCTTGTTCCCTTCGCAGGTATTAACCTGATCAGGTTCCGCGGATCCCGAATTAACGGTCTCAGCCCGTGCTTACACACTGGGCACTCCGACAAGAAAAATCCCCCTCCGCAGAGGGGCGACTGGTTGTAAATTACTCGTTAACGGTTAAGAACTCAAGCAGGGCGCGCAACGTTATCGCTGCTGCTGATATTCAGGTTGTTATCCAGTACGAGGGCGATGAGCTTATCTTCCAGCGTGAATCGCTCTTCCAGCGCTTCGCCCAGGTCGGACAGCGCCTGCTGGAACTCAAGATAGTTATCGTGATCGATGGCGTTCTCGAGCGTGGAATCGTAATAGTCCATGATCTGCTGGGTATTGGCTTCAAGCTGCGGACAGAGTTTGCTGGCCGCTAAATACGGCGTTGTCCCTTCCATTTCGCGGATAATGCGTTCATAAATGTTGAAATGGCCGTCGGAGAGGTAGTCGACAAGGCTCTGACAAAAATCATCCAGCGCTTTTTCGTTCAGCCGCATAAAGGATTCTTTGCCAGGCTTAAGACCGACCAGATTGTAATACGCCACAAGGAGATGCTTGCGCACATGTAGCCAGCGATCCACCAGGGTGTTACTTCCTCCAACGCGCTCAGTCAGGCTTTCCAGCTGGTTTAACATGGTCGACTCCATAAGGTTTAGAATGGGATCTGCTTATCCAAAATGTAACCACAATGCTAACAACATGTCAGTGAAGCGAAGGTAGTGCAATAGATATGGATCGTATTATTGAAAAATCAGATCTGGGTTGGTGGATCGTCAGCCACGAACAAAAATTATGGCTGCCCTCAGGAGAGTTGCCCTACGGTACCGCGGAAACGTTCGATCTGGTGGGCCAGTCCGCGCTGAAGATCGGCGAGTGGCAGGGCGATCCCGTGTGGTTGATCCAACAGGCGCGCCGTCAGGATATGGGATCCGTACGTCAGGTGTTAGATCTGGACGTCGGCCTGTTCCAGCTGGCGGGGCGGGGCGTGCAGTTGGCGGAGTTTTACCGTTCGCACAAATATTGCGGTTACTGCGGCCACACCATGCACCCAAGCAAAACCGAATGGGCGCTGCTCTGCGGCCACTGCCGTGAACGCTACTACCCCCAAATCGCGCCGTGCATCATCGTTGCCATCCGCCGTGATGATTCCATCCTGCTGGCGCAACATACCCGTCATCGCAACGGCATTCATACCGTCCTCGCCGGGTTCGTCGAAGTAGGCGAAACGCTGGAGCAGGCGGTGGCGCGCGAGGTGATGGAGGAGAGCAGCATCAAGGTGAAGAACCTGCGCTACGTGACCTCCCAGCCGTGGCCGTTCCCGATGTCTCTGATGACCGCGTTTATGGCGGAATATGACAGCGGTGAGATTGTTATCGACCAGAAAGAGCTGCTGGAGGCGAACTGGTACCGCTACGACAATTTACCGCTGTTACCCCCTCCGGGAACGGTGGCGCGTCGCCTGATAGAAGATACCGTGGCAATGTGTCGGGCCGAGTATGAGTAGTGTTACACTGACGGACTGACGCAATAAGGAACTGCAAAATGACCGAACTGAAGAACGATCGTTATCTGCGTGCGCTGCTGCGCCAGCCCGTTGATGTCACCCCGGTGTGGATGATGCGCCAGGCGGGACGCTATCTGCCAGAGTACAAAGCCACGCGCGCGCAGGCGGGCGATTTTATGTCGCTGTGCAAAAACGCCGAGTTGGCCTGTGAAGTGACGCTCCAGCCGCTGCGCCGCTTCCCGCTGGATGCCGCCATTCTCTTTTCGGACATTCTTACCATTCCGGACGCTATGGGCCTGGGGCTCTATTTCGAAACCGGCGAGGGCCCGCGCTTTACCTCGCCGATCAAAAGCAAAGCCGACGTCGATAAGCTGCCGATCCCCGATCCGGAAGGCGAGCTGGGCTACGTGATGAACGCCGTGCGCACCATTCGTCGCGAACTGAAAGGCGAAGTGCCGCTGATTGGGTTCTCCGGCAGCCCGTGGACGCTGGCCACCTACATGGTTGAAGGCGGCAGCAGCAAAGCCTTCACCATGATTAAAAAGATGATGTACGCCGAACCGCTGGCGCTGCATGCGCTGCTCGATAAGCTGGCGAAGAGCGTTACGCTCTACCTCAACGCGCAGATTAAAGCGGGTGCGCAGTCGGTGATGATTTTCGACACCTGGGGCGGCGTGCTGACCGGACGTGATTATCAGCAGTTCTCCCTGTACTACATGCACAAAATCGTCGATGGCCTGCTGCGTGAAAACGACGGTCGCCGCGTGCCGGTAACGCTGTTCACTAAAGGCGGCGGCCAATGGCTGGAAGCGATGGCGGCCACCGGCTGCGACGCGCTGGGCCTCGACTGGACCACCGATATTGCCGATGCGCGCCGTCGCGTGGGCGACAAAGTGGCGCTACAGGGCAACATGGACCCGTCCATGCTCTATGCTCAGCCTGCCCGCATCGAAGAGGAAGTGTCGACTATACTGTCTGGTTTCGGCCAGGGTGAAGGCCACGTCTTTAACCTCGGCCACGGCATTCATCAGGATGTGCCGCCTGAACACGCAGGCGTATTTGTGGAGGCGGTGCATCGGCTTTCTGCCCAGTATCACAAGTAAGGAGTGGTTATGGATCTCGCGTCGCTACGCGCTCAGCAAATCGAACTGGCTTCATCAGTGATCCGCGAGGATCGTCTGGATAAGGATCCCCCGCAGTACATTGGCGGGGCGGACGTCGGGTTTGAGCAGGGCGGTGAAGTGACGCGAGCGGCGATGGTGGTGCTGAAATACCCTTCGCTGGAGCTGGTGGAGTACAAGGTGGCGCGTATCGCCACCACCATGCCCTATATTCCCGGCTTTCTCTCCTTCCGCGAATATCCCGCGCTGCTGGCCGCGTGGGAGCAACTCTCGCAAAAACCTGACCTCCTGTTTGTTGATGGGCATGGTATCTCCCATCCGCGTCGCTTAGGCGTTGCCAGCCACTTTGGTCTGCTGGTGGACGTGCCGACCATCGGCGTGGCGAAAAAACGCCTGTGCGGCGCGTTTGAGCCGCTTTCTGCCGAACCGGGCGCGCTGGCGCCGCTTATCCATAAAGGCGAGCAGCTGGCGTGGGTCTGGCGCAGTAAAGCGCGCTGTAATCCGCTGTTTATCGCCACCGGACATCGGGTGAGCATGGACAGCGCGCTGGCGTGGGTGCAGCGCTGCATGAAGGGCTACCGGTTACCGGAGCCAACCCGCTGGGCTGACGCCGTTGCCTCTTCACGTCCGGCATTCATTCGTTGGCAGGAAATTCAGCCGTGATTCAGGTAAACTGCGGCTAATTTTCGATTCGAGACATCATCATGTTACAAAACCCGATTCATCTGCGCCTTGAGAAGCTGGAAAGCTGGCAGCACGTGACGTTTATGGCTTGCCTGTGCGAGCGCATGTATCCCAACTATGCCGCGTTCTGTAAGCAAACGGAGTTTGGCGAAGGCCAGATTTATCGACGTATCCTGGATTTGATCTGGGAGACGCTGACGGTGAAAGACGCAAAGGTGAACTTCGATTCACAGCTCGAAAAGCTGGAAGAGGCGATCCCGGCGGCGGACGATTACGACCTGTACGGCGTTTATCCGGCTATCGACGCCTGCGTGGCGTTGAGCGAGCTGATCCACTCCCGTCTGAGCGGTGAAACGCTGGAGCACGCCATTGAAGTCAGTAAGGCATCCATCACGACCGTCGCGATGCTGGAAATGACGCAGGAAGGCCGTGAAATGACCGACGAAGAGCTGCGTGCTAACCCGGCGGTTGAACAGGAATGGGATATTCAGTGGGAGATTTTCCGCCTGCTGGCAGAGTGTGAAGAGCGTGATATTGAGCTGATCAAAGGGCTTCGCGCGGACCTTCGCGAGGCCGGTGAGAGCAATATTGGTATAATTTTTAACCAATGAGACAACAAAACGTGATTTAACGCCTGTTTTGTCGCACCTCGACTCTTCCCTTCTGCCCCCCGTCTGGTCTACATTTGGGGGGCGAAAAAAAGTGGCTATCGGTGCGTGTATGCAGGAGAGTGCTTTTTTGGCATTTTCGTCGCACTCGATGCTTAGCAAGCGATAAACACATTGAAAGGATAACTTATGAACAAGACTCAACTGATTGATGTAATTGCGGACAAGGCTGATCTGTCTAAAGTGCAGGCTAAAGCTGCTCTGGAATCTACCCTGGCTGCTATTACTGAGTCTCTGAAAGAAGGCGATGCTGTACAACTGGTTGGTTTCGGTACCTTCAAAGTGAACCACCGCGCTGAGCGTACTGGCCGCAACCCGCAGACCGGTAAAGAAATCAAAATCGCCGCAGCTAACGTGCCGGCATTTGTTTCTGGTAAAGCACTGAAAGACGCAGTTAAGTAAGACGCGTGGCAGTGAACAGTTTTAACGAAGGGGCGGCAACGCCCCTTTTGTCATTCTGGCGTGGCACGCTCGCGCTGGCAGGCGTACTGTTGCTGTCTGCCTGTAGCCATGACTCCTCACTCCCCCCGTTTACCGCCAGCGGCTACGCTGACAACCAGGGCGCGGTCAGGATCTGGCGTAAAGATTCCAGCGATGAAGTCCATATGCTTACCGCGTTCAGCCCGTGGCATAACGGCAACACCTCGACCGCAGAGTACCGCTGGCAGGGCGATGCGCTATCGCTGATTGAACTGAACATCTACAGCAAGACCCCCGAACACGTGAAGGTGCGTTTCGACGACCACGGCGAGCTGAGCTTTATGCAGCATGAAGTCAGCGGGTTGAAACAGCAGCTTTCCAGCGATCAGGTCGCCCTTTACCGCTACCGCGCCGAACAGCTCCGTCAGACCAGCGACGCGCTGCGTCAGGGCCGCGTGGTGCTGCGCCAGGGGCGCTGGCATGCCGATGGCACGGTGACCACCTGCGAAGGGCAGACCGTAAAGCCTGAACTTGAATCCTGGGCAACCGAACACATTCAGCGCCGTCAGCGGCATTCGTCTATGGAAGTGAGCGTGGCGTGGCTTGAGGCGCCGGAAGGCTCTCAGCTCCTGCTGGTAGCGAACGAAGACTTCTGCACCTGGCAGCCGACAGAGAAAAGTTTTTGATTTAAGTCCCCTCTCCCTTGAGGGAGAGGGTGAGGGGGAAATTACTCTCCCTGCTCCCGCGCAATGGCACGATAGCCGATATCCTGACGGCTGAAGCTGCCGTTCCAGTGAATATCCGCCATCAGCGCATAGGCGCGTTTTTGCGCTTCTGCCACGGTCTGGCCCAGTGCGGTCGCACACAGCACGCGGCCGCCGTTGGTGAGCACGCGGTCATCGTCAGCCAGCTTCGTACCGGCGTGGAACACCTTCGCGCCGTCAATCTCTTCCAGCGGCAGGCCGTGGATCTCATCTCCGGTGCTGTAGTTCCCCGGATAGCCACCCGCAGCAATCACCACGCCCAGAGACGCACGCTCGTCCCACTCGGAGGTTTTCTCGTCCAGCTTGCCTTCGCAGGCCGCCAGGCACAGATCCACCAGGTCGGATTTCATGCGCAGCATGATCGGCTGGGTTTCCGGATCGCCGAAGCGGCAGTTGAATTCAATCACCTTCGGGTTACCCTGCTTGTCGATCATCAGGCCTGCGTAAAGGAAACCGGTGTAGGTATTGCCTTCCGCCGCCATCCCTTTCACGGTTGGCCAGATGATGCGGTCCATGGTGCGCTGGTGTACTTCGTCAGTGACCACCGGAGCAGGGGAGTAAGCACCCATCCCGCCGGTGTTCGGGCCGCTATCGCCATTGCCCACGCGCTTGTGATCCTGGCTGGTGGCCATCGGCAGAACGTGCTCGCCGTCGACCATCACGATAAAGCTCGCTTCTTCGCCGTCGAGGAACTCTTCAATTACGATGCGGTGGCCCGCGTCGCCAAAGGCGTTACCCGCCAGCATATCCTGCACGGCGGCTTCCGCTTCTTCGAGGGTCATCGCCACGATCACGCCTTTCCCGGCAGCCAGGCCGTCGGCTTTGATCACAATCGGCGCGCCTTTTTCACGCAGGTAAGCCAGAGCAGGCTCGACGTCGGTGAAGTTCTGATACTCCGCCGTCGGAATGTTATGACGTGCGAGGAAATCTTTGGTGAAGGCTTTGGAGCCTTCCAGCTGTGCGGCACCTTCCGTTGGGCCGAAGATTTTCAGGCCCGCTGCGCGGAAGGCGTCAACCACGCCAATTACCAGCGGCGCTTCCGGGCCGACGATGGTCAGGTCGATTTTTTCGCTCTGGGCAAAGCTCAGCAGCGCCGGGATATCGGTCACGCCGATAGCCACGTTCTGCAGCGCGGGTTCCAGTGCGGTACCGGCGTTACCCGGTGCCACGAAGACGGTTTTAACCTGCGGAGACTGCGCCGCTTTCCACGCCAGCGCGTGCTCGCGCCCGCCGTTACCAATCACTAATACTTTCATTTTCTGCTCCGGGAATTAATGGCGGAAGTGGCGCATGTCGGTGAAGATCATTGCGATGCCGTGTTCGTCGGCAGCGGCAATCACCTCGTCGTCGCGGATAGAGCCGCCAGGCTGGATCACACAGGTGATGCCCACCGCAGCCGCAGCATCAATACCGTCACGGAACGGGAAGAAGGCGTCAGAGGCCATGGCGGAGCCTTTCACTTCCAGGCCTTCGTCGCCTGCTTTGATACCCGCGATTTTCGCCGAGTAAACGCGGCTCATCTGGCCTGCGCCTATTCCGATGGTCATGTTCTCTTTGGCGTAGACGATGGCGTTGGATTTCACGAACTTCGCCACTTTCCAGCAGAACAGTGCGTCACGCAGTTCCTGTTCGGTTGGCTGACGTTTGGTCACCACGCGCAGGTCGGCTTCTGTCACCATACCCAAATCGCGATCCTGAACCAGCAGACCGCCGTTCACACGCTTGAAGTCCAGGCCCGGCACGCGCTCCGCCCACTGGCCGCAAACCAGTACGCGCACGTTCTGTTTCGCCGAGGTGATTTTCAGCGCTTCTTCGGACGCGGATGGCGCGATGATCACTTCGACAAACTGGCGAGAGATAATGGCCTGCGCGGTCTCAGCATCCAGCTCGCGGTTGAAGGCAATAATGCCGCCGAATGCGGAGGTCGGGTCGGTTTTGTAGGCGCGATCGTAGGCATCCAGAATAGAGGTGCTTACCGCAACGCCGCACGGGTTGGCATGCTTGACGATAACGCAGGCCGGCTCGCTGAACTCTTTCACGCATTCCAGCGCGGCGTCGGTGTCGGCAATGTTGTTATAGGAAAGGGCTTTGCCCTGAACCTGCTGGGCGGTCGCAACGGAGGCTTCCTTGACCTCTTCTTCTATATAGAAGGCAGCCTGCTGGTGGCTGTTCTCACCGTAACGCATATCCTGCTTCTTAATGAAGTTCAGGTTCAGGGTGCGCGGGAAGCGGCCAGAAGGATCTTTGCTTTCACCGTGGTAGGCAGGAACCAGGCTACCGAAGTAGTTGGCAATCATGCTGTCGTACGCGGCGGTGTGTTCGAACGCCTTAATCGCAAGGTCGAAGCGGGTTTCGAGAGTGAGGGAGCCGTCGTTAGCATCCATCTCATTAATAATGGCGCTGTAGTCGCTGCTCTTCACCACGATGGCCACATCTTTATGGTTCTTCGCCGCGGAGCGCACCATGGTTGGGCCGCCAATATCAATATTCTCAACCGCATCTTCCAGAGAGCAGCCTTCGCGGGCGACGGTCTGGGCAAACGGGTAGAGGTTAACAACGACCATATCGATAGGCGCGATATCATGCTGTTCCATAATACCGTCGTCCTGACCGCGACGGCCCAGAATGCCGCCGTGCACTTTCGGGTGCAGGGTTTTGACGCGTCCATCCATCATTTCCGGGAAACCGGTGTAATCGGACACTTCGGTTACCGGCAGACCTTTATCTGCTAACAGGCGAGCGGTACCGCCTGTAGAAAGCAGTTCCACACCGCGTGCAGAAAGTGCCTGAGCGAATTCGACGATACCGGCTTTATCAGAAACACTGAGCAGAGCGCGGCGGACTGGACGACGTTGTTGCATGGTAAATCCCCTGGATTTCACGATTACAGAGAGCGTTAGATGAATTTTCCAGCGAAAAACTCATCTAACACACCTGACGAGGCCTCCTTGTTAAGCGCGAGCATTTTAACGAAAACGTTTGCGCAACGCTCGCATATTTTCACTTTTTCGAAGCGCTGTGGATAACTCTGTGTGTAAAAGGGTATAAGGCGGGGTTTTGCTGGGGAATGCAGCAGTCAGTCATTTTTCTGTCATTTAGCGGTTGCGGCCCGCGGAGAACTCCCTATAATGCGCCTCCATCGACACGGCGGATGTGAATCACTTCACAGTTAACCCGGTCGGTTGA
>NZ_JADBRF010000028.1:0-40926 GCF_014930485.1 Enterobacter cloacae complex sp. P47BA | reverse complement strand
TTTTCTCTTCAACCGACCGGGTTAACTGTGAAGTGATTCACATCCGCCGTGTCGATGGAGGCGCATTATAGGGAGCTGCCGAGGAATGACAAGCGGAAATATGCATTTTTATTTCGACCGCTCACCTTTTCGCCAAAAAGTCTATTTCTGATGCTTTTTTATCTCTTTTGGCAGCTCTGCCAGACTATTAATCACCCAATCCGCTGCACTTTCTGCTTCTGGTGTTACGGGCTTACCGGTACGCACTAATATTTTGGTACCCACTCCCGCCGCTGCGGCCGCCTGCATATCTTCCAGCTTATCGCCCACCATATAAGAAGCAGCCATATCAATGTGCAAGAACTCCTGCGCAGAGTTAAACATGCCCGGATGCGGTTTACGGCAGTCGCAGGTCTGACGATACTCTTCTACCGTTCCCTGCGGGTGGTGCGGGCAGTAGTAAATGCCATCAAGATCGACCCCGCGATCGGCCAGCGACCAGTCCATCCATTCCGTCAGCGTCTCAAACTGCGCTTCGGTGAACTTACCGCGCGCGATGCCGGACTGGTTCGTTACGACCACCAGCGCATAGCCCATCTCTTTTAGCTGGCGCATTGCCTCTATAACGCCGTCGATAAATTCGAATTCATCGATCTCATGCACATAACCGTGATCCACATTAATAGTGCCATCACGGTCGAGAAAAATTGCGGGTACTGATTTTGCCACCGGTTTGCTCCTGAAAAAGGCCTGTTGAGCTAGTATCTCATGAATCGCAGCGCAATAAAGTGCTCATCGTACAGAGTTGGATTGATTTAGACGTCTGGATGCCTTAACATCCGTTTTGTTTACGGTCATCACCCGTATCTGGCAGAAGAAAATGCCACGGCTAACTTACATACGATAAAAATAATCTAATGATTAAACTTTCCAATATCACCAAAGTGTTCCAGCAGGGGAACCGAACCATTCAGGCGCTGAACAACGTCAGCCTGCATGTTCCTGCTGGTCAAATTTATGGCGTCATTGGCGCATCGGGTGCGGGTAAAAGCACGCTGATCCGTTGTGTTAACCTGCTTGAGCGCCCAACCCAGGGCAGCGTAGAAGTTGGCGGTCAGGAACTTACCGCCCTTTCAGAAAAAGAACTCACCAAAGCGCGCCGTCAAATTGGCATGATCTTCCAGCACTTTAACCTGCTGGCTTCCCGCACGGTGTTCGGCAACGTCGCCTTACCGCTGGAGCTGGATAACACGCCGAAAGAAGAAGTGAAGCGTCGCGTTACCGAACTGCTCGACCTCGTGGGTCTGGGTGATAAGCATGATAGCTACCCGGCAAATCTGTCCGGTGGGCAGAAGCAGCGTGTTGCTATTGCCCGCGCGCTGGCCAGCAACCCAAAAGTACTGCTGTGCGACGAAGCTACCAGCGCACTGGATCCGGCCACCACACGTTCTATTCTGGAACTGCTGAAGGACATAAACCGTCGCCTGGGCCTGACGATCCTCCTTATTACGCACGAGATGGACGTGGTGAAACGCATCTGCGACTGCGTGGCGGTCATTAGCAACGGTGAACTGATCGAGCAGGACACGGTAAGCGAAGTATTTTCCCATCCGAAAACGCCGCTGGCGCAGCAGTTTATTCAGTCCACGCTGCATCTGGATATTCCAGAAGATTATCTGGAGCGTTTGAAAACCGAGGCAACGGCGGACAGCGTCCCGATGTTGCGTATGGAATTCACCGGTCAGTCCGTTGATGCCCCTCTGCTTTCCGAAACCGCGCGTCGCTTTAACGTGAACAACAACATTATTAGCGCGCAGATGGATTACGCCGGTGGCGTGAAGTTCGGCATCATGCTGACGGAAATGCACGGCACGCAGGAAGAAACCCAGGCGGCAATCGCCTGGCTGCAAGAACATCATGTAAAAGTAGAGGTACTGGGTTATGTCTGAGCCGATGATGTGGCTACTGGTTCGCGGCGTTTGGGAAACGCTGGCAATGACCTTTGTATCGGGTTTCTTTGGTTTTGTGATTGGCCTGCCGGTAGGCGTACTGCTGTACGTGACGCGTCCGGGTCAAATCATTGAGAACGCGAAGCTCTACCGTACGCTCTCCGCGCTGGTGAACATCTTCCGTTCTATCCCCTTCATTATTCTGCTGGTGTGGATGATTCCGTTTACCCGCGTGATCGTCGGCACATCGATTGGTCTGCAGGCGGCTATCGTTCCGCTGACCGTAGGCGCTGCGCCGTTTATCGCCCGTATGGTGGAGAACGCCCTGCTGGAGATCCCAACCGGTTTGATTGAAGCTTCTCGTGCAATGGGGGCAACACCTATGCAGATCGTCCGCAAGGTTCTGCTGCCTGAAGCACTGCCGGGCCTGGTGAACGCGGCAACGATTACGCTTATTACTCTGGTAGGGTATTCCGCGATGGGCGGTGCAGTTGGCGCTGGCGGTTTAGGGCAGATTGGTTATCAGTACGGCTATATTGGATATAACGCTACCGTGATGAATACCGTTCTGGTATTGCTGGTTGTTCTGGTTTACTTAATCCAGTTCTCTGGCGATCGCATCGTCCGGGCTGTTACGCACAAATAACGTTACACACAACACAAACTCGATGAGTTAAGGATAAAACATGGCGTTTAAATTAAAGACCTTTGCAGCAGTAGGCGCGCTGATTGGATCTCTGGCACTGGTGGGTTGCGGTCAGGACGAAAAAGATCCAAACCATATTAAAGTGGGCGTTATCGTAGGTGCAGAACAGCAGGTTGCTGAAGTTGCTCAGAAAGTGGCGAAAGAAAAATACGGTCTGGACGTTGAGCTCGTAACCTTCAACGATTACGTTCTGCCGAACGAAGCGCTGAGCAAAGGCGATATCGACGCCAACGCCTTCCAGCATAAGCCATACCTGGATCAGCAGATCAAAGATCGCGGCTATAAGCTGGTTGGCGTGGGTAACACCTTCGTCTACCCGATTGCAGGCTACTCCAAGAAAATTAAATCGCTGGACGAACTGCAGCCGGGCTCTCAGGTAGCCGTGCCTAACGATCCAACCAACCTCGGACGCTCCCTGCTGCTGCTGCAGAAAGTGGGCCTGATCAAACTGAAAGACGGCGTTGGCCTGCTGCCAACCGTTCTGGATGTCACCGAGAACCCGAAAAATCTGAAAATTGTTGAACTGGAAGCACCGCAGCTGCCGCGTTCTCTGGACGATGCGCAGATTGCCCTGGCCGTTATCAACACCACTTACGCCAGCCAGATTGGCCTGACGCCAGCGAAAGACGGTATCTTCGTTGAAGATAAAGACTCTCCGTACGTTAACCTGATCGTGACTCGCGAAGATAACAAAGACGCGGAAAACGTGAAGAAGTTCGTCCAGGCCTATCAGTCAGACGAAGTTTACCAGGAAGCCAACAAAGTGTTTAACGGCGGCGCTGTTAAAGGCTGGTAATCTCACCTCAGTGTAATATCATCAGGACGGGCTTATGCCCGTCTTGTCATTTGTGCAGTCACCTGATTCAATATCTGACGTTTTGATTATCCATTGAGGAATTATTATGCGTGCTTTACCGATCTGTCTTTTAGCACTCATGCTGAGCGGCTGTTCTATGCTAAGCAGATCTCCTGTTGAACCCGTTCAAAGCACGGCAACCCCGCCAAAAACAGAGCCTGCAAAACCGAAAGTGGTTCGCCCTGCGCCGGTTCGCATTATCACCAAGGCTGACGAACTGGTCGGCAAACCGTTCCGTGAACTGGGTGAAGTGAGCGGTGAATCCTGTCAGGCAACCAATCAGGACTCTCCACCGAATATCCCGACTGCGCGTAAACGCATGCAGATTAACGCCGCAAAAATGAAAGCTAACGCGGTGCTGCTGCACAGCTGCGAAGTCACCAGCGGCACGCCGGGCTGCTACCGTCAGGCGGTTTGCATCGGTTCTGCGCTGAACATTACGGCGAAATGAGTGCATTTCAGTTTGAGCAAATAGGCGTTATCCACTCTCCGTATAAAGAGAAGTTCGCCGTGCCCCGCCAGCCCGGTCTGGTCACCAGCGGCAGCGGCGAGCTTCATCTTCAGGCACCTTATAACCAGGCCGATGCGGTACGCGGGCTCGAGTCTTTCAGTCACTTATGGGTGGTATTTGTTTTTCACCAGACAATGGAAGGCGGCTGGCGTCCCACCGTGCGTCCCCCGCGCCTGGGCGGAAATGCGAGAATGGGCGTGTTTGCGACTCGTTCGACCTTCCGCCCCAATCCGATCGGGATGTCGCTGGTTGAACTGAAAGGCATACGTTGCCAGAAGGATCAGGTCATCCTTGAGCTGGGCAGCCTGGACCTGGTTGACGGCACGCCGGTTATCGACATTAAACCCTATTTGCCTTTCGCCGAATCCTTCCCGAATGCGCGTGCAAGCTACGCTCAGGACGCACCGCAGGCGGATATGCCAGTCTCGTTTACGCCTGAGATAGCCTTACAGCTGAGTCAGCTGGAGAAACGCTATCCTCGCTTACGGCATTTCATCACTGAAGTTCTGGCACAGGACCCCCGTCCGGCCTACCGTAAAGAAGAGGAAGCAGGAAAGACGTACGCCGTCTGGCTGCTGGATTTTAACGTGCGCTGGCGCGTCACTGGGGCAGGTTTCGAAGTGTTTGCCCTTGAACCCAGGTAATTTTGTTCTCCTCTCTTTTGGCATCTTTGCCACACTGGTAAACTAAACCACTTTTTTTGTGTCAGGCTGGCGTTTCAGCCTGTTCCAATCGTCGAAATGGAACCGTAACAACATGCGTACTAGCCAATATCTGCTCTCCACTCTGAAGGAGACACCTGCCGACGCCGAAGTGATCAGCCATCAGCTGATGCTGCGCGCCGGGATGATCCGCAAGCTGGCCTCCGGGTTATACACCTGGCTGCCGACCGGCGTGCGCGTCCTGAAAAAAGTCGAAAACATCGTGCGTGAAGAGATGAACAACGCCGGTGCTATCGAGGTGTCCATGCCCGTGGTTCAGCCCGCTGACCTGTGGCAGGAGAGCGGTCGTTGGGAGCAATATGGCCCAGAACTGCTGCGCTTCGTCGATCGCGGCGAGCGTCCGTTCGTTCTCGGTCCAACGCATGAGGAAGTCATTACCGATCTGATTCGTAATGAACTGAGCTCTTACAAACAGCTGCCGCTGAACTTCTTCCAGATCCAGACCAAGTTCCGTGACGAAGTGCGCCCACGTTTCGGCGTGATGCGCTCTCGCGAATTCCTGATGAAAGATGCCTACTCTTTCCATACGTCACAGGAATCGCTGCAAGAGACCTACGACAAAATGTACGAGGCTTACAGCAAAATCTTCTCCCGCATGGGTCTGGATTTCCGCGCTGTGCAGGCTGATACCGGCTCCATCGGCGGTAGCGCGTCCCATGAGTTTCAGGTTCTGGCGCAGAGCGGTGAAGACGATGTGATCTTCTCTGACTCTTCAGACTACGCGGCGAACATCGAATTTGCAGAAGCGCTGGCACCAAAAGAACCTCGCGGTGCGGCAACGCAAGAGATGACGCTGGTTGATACGCCAAATGCGAAAACCATCGCCGAGCTGGTTGAGCAGTTCAGTCTGCCAGTCGAAAAAACCGTGAAAACGCTGCTGGTGAAATCCACCGAAGGCAGCGCTTACCCGCTGGTTGCCCTGCTGGTGCGTGGCGATCATGAACTGAACGAAGTGAAAGCCGAAAAGCTGCCGCAGGTCGCCAGCCCGCTGACGTTCGCCACGGAAGCGGAAATCCGCGCCGTCGTGAATGCCGGCCCAGGCTCTCTCGGTCCGGTGAATATGCCGGTTCCTGTCGTTATTGACCGCACGGTTGCTGCAATGAGCGACTTCTCCGCGGGTGCTAACATCGACGGTAAACATTACTTCGGCATCAACTGGGATCGCGACGTAGCGACGCCAGAAGTGGCAGACATCCGTAACGTGGTTGCAGGCGACCCAAGCCCGGACGGCCAGGGTACGCTGATGATCAAGCGCGGTATCGAAGTGGGCCACATCTTCCAGCTGGGTGATAAATACTCTCGTGCGCTGAACGCCGCCGTTCAGGGTGAAGATGGCCGTAACCAGATCCTGACCATGGGCTGCTACGGTATCGGGGTAACGCGCGTGGTGGCTGCGGCCATCGAGCAGAACTACGACGAGCGCGGCATCGTCTGGCCGGACAATATCGCGCCGTTCCAGGTGGCCATTCTGCCAATGAACATGCACAAGTCTTACCGCGTGCAGGAGCTGGCCGAGAAGCTGTATGCCGAGCTGCGCGCTCAGGGTATCGAAGTGCTGATGGATGACCGTAAAGAGCGTCCGGGCGTGATGTTTGCCGATATGGAACTGATCGGTATCCCGCACACCGTCGTCATCGGCGACCGTAACCTCGACAGCGATGAGATTGAATACAAATACCGTCGCAGCGGCGAAAAACAGATGATCAAGACCGGCGATATTCTTGATTACCTGGTGAAAGCCGTCAAAGGCTAAACAAAAAACCCCGCTCTGGCGGGGTTTTTTAATGGCTCAACGTCAAATTATTTACTGTTACAGTCTTTACCCGCGGCAAACTTCGCGTCTTTATCTGCCACCAGCGTTTTCACCATCTCCCCGCTATCCGGGTTTGGCTCCAGCGTAAAGTGGCCGTCAACCGTCAGCAATACCGGCTTGCTGTCATTGCCGCGCGCCACGGCGTAATCACGTTCAAGCTGCGCATTGTTTGCCACGCTGACTTTCTTACCGGTAGCGCAGTCAGTAAAGATCGCCGCATCCGCCATATAGAAATACATCCCCCGCATCGCCATTGGCGTGGCTGGCAGCGACGCTTTCACCGGCGTCAGCGTGTAGTTGAGCTGGGATTCAATCGGATTGCCTTCCCGGTCGAGCATTTCCATGTTCTCACCTTTAGGGCGGAACCAGGTTTTATCACCGGTGGTATCTGTCAGGACCAGCTTCTCCGCCGTACGCGCCCATGTCCCGTAGGTGGCAAATGAAGAGGGTTCTTTCGCGCCCTGGTAGCGCTGGTTCATCACCCAGGTACCGTCTTTTTGCAGGAACAGTGACGTTTCAATGCCTTCGCAGTCCGCGCAAGGCAATACGCCGCGCCAGCTCTGCTGCATTGGCTTTAACTCTTCATTCTGCGCTGGCTGCAAAACCTGCGTTTCAGAACGGTTGTTACACCCGAAAAGCGCAAACAATGTACTCACTGCCAGCGCTGAAAATAATGTTTTTTTCACAATGAATTCCTTATGAAAATTGTGTTCCCTCTCGTCACTCCATCGGGCGACGAACTTTACCGCGTAATGCTTTCACTGTGGATTTTTGGGCTTTCGAGGACAGCCGACGCTCTTTCGATGCGCGGGTTGGCCGCGTTGCCCGGCGGCTTTTTTGTACTGCCGTTAACTCTTTGATGACCGCCACCAGCCTGGCTAGCGCCGCTTCCCGGTTTAATTCCTGGCTGCGGTACTCCTGGGCTTTGATCACAATCACGCCATCGCTGGTGATCAGATGATGGCTGGCGGCAAGCAGGCTTTCTTTATAATACTCTGGCAGGCTTGATGCCCGAATGTCAAAACGCAAATGGATAGCCGTCGACGCCTTGTTGACGTGCTGCCCGCCCGCGCCCTGAGCACGGATGGCGGCGATCTCCAGCTCGCTATCAGGGATGCTGACGCTTCGGGACAAGACGATCATGACGCAGGCTGCCAGGCTGTCAGATGAATTTCCAGATTATTCTGAGAATCAGAAAGCCAGATGGCTCCGTCCTGGATCGTTGCCTGCAGCGCCATCGTCCGGCTGGCGAACTCACTCAACTGCGCCAGCTGTTCATCATCCAGATACCAGACGGCGAGATTTTTAAACTGCGCGCATTTATTCTTATTTTGCTGCCACCAAATCTCCGCCGCGCGCTGGTTGTAGGCGAATAACGCCACTTCCGCAGACTGAGTACACGCCTTTTTAATCCTGCGCTCGTCCGGCAGACCGAGTTCAATCCATAAATCGATCCCCAGATGGTCGTTGCGCAGCCAGGCTTCAGGCTCGTCTTCCGCACTTAACCCACGGGTAAACTGCAGACGTTCATCAGCATACTTAATCCACGCCAGCAGGCGCAGCATCATACGCTCCTGTGTTTCGGAGGGGTGGCGTGCCAGCGTAAGCGACGCGTCCAGAAACTGGTTGCGATCAAGATCGGCCACGTTGACCACTGCTTTATAAATTGTCGCTTTCAGCGCCATGAGAGAACTCCATTCGAATCAGCCGCACATTGTAGCGAAAACGGAGGCAAAAGGCTGTTACCGAGTAATAAATACACCGCTATCAAGGCGCTGATATTGCTTAAATGAGTATGGTATAGTCACCTTGCTAAACCGAGTTTATCTTCGTAGGCTTAATGATATCTCACAGTAAGTCAGTGCGCTGGCGGGAGGGGATGTGAATAATTATTGTGAGTTAATTCGCAAACGGTATGCGGAAATCGCCAGCGGAGATCTGGGGTATGTCCCGGACGCGTTGGGCTGTGTATTGAAAGTGCTTAATGAAGTGGCCTCTGATGAGAGCCTTTCAGAGTCGGTCAGGGAAAAAGCAGCGTATGCTGCGGCGAATTTACTGGTGAGCGATTATGTCGATGAATGATACTTATCAACCCATCAATTGTGATGACTATGACAACCTCGAACTCGCCTGCCAGCATCATTTAATACTGACGCTGGAGCTAAAAGATGGCGAAGTGTTGAAGGCGAAGGCCAGCGATCTGCTTTCACGCAAGAATGTGGAATACCTGGTCGTGGAAGATGCCGGTGCGACGCGCGAGCTGCGTCTGGACAAAATAGCCAGCTTCAGCCACCCGCAAATCGGCACCGTCGTGGTGAGCGAATCCTGATGACATTAACGGGCAGCCGGGCTGCCCGTTACGCTTTCCGCCACTCGAAGCTGGCCCCCTCTTCTGTCCACCCCTCTTCCGTGATGAAAACCCCTGCAGCAGCAATCAGCGTTTCACCGTAGAACAGCAGCGGCGTGGTGTCGCGTAGCCACGGCGGCACGTTGTACTCCTGCCATATCTTTTTCAGCTTCCGTCCCCCGTTGCGTCCGACGATATGCAGCAATCCGCCAGCCTTAAAGCGCACGCTGACGGATTCTCCGGGCTTTGGCAGACGCACATGCCCAGTCGGCATCAGAGAGACACTCCCCGCGTCACGGGGCAATATCAGCGGTGCCTCTGGTGAGGTCCAGTGAAGCACCACATCGGTCAGCGAGGGGGAGTATTTTACCCACCAGAGTTTGCCTTTATAGCGTCTGACCTCATATCCGCTGAGGTGTACGCAGGGGGAAGCATCTTCCCGCGCCTGCGCGACTTCGTCCCAGATACGGCTCAGCATTGCCCGCGACGGCATCGCAGCATGATGAGTGGCGAGCCAGCGACGTAACAGCGCGGCCCGACGCGCCGGGCTTATCGCCTCCAGAGGCGCAATTGCCAGCGCTCCGTCTTCTGAAATGAGGTCAGACAGCTCCTCGCTGAGTAACTCATCCAGCAGGCTTTCCTGTTCGGCACACAGCATGGCGCTTCTTGCCGTCGCGTCGGCGAAATGCGGCCAGCGCTCGCTTAAAAGCGGGAGGACGCGCAGACGCAGGAAGTTACGATCGTAGCTATCGTCCTGGTTGCTCTCATCTTCGATCCAGCTCAGCTGATGTTCCCGCGCCCAGGCTTCCAGCGACGCGCGTGTCTCGCCAAGCAACGGACGCAATAATTGCGTTCCGGCAAAATCAGAACGTGCCGGCATGGCGGAAAGCCCCGCGGGTCCGCTGCCCCGCTTAAGCGCCAGCAAAAAAGTTTCGCACTGATCGTCCAGATGCTGCGCCGTGACCAGCGCTTCGCCGGGCAGCAATACGCCTGCAAAAGCGGTATAGCGGGCTTTACGCGCCTGCGCCTCAATACCCAATCCTTCATCAGCAAGCGTGACGCGCTCAACGATGAGCGGGATAGCCCACGCCTCACACAAGGCTTCACAGTGCGCCACCCAATCCTCTGCATGACGGCTTAGTCCGTGGTGGATATGTATAGCCCGAAGCTGGACGCCAGGGTCCCGCTCGCGCCAGAGCTTAAGGCGATGTAGCAACACGGTGGAATCCAGGCCACCGCTAAACCCCACCAGCAGCTGGCGGTACGGTGAAACGGCTTGTGCGATAGCGGGTAAGGTCATAGGAAATTACACATAAAAAATGCCCGAACTGAGCGGGCATTATCACACAGGACAAACATTACTGCTGGTAAAGCTCCAGCGGCAGGCCGTCCGGATCGTTGAAAAAGGTGAAACGCTTATCGGTAAACGGATCGACGCGAATCGCCTCGCACGTCACGCCGTGCGCTTCCAGGTGTTTTACTGCGCTATCAAGGTCATCAACGCTGAAAGCCAGATGACGCAGTCCGCAGGCTTCCGGACGGGACGGACGCGAAGGCGGGAAAGGAAAAGAGAACAGCTCAATCACATACTGCCCGTTTAGCGCGAGATCGCCCTTCCAGGAGTCACGCTCCTCGCGGTAGGCCTCGCTCATGAGCGTAAACCCAAGAATGTCGCAGTAGAAGGCCTTACTTTTCGCATAATCGGTGGCGATAATCGCAATATGGTGAACCGCTTTTAAACCCAGCATAGCTTCTCCTTTTTATGATGCCTGAACGTTACAACCGAAAACCCACACCTGGCAAGCGGTCACCTTTATTTTAGGACTCGCACCCAGTACACGCCGTTTTCATCGCGTTTCGCGCCGTGGATATCCGTTTCAAAGCCTGGATAGTGACGTCCTACCGAACAGAGCATCAGCAGAAAATCGAGCACCGCCCGGCTCTCCTCGGTGATCATCTCACCCGGCATCAGCAGCGGCACGCCCGGCGGATACGGCAGGATCATGTTGGCCGATACCCGCCCGACCAGATTTTCCAGCTCAACGGTTTCGACTTCGCCTTTCACCTGCCGCTGCCAGGCCTTGTGCGGCGTCAGCTTCATGTCAGGCAGGACGTCAAACGCCTGGAGCATCAGGCGCGGCAGATCGTGCTGGCGGATCAGCCGGTGGATCCCCTGGGCCAGATCCTGAATGCGCATGTTGCGGTAAAAGTCAGGATCTTCCGCGTAGAGATCCGGCAGCATGTTCTTCACCCGCAGGTTGAGATCGTACGCGCGCTTGAACTCCATCAGCCCGCGGAGCAAACCCATCGCCCGTGTTTTATCGATCCCTATGCTGAACAGGAACAGCAGATTGTAAGGACCGGTCTTCTCCACCACCACGCCGCGCTCGTCAAGGAACTTCGCCACCAGTGCGGCAGGGATCCCCTCCTCGCCCATCACGCCCTGTTCGTCCATGCCCGGCGTCAGGATCGTCACCTTAACCGGATCGAGGAACATATGGTCCGCATCAGCATCCCGGAAGCCGTGCCAGCTCTCTCCCGGCGCGACGGGCCAGCACTCCGCCTCGTCGATCTCTTCCGGCTGCCAGATATCGAAGAACCAGCCGTCGGCCTCATCCTTCAGCCGCTGGACCTCTTTACGGAAATGCAGCGCCCGTTCCACCGAGCGGTTAATCAGGCGTTTACCCGGATTGCCGCGCAGCATCGCCGCCGCCGTCTCGATAGAGGCCACCAGCGGATAGCTCGGTGAGGTGGTGGTGTGCATCATAAAGGCTTCGTTAAACGTATCCTCATCGTACTCGCCTTTAATATGGATTAACGAAGCCTGCGAAAACGCGGCCAGCATTTTGTGCGTCGACTGCGTTTCGAAAAAGACCTTGCCCGGCACGCGCTCGCCGCTCATGCCGCTTTTACCCGCGTAAATCGGGTGGAAATTGGTGTACGGCACCCACGCGGAATCGAAGTGGATCGACGGTACGTCCAGCGTCTGCTTGATCCAGTTCGTGTTATACAGCAGACCGTCATAGGTGGAGTTGGTGATTACCGCATGGACAGGCCAGCTTGCGTCGGGGATCGCCGCAACCTTACTTTCGATGGCCTGGTGCGTGAACTCCCGTCGCGGAATGCCGCCGAGGATACCGAGCGCGTTACGTGTGGGTGACAGCCAGATCGGGACGACGTCGCTCATCATCAGCAGGTGCGCGAGCGATTTATGGCAGTTACGGTCAATCAGCAACGTGCTTCCGGTTGGCGCGGCGTACATCCCGACGATTTTGTTCGAGGTCGAG
This sequence comes from Enterobacter cloacae complex sp. P47BA, assembly GCF_014930485.1. NCBI lineage: Bacteria > Pseudomonadati > Pseudomonadota > Gammaproteobacteria > Enterobacterales > Enterobacteriaceae > Enterobacter > Enterobacter cloacae complex sp. P47BA. Next base: position 28,756 of record NZ_JADBRF010000028.1, on the reverse strand, counting down.
GTGCCATTGGTCACCATATAGCTCTGCTCGGCGCCAAAGGTGCGGGCGATATACTCTTCAGCTTCAAGATGTGGGCCGGTGTGATCCAGCAGAGAACCCAGTTCTGTCACTGAAATCGACACGTCTGCTTTCAGGGTGTTGCCGCCGAAGAAATCATAGAACAGGCACCCCACCGGGCTTTTTTGATAGGCCGTTCCGGCCATGTGTCCCGGCGTACAGAAGGTGTATTTCCCCTCTTTCACATAGGTGAACAGCGCGCGCGTAAACGGCGGCGTGATGTTATCCAGGTATTCACCGGTGTACTGCTGAATGCGGGTCGCAATGTCCTCGGCCACGCCGAGCGAGTATTCGAAGAACCACAGCGCCATGCGCATATCGTGCGCGCTGACGTCCATGGTCGAGTGTGTGTTGATAAAGGCGTAGAGCGGAAGGTATTCATTCAGCCTGTTGATCTCGCTGCACAGCTCCATGTCGTATTCGTCCCAGTCGAATATCACGCCACAGATGCGCGGATTATGTTCGATGAATTTCAGCAGATCGGCGCTGTTTTGCGGCCAGATCAGCTGATAACCGCGTGCTTTAAGAGCTTGCTCCAGCTCCTTGATGGGCTCGTCTTTATAAAAGACGCCGTGTGGCCCCATGATGGCAATGATGTTCATGGTTTACCTCCTTGAAAAACATCAGATAAGCATAGTTAAGGTAAACGGCAGGTATAAAAAAAGCCGCAACAATGTGCGGCTTTTCAGATAATTGTGAAGCTTACGCGTAACCGTAGGTCATCAGACGCTGGTAACGACGGTTGAGCAGGTCTTCTTTGCTCAGGACGTCCAGATCGGCCAGGTCGGCCAGCAGCTGTGCTTTCAGGGAAGCAGCCATCACTTCCGGCTTACGATGCGCGCCGCCCAGAGGCTCCGGGATAACGGTGTCGATCAGCTTCAGCTCTTTCAGACGCGGCGCAATGATGCCCATCGCTTCCGCGGCCAGCGGCGCTTTGTCGGCGCTTTTCCACAGAATGGACGCACAGCCTTCCGGGGAGATAACGGAATAGGTGCTGTACTGCAGCATATTCACTTTATCGCCCACGCCAATCGCCAGCGCGCCGCCGGAACCACCCTCACCGATAACGGTACAGATGACCGGAACCTTCAGGCGAGACATCTCGCGCAGGTTGCGTGCGATAGCTTCAGACTGGCCGCGCTCTTCCGCGCCTACGCCTGGGTATGCACCCGGCGTGTCGATGAAGGTGATGATTGGCATATTGAAACGCTCAGCCATCTCCATCAGACGCAGGGCCTTACGGTAGCCTTCTGGTGCTGGCATACCGAAGTTACGACGGATCTTCTCTTTGGTTTCACGGCCTTTCTGGTGACCAATGATCATCACCGGACGTCCATCCAGACGCGCGATACCGCCGACGATAGCTTTATCGTCAGCGTATGCGCGGTCGCCTGCCAGTTCGTCAAATTCGTCAAACGCCAGGCGGACATAATCCAGGGTGTACGGACGCTGTGGATGACGCGCCAGCTGCGCGATCTGCCATGCGCCGAGATCGGCAAAGATTTTGCGCGTCAGCTCTACGCTTTTTTCGCGCAGACGATGCACTTCTTCGTCGATGTTAATATCCAGTTTTTCATCCTGACGGCTTACCGCTGTCAGAGAATCGATTTTCGCTTCCAGCTCAGCAATCGGCTGTTCGAAATCAAGGAAATTCAGACTCATAGTATTCCTGTATTAGTCAAACTCCAGTTCCACCTGCTCCGAACCAATGAGGCCACGGAGATCGTTCAGTAAACGATCGCTCGGAGAGACACGCCACGTTGCACCAAAGCGCAACCGCGCACGTGCATCCGCCCTCTGATAGTAGAGATGTACTGGAATGGTCCCCGAGCGGTGGGGTTCCAGAGACTGACGGAGTCGGTTTAAAAGCTGGTCATCAATTTGCCTGTCCGTCAGCGAGATAGCAAGCCCGCGAGCATATTTTTCCCGGGCTTCGTCAATGTCCATCACTTCGCGGGCGGTCATTTTAAGCCCCCCGCTGAAGTCATCAAAGCTGACCTGTCCGCTGACGATAAGTATGCGGTCTTTTTCCAGCAATTGCTGGTATTTATCCAGCGCGTCGGTGAACAGCATCACCTCCAGACGCCCGGAACGGTCATCTAACGTACAGATGCCGATACGATTGCCGCGCTTGGTGACCATTACCCTTGCAGCAATCACGAGCCCCGCAGCCGTGGTGATCTTACCACGTTCTGTCGGATGCATGTCTTTAAGCCTGTGGCCGCCGACATAGCGCTCAATTTCTTTAAGATACTGGTTGATCGGGTGACCCGTCAGGTACAGACCTAACGTTTCCCGCTCGCCGTCCAGTACTACCTGTTCTGGCCACGGCTGGCAGTTGGAATAGGACTGCTCGATCTGCTCTGGCTCTTCCGCCAGCACGCCGAACATATCCGCCTGGCCAATGGCTTCCGCTTTTGCATGCTGATCGGCCGCCTTCAACGCATCGCCGAGCGAGTTCATCAGCGCGGCACGGTGTGGCCCCAGCCTGTCAAACGCGCCGGACATGATCAGTTTTTCCAGCACGCGGCGGTTCAGTTTTTTGGTATCGGTACGGGCGCACAGATCGAACAGCTCACGGAAGTAGCCACCGTTATTACGCGCTTCGATGATCGCCTCGATCGGCCCCTCACCCACGCCTTTGATCGCGCCGATCCCGTAGACGATCTCCCCGTCATCGTTAACGTGGAAATGGTACAGACCCGAGTTAATATCCGGCGGCAGGATCTTCAGCCCCATGCGCCAGCACTCGTCCACCAGGCCAACCACCTTCTCAGTGTTGTCCATATCGGCGGTCATTACCGCCGCCATAAACTCAGCGGGATAGTGGGCCTTGAGCCACAGCGTTTGATACGAAACCAAAGCATAGGCGGCGGAGTGAGATTTGTTAAATCCGTACCCGGCGAATTTCTCCACCAGGTCGAAGATTTTCATCGCCAGTTCGCCATCGACGCCGTTTTTCTTCGCCCCATCTTCAAAGATAGAGCGCTGCTTGGCCATCTCTTCCGGCTTTTTCTTACCCATCGCACGACGCAGCATGTCCGCGCCGCCAAGGGTATAGCCGGAAAGCACCTGGGCGATCTGCATGACCTGTTCCTGATACAGGATGATGCCGTAGGTCGGTTCCAGCACCGGTTTCAGGCTTTCATGCTGCCACTGTACGTCCGGGTAGGAAATCTCTTCGCGCCCGTGTTTACGGTCGATAAAGTTATCCACCATCCCTGACTGCAGCGGGCCCGGACGGAACAGGGCCACCAGCGCGATCATATCTTCGAAGCAGTCGGGCTGCAGGCGCTTAATCAGATCTTTCATGCCGCGGGATTCAAGCTGGAAGACGGCTGTCGTCTCCGAGCGCTGCAGCATGTCGAAACTTTTCTTGTCATCCAGCGGGATGGCCGCGATATCCAGCGGCGGCTCGCCGTTCTTCTCGCGGCGGGCGTTGATCATCTCCAGCGCCCAGTTGATGATGGTCAACGTACGCAGGCCGAGGAAGTCGAACTTCACCAGCCCGGCGTATTCCACGTCGTTTTTATCGAACTGGGTGACCGGGTGCTGGCCCGCTTCGTCGCAGTAGAGCGGCGCAAAGTCGGTGATTTTGGTCGGGGCGATAACCACGCCCCCCGCATGCTTACCGGCGTTACGCGTCACGCCTTCAAGCTTGCGCGCCATGTCGATCAGCGCTTTTACCTCTTCATCAGCTTCGTAGATTTCCGGCAGCTGAGGTTCAGCTTCAAAGGCTTTTGCCAGCGTCATGCCCGGATCGGGCGGCACCAGCTTTGAAATACGATCGACAAAACCGTACGGATGACCCAGCACGCGGCCCACGTCGCGGATAACCGCTTTCGCCGCCATGGTACCGAAGGTAATGATCTGCGAAACCGCGTCACGACCGTACATATCGGCCACGTGCTCAATCACCTGGTCGCGTTTTTCCATGCAGAAGTCGACGTCGAAGTCGGGCATGGAGACACGTTCCGGGTTAAGGAAACGTTCGAACAGCAGGTCAAATTCCAGCGGATCGAGGTCGGTAATCTTCAGCGCATACGCCACCAGTGAGCCCGCACCCGAGCCACGGCCCGGACCTACCGGCACGCCGTTATCCTTCGACCACTGGATAAACTCCATTACGATCAGGAAGTAGCCCGGGAAGCCCATCTGGTTAATCACCTGGAGTTCAATATCCAGGCGTTCGTCATACTCCGGACGACGTTTTTTACGCTCTTCTTCATCCGGGAACAGGAATTCGAGACGCTCTTCCAGACCTTCTTTCGATTTCATGACCAGGAAATCTTCCGTGGTCATGTCCCCGGTCGGGAACTGCGGCAGGAAGTATTCGCCGAGGCGCACGGTCACGTTACAGCGCTTGGCAATCTCTACGCTGTTTTCCAGCGCTTCCGGAATGTCGGAGAAGAGCTCGCACATCTCCTCTTCGCTGCGCATATACTGCTGCGATGAGTAGTTCCGCGGACGCTTTGGATCGTCGAGAGTGAAGCCATCGTGGATAGCGACGCGAATTTCATGCGCATCAAAATCGCCGGACTCCAGGAAACGCACGTCATTCGTTGCCACCACGGGCAAGCCGCGCTCTTCTGCCAGCGCGACAGCAGCGTGCAGATAGTTCTCTTCATCCTGACGGCCGGTGCGAATCAGCTCCAGATAGTAACGATTCGGGAAGTACTCTTCATAGAACGAGACGCACTGATCCACCAGCGCGCTGTTACCGCGCAGCAGGGATTTACCGACATCGCCCATACGGCCGCCGGAGATCAGCAGCAGCCCTTCGTTCAGCTCAGCCAGCCATTCCCTGTCAATCCACGGACCCAGCGCCCCATAACCGCGCTGATAGGCTTTTGAGATAAGCAGAGTGAGGTTTTGGTAACCCGTATTGTTCATAGCCAACACGGAGATTTGCGTCAGTTCATCGCCGATGAGATCGCTCTGCACATGGAAATCCGCACCGACGATAGGCTTCATCCCCGCGCCATGCGCCGTCCCGTAGAACTTAACCAGGCCGCACAGGTTGGTAAAATCGGTGATCGCCAGCGCAGGCATGCCAAGCGAGGCCGCCTTTTTTACCAGCGGCCCGGTCTTTGCCAGCCCATCGATCATGGAGTAGTCGCTATGCACCCGCAGGTGTACGAAACGTGGTTCAGCCATCTTTAGATCCCGCGTTACTTAATTGCTTGCGTCTTGATTCAGGACACCAGTCCCAGCGCGCGCTTCACCGGGCCAAAGCTGCGCCGATGATGTTCAGTTGCGCCATGTTCAGCCAGCTTTTCCAGATGGAAAGCCGTTGGATATCCCTTATGCTGGGCGAAACCATACGCGGGATAAGTGAGGTCCAGCGCGGCCATTTCGGCGTCGCGCGTCACTTTGGCAATAATAGACGCTGCACTGATCTCTGCGACGCGGCTGTCGCCTTTAACGACGGCCATCGAAGGCATCGGCAGCGCCGGGCAACGGTTACCGTCGATCAGCACATATTCAGGCACAACCTTCAGGCCAGCAACGGCTCGCTGCATTGCCAGCATCGTGGCGTGCAGAATATTCAGTTCGTCGATTTCATTCGGCTCTGCGCGCCCTACGCTCCACGCCAGCGCCTTCTCTTTAATTTCATCGAACAGCGCAAGACGGCGCTTCTCACTGAGTTTTTTTGAGTCGTTCAGACCCATAATCGGGCGCGTTGGATCGAGGATCACCGCCGCGGTCACCACGGCACCGACCAACGGGCCGCGCCCGACTTCATCCACTCCGGCAACGAGGTGCGTGTGGGGATAAGTAAATTCCATCATTTTGCTAACTCCAGCACTGCATCAGCCGCCTGCTCATCAGCATTACAGCGGATCTGCTGATGCAGTTCACGGAAAGTATCGTGCATCTGGTGGCTGGTCTTGCCGTTGGCCAGCAGCGGCAGCAGGGCATCCGCAAGCGCCTGCGGCTGGCACTCATCCTGCAACAGCTCTTTCACCAGCTCGCGCCCGGCAAGCAGGTTTGGCAGGGAGACATAATCCGTTTTCACCAGACGTTTTGCCAGCCAGAAGGTAAACGGCTTCATGCGATAACCGACCACCATCGGGCATTTCGCCAGCATACACTCCAGCGCTGCCGTGCCGGAAGCCAGCAGTGCGGCATCGCTTGCATACATGGCTTCCCGCCCTTTCCCGTCGAGAAGACGAACGTGAAGATCCGGGGCAACGTCGGCTTTGATACGCTCGAACTGCTCGCGGCGTTTAGCATTCACCAGCGGCACAACCACTTCAAGATCGGGCCAGGTCTGGCGAAGAATCTGCGCGGTCTTCAGGAAATCAGCGCTCAGCATCTCGACCTCTGCGCCACGGCTGCCCGGCAGCAACGCCAGACAGTGCACATCATGCGGGATACCCAGCACGTCTCGCGCCGCGTTTTTATCCGGATCCAGCGGCATCGCATCCGCCATGGTATGACCGATAAAACGGCACGGAACATTAAATCTGTCGTAAAACGCTTTTTCGAAAGGCAGGAAAGCCAGCACCAGATTGGTGGACCGTCCGATTTTGAAAACGCGTTTCTGTCGCCACGCCCAGACGGACGGACTGACATAGTGAATGGTTTTGATGCCCTGCTTTTTCAGATTACCTTCGAGGGTAATGTTGAAATCAGGTGCATCGATACCGACAAACACATCGGGTTTGAGTTCGGTAAAGCGGCGGGTGAGATCGGCACGAATATGCAGCAGGCGTCGCAGGCGCCCCAGCACCTCGACGATGCCCATCACGGCCAGCTCTTCCATTTCATACCAGGCTTCACAGCCTTCGGCCTGCATCAGCGGGCCAGCCACGCCAACAAAGCGAGCATTGGGTACGCGCGCCTTAAGCGCCCGGATGAGACCTGCACCAAGAATATCGCCGGAGGTTTCTCCGGCGACCAGGGCTATCGTAAGCGGACGACTGTCGACCATTAACGAATCAGACCCCTCGTGGAACGGTCAAAGAACTCCATGAACGCGTTCACTTCAGGATGCTTATTCGCCAGCTCGGCAATTTCCGGCTTCGCCTCTTCCAGCGTTTTACCGCTACGGTACAGCAGTTTGTACGCGTTGCGGATAGCAGTAATCGCTTCGCGGCTAAAGCCACGACGCTTGAGGCCTTCGATGTTCACGCCAAACGGCGTGGCATGGTTGCCCTGCGCAATCACATACGGCGGGACGTCCTGCGCCACACCGGAGCATCCGCCGACCATCACGTGTGCACCAATGATGCAGAACTGATGGACTGCGGTCATGCCGCCAATAATTGCGAAGTCATCAACCGATACGTGTCCTGCCAGCGTTGCGTTGTTGGCAAGAATACAGCGATCGCCCACGGCACAGTCGTGCGCAATGTGCGCATTCACCATGAACAGGTTGTCGCTGCCCACCTTCGTCAACCCACCACCCTGCACTGTTCCACGATGAATGGTGACGCTTTCGCGAATACGGTTACGATCGCCAATTTCCAGACGGGTCGACTCACCAGCATATTTCAGATCCTGGTTAACTTCGCCGATGGAAGCGAACTGATAGATCTCGTTATTGCAGCCAATGGTCGTGTGACCATTCACGACAACGTGAGATTTCAGTACTGTACCCTCACCAATTTCGACATGGGGTCCAACAATACAGAACGGGCCAATGTGGACGTTTGCGCCAATGATGGCACCCGTTTCCACAATAGCGGTAGGATGAATAAAGGCGGATTTATCAATCACGTATCAGGACTCCCGGCTACGAGCACACATCATCGTCGCTTCGCAAACAACTTTGCCGTCAACCAGCGCTACGCCTTTGAAGCGAGTCAGGCCACGACGCGTTTTTTCAAAAGTGACTTCCATGATCATCTGATCACCAGGCACGACAGGACGCTTGAAGCGCGCTTCATCAATACCTGCGAAGTAATACAGTTCACCCGGCTCCAGCTTACCGACGCTTTTAAACGCCAGAATACCGGTAGCCTGAGCCATCGCTTCCAGAATCAACACACCCGGGAAGATAGGCTTACCCGGGAAGTGTCCCTGGAAGAACGGCTCGTTCACGGAAACATTTTTCACTGCGCGCAGAAAACGACCTTCTTCAAAATCCAGCACACGGTCTACCAGCAAAAACGGGTAGCGGTGCGGCAGAAGTTCTAAAATCTCTTCAATATGCAGAGTATGAGTGTCAGTAGTCAAAATACTCTTCCTGTCAAAATGTACTGATAACAATAATAACACGGCCTGCCGGTTTATTAGAAAGCCGACAGGCCGGGAAAGATAGCGTTAAACGGGTGACGTTTAGTCTTGTTGATCGATCTTACGCTCAAGAGACTTGAGTCGCTTGCTCATATCATCAATGTTCATCACCAGAGCTGCTGTTTTACGCCATACCTTGTTGGGTTGCAGCGGAATACCGGAGGAATAGACGCCAGGTTCAGTGATAGGACGCATTACCATGCCCATGCCCGTCACCGTCACCTTGTCGCATATTTCCATATGGCCATTAATCACGCTCGCGCCGCCAATCATGCAGTAACGACCAATTTTCAGGCTGCCCGCCATGATGACGCCCCCCGCAACCGCGGTATTGTCGCCAATCACAACGTTATGCGCAATCTGGCACTGGTTATCGATGATAACACCATTGCCAATGATCGTGTCGTCGAGTGCACCACGATCGATCGTGGTACAGGCCCCGATCTCCACGCGATCGCCAATAATAACGCGACCAAGCTGCGGGATCTTAACCCAGTTACCGCGATCGTTCGCGTAACCAAAGCCATCAGAACCAATCACGGTACTGGACTGGACGAGGCAGTTTTCGCCAATTTCAACGTCATGATAAACGGACACATTGGCCCATAAACGGGTGCCAGCGCCGATTTTCGTATTTTTCCCAACGAAGCATCCAGGGCCAATGACGACGTTATCGCCCAGCTCAACGCCAGATTCAATAACCGCATTCGCGCCAACGGCCACGTTGTTACCCAGCTTAGCCGTCGGATCAATCGCTGCACTGGCAGCAATGTTCTGCGCCGGCTGCGGCGTGGTATCAAGAATTTGAGCCATGCGTGCATACGTCAGGTAGGGATTTTTCACTACCAGCGCGCTTCCAGTGGCAAAAGGAAGATCGTCCTGCGTCAGAACAACAGCTGACGCCTGGCATTGAGCCAGTTGTTCACGGTACTTAGGGCTTACCATGAAGGTAATCGTGCCAGCTTTAGCAGATTGCATGGACGCAACAGCGGTGATGACGATATCGCCATCACCGTGTAATTCTGCATCCAACTGCTGAGCTAAATCAGCCAGTCGAATTGAAGGCATTACTTATTTAACCTGTTTCAGAACATCAGCGGTGATGTCTTTAACATCGCTACTGTTGAAAGCAACGGCGTTCGCATCAACAACCAGATCGATGCTCTGATCGGCAGCAACTGCTTTAACAGCAGTCTGAATGCGAGTCACCAGCTTGCCACGCTCTTCGTTAGAACGACGCTGACGATCCTGCTCGAAAGCCTGCGCTTTCTGGGAGAAGGTCTGGCGCTGAGCCATAACGTCTTTTTCCAGTTTGCTGCGATCGCTTGCTTTCATGGTAGAACCATCACGCTGCAGACGCTGCATTTTGGACTGAAGATCGCCTTCCATACGCTGCAGTTCGCTCGCACGGCCTTTGAATTCGTTTTCCAGAGTCGCAGAAACACCTGTTTTCTGAGCGACCTGCTGGAACAAATTACCCATGTTGACGATTGCGATTTTGTCTGCTGCCTGAGCAGAAGTTGCCATCGCTAAACCGAGACCTGCAGCTAATAACCACTTTTTCACAATTAACTCCTTACCATCCCATTGGCACCAGAAGGTACCGTTCTTTGCGTGGCAAGGCGACCGTTTTACCGATCGCCGGTTGTCAGCGCTACACTGCCAACGCATTCCATTGCAGCGGATTATTACCAGGTTTTACCAATGTTAAACTGGAATTGCTCCGCTTTGTCTCCATCGTATTTCTTAAACGGCTGGGCGTAGGAGAAGACCAACGGCCCCAGCGGTGACATCCATTGTAATGCGATACCGGCAGACATGCGAATATTGCCCGGATCGCTATAGTCTGGAACGCCAGCCGCGCGCATCTGGGCAGTATTCTCCCAGTTGGTATCCCACACCGTACCCGCATCCCAGAAGAAGGACGTACGTACGGAGTTCGCGTATTTATCACTGATAAATGGCGTTGGGGTGATGAACTCCAGGCTGGCCACGGCCATGGCGTTACCGCCTACCGCATCATCAGAGCTACATACTTGTTTTGGATCACGGCTTGCGCAGTTATCTTCATCATTACCGCCGTAATAAACCGCTTTCGGACCAATGTTGTTAGACTGGAAGCCACGCACGGTGCTTGAACCACCCGCGTAGAAGTTCTCATAGAACGGCAACTCTTTACTGCCGATACCGTCACCATAGCCCCAACGGGTACGACCCAGCACCACCCACTTGTGATCGTCATCAATCGGGAAGTAGGACGCGGTATCCAGCGTCACCTTGTAGAACTCGTTATCGGAACCAGGAATGGTCACCTTACCGTTCAGGTTGACGCGAGAGCCTTCCGTTGGGAAGAAACCGCGGTCAAGACGGTTGTAGGTCCAGCCATAGTTGAAGGTGAAGTCATCTGCAGCAAAACCGTTGTCATCGCTGGAGGTACTCGCCGACTGGCCGATGGAATCCAGATAACGCCACATCGCCACCTGCGGCTGCATGTTGGACAGGTCGTTATGCACGTAACCTAAGCCCGCTCGCAGGGTGTTGTATTCGTTAACCGGGAAGCCAAGCGTTCCGTCCACACCGTAACTTTTGTTGGTGTAGGAAGACAGATCTGCATCATCCGCTTTAAAGTCGTTATAGAAGATACGACCGCCCAGGCTCACACCGTCAACGGTGAAGTATGGGTTGGTAACGGAGAACTCAGAGTAGGTCTGGTAGTCGTTTTTGGTACCGTTAATACCAACAGAGTAACCCGTACCCAGCCAGTTATCCTGCTGGACGCCTACCTGGAAACTCACGCCGCTTTCCGTGCCGTAGCCCACGCCGAAGTTAAAGCTACCGGTGTTACGCTCTTTCACTTTATAAACGACATCAACCTGATCCGGGCTGCCCGGTACACGCTGAGTTTCAGTATCTACGGTTTCAAAATAGCCCAGACGGTTCAGACGCTCTTTACCCTGGTCGACCAGGTCGCTGCCCAGCCACGCCCCTTCCATCTGACGCATTTCACGACGCAGAACGGAGTCTTTAGAGGTGTCATTACCGACGAAGCGGATCTTACGCACGTAGAAACGGTTACCCGCATCAACGTTAACGTGCAGCTTAACGGTTTTATCCGCATCGTTGATTTCCGGCTGAGTTTGTACGCGCGGATAGGCATAACCATAGCGGCCGAGCAGCTTCTTAATGCTGTCTTCCATTTTGGTGACTTTGGATCCGCTGTACAGATCGCCCGGCTGAATTTTGGTCAGCGATTCGATCTCAGCAGAATGCCCCGCCAGGTTACCACTCACTTCAACACCAGAAAGCTTGTACTGATCGCCTTCAGTGATGTTAACCGTAATGTAGATACCTTTCTTGTCCGGAGTCAGACTGACCTGAGTCGAGTCGATGTTGAAGCGGGCATAACCGCGATCCAGATAGTAGCTGCGCAGGGTTTCAAGGTCGCCCGCCAGCTTCTGTTTTTGGTATTTACGATCGCCAACCACGTTCCACCACGGCACTTCATCGCGCAGCTGGAAGGTCGAGATCAGTTCGTCGGTGCTGAACGCGTGGTTACCCACGATGTTGATCTGCTGGATCTTCGCAGAAACACCTTCCTGGAAGACCAGCTTCAGGTCAACACGGTTACGCGGGAGCGGAGTGACAACCGCTTTCACGCTGGCGCTGTATTTACCGACGCTGTAGTAGAAGTCTTCCAGACCTTTTTCAATGTCTGAAAGGGTTGTGCGGTCCAGAGATTCACCCACACGAACACCCGATGCTTCAAGGTTTTGCTTGAGCATGTCATCTTTCACCGACTTGTTGCCGGAGAAAGTGATACTGGCGATCGTTGGACGTTCTTTTACCTGTACCAGCAGCGTATCACCATCGCGCAGGACGCGGACGTCCTCGAAGTTGCCGGTGGCAAACAGAGCACGGATGGTGTTACTGATATCTTCATCATTAACCGTATCGCCGGGGCGCACAGGCATACTGAGGAGGGCCGCACCAACGGCGACACGCTGAAGGCCTTCGAAATGAATATCTTTCACTACGAACCCGTCAGCACCGTATACGGTGGCGCTGCTAAACAGCAGCGACGCTATGAGCAACTTTTTCATCGCCATCGTTATTATGCGTTCTTCCTAACTAACTCTCTTACAACCGAGAGAAATCATTGAAAAGTGCAAGCCCCATTAACAGCACCAGCAAAATCGAGCCAATGCGATAACTAAAGTCTTGAACTCGCTCGGATACCGGCCCGCCTTTTAGCTTTTCAATCGCTAAAAACAGCAGATGACCCCCGTCTAAAACGGGAAGCGGGAACAGGTTGATAATCCCAAGGTTCACGCTAATAAGCGCGAGGAACATGAGATAGTAAATCACCCCGAACTCCGCTGACATCCCAGCCCCCTGAGCAATCGAGATTGGCCCACTGAGGTTGTTCAGTTTCACATCACCGGTTATCAATTTCCCCAACATGTTGACCGTCAGCTTCATCAGTTGCCATGTTTTATCCGTGGCTTCAAGAATGGCGCTGAACGGCCCATACTGGCGTATTGTCTTGTACTCATCTGGCAGCGGGATCACTTTTGGCACAACGCCTGCAAACCCTTCTGCCTTTTTGCCGACCGACTTCGTATCCGGGATCAGCGTCAGCGAAAGCGGACTGCCTTGCCTTTCAACTTCCAGCGCGAGGGACGTCCCCGGATTATCGCGCACCAGAGTAACAAAGGTCATCCACTCTGTTAATGGTTGACCATCGACTTTAACGATCCTGTCGCCAGCTTGCAAACCCGCTTTGCTCGCCGCCGAATTTGCCTGTACTTCGGCTAATACCGGCTCAATCTGCGCGCCGCGGGGACGAATGCCCAGCGCAGCGACGGGATCCTCTTTGTCTGGCTCGAAACGCCAGTGGCGTAAATCCAGTACTTTGTCCTGACGCGCGTCTGACCCAAACGGCGATACGCTGATAGTTGTCTGCGGATCGCCAATTTTGGCTACCAGCTGCAGTCGCACGGCATCCCAATCAGGGGTTTCGATGCCATCAATCGCTTTAAGTTCCATCCCGGAGGTAATTTGCGCACTCGCCGCGATGGAGTCAGGGGCAATATCCCCCACTACCGGACGCACGCCAGGGACGCCGATGATAAACACCAGCCAGTAAGCGAAAATCGCAAAGATGAAGTTGGCTACCGGTCCGGCAGCGATGATAGCGGCGCGTTGTCCAACGGTTTTGTTGTTAAACGCACTGTGTCGCAGTTCGGGAGCGACAGGCTCAACACGTTCGTCGAGCATTTTGACGTAGCCGCCAAGCGGGATAAGGGCGATGACAAATTCCGTGCCGTGACGGTCGGTGCGCGTCCAGAGTGATTTGCCAAAACCAATGGAGAATCGCTCTACCCGCACACCACAACGGCGAGCAACCCAGAAATGGCCAAATTCATGCACGGTAATCAGTACACCCAGTGCAACAATGAACGCCGCCAGATTCCAGAGAATGCTCAGCATAAAACCTTCCGTTAAATCGTCCCGAATACCAGTAAAAGCAGGCAAGCAAATACTGGAACAGCCGCTGTCAGGCTGTCAATGCGATCCAGTATACCGCCATGCCCTGGAATAAGATGTCCGCTGTCCTTAATCCCTGCTTCACGCTTAAACATACTTTCGGTTAAATCACCGAGCACTGAGGCAAGTGCAGCAAAAATCGAGCACACCAGCAGTATTGACGGTGCCACGGCCAGATCTGCCCAGACGCCATAGCCCCAGGAGATGATCGCTGCCGTAAACAAGCCGCCGATGAAGCCTTGCCAGGTTTTCCCCGGCGAAACTTTTGGTGCCAGCTTATGTTTGCCAAACAGTTTACCAAACATATAGGCCCCGGAGTCAGCCCCCCAGACGAGAATCATCACATAAAGCAGCCAGATCGCACCGCTGTAGTGGTTTTCGTCATAATGCCAGGCGCGCAGCGCGACCATGCCCCAGAAAAACGGAACAATGGTGAGCAAACCAAAAATCAGTCGCAGCACTTTTGAATGACGCCAGATTGCGGCCGAACCTGGATAAAAAAGCACCAGTAATAGCGCAACAACCCACCAGGCCAACGACATCCACAAGGAGCCGGCAACCAGCGGTTGATGAATATCATGGTGATATTCAGGCAACATAAACAGCATTATGGCCAGGATAAAGCCACAGAGTACCGCAAGCCATACTCGCTGGCTGCGCGAGGTAAAGCCGCTAAACTGTCCCCATTCCCACGCGGCAAGCATGCACACTACCAGCGTGACAATGGCGAATCCCACCGGGGGCAGCAAAAACAGCGCCGCAATGACAATGGGTATTAAAACAAAAGCGGAAATCAGGCGATACTTCAGCAAAAGCTACCCCCATCAGGCTTTGTCGCCACCTGGCTCGGTGCCGCCGAAACGACGCTCTCGATTGGCAAAGGCATGCAGCGCACCTTCAAAGTCTTGTTCATCAAAATCGGGCCAGAGAACATCTGTAAAGTAAAGTTCAGCATAGGCAATTTGCCATATCAGAAAGTTACTTATGCGATGTTCCCCCCCTGTCCTAATTACCAAATCCACAGGTGCCAGTTCATTCATGCAGATTTGCTTGCTCAGCGCCTCTTCATCAATCTGGTCGGGTCTCAACAGCCCTTCCTGAACCTGTTCGGCCAGATGCCGAACGCCCTGGATAATATCCCAGCGTCCACCGTAATTCGCCGCAACGTTGAGCGTCAGACCGGTATTATTTTCCGTCAGCGCTTCTGCTTTACGAATCCGCTCCTGCAAACGTGAGTTAAAACGACTGGTATCGCCAATGATGCGCAGGCGAACGTTGTGGCGGTGCAGGCTTTTTACTTCGCTGTCTAGCGCCCACACGAACAATTCCATCAACGCAGTCACTTCCTGCGGAGGTCGATTCCAGTTTTCACTGCTAAAAGCATAGAGCGTTAACGCATCAATGCCGTTATTGGCGGCAAAAGAGACGGCGCGGCGAACAGATTTCGCTCCCGCTTTATGCCCAAAGGCTCGTATTTTCCCTTGTCTTTTCGCCCAGCGCCCGTTGCCATCCATAATGATTGCTACATGACGGCAGCCATGAGCTGGCAAGTTTTCGCTTATTGGTTGATTCGCAGACAACATAACGCGTTTTTTGTCCCTGAAAGGATTTAACGGTACTCAGGAATACTTAAGCCTGTACATAAAAAAGCCGTGTCAAACCACGGCTTACCTGACCACATAAAGTCAAATTCCTGCGATCAGGTGGCGCAGACTATATCACTGAAGCCCAACGCTAACAAATAGCACGACCACTAGTGCTTGCTTTATCACCAGCTTGCGAGACGTGTCACCTGTTTACGCGCAATATCACGAGCAGCTGTATCCACCGCCAGTACCTCCTCCACGCTTTGTGGCTCGCGCAAATCCATCATTTCCAGTACCGATAAATTTAAGGACGCGATATCGGTAAAACGGATCTGCTGATTCAGAAATGCGTCAACGGTAATTTCATTGGCTGCATTCAGTGCCGTCGTCGCCGCCTGCCCCTGGTCAAAGGCGTTCATTGCAAGCTTCAGACAAGGATAACGATCGTAGTCTGGTTCACTGAACGTCAGAGAACTGAGCTTACAGAAATCAAGCGGCTTCACGCCAGATTTCACCCGGTTCGGCCATGCCATTGAATGGGCAATAGGCGTACGCATATCCGGCTCGCCGAGCTGTGCCAGCACGCTGCCATCCTGATAGCGCACCATCGAGTGAATCACCGACTGCGGGTGGATCAGTACTTCCATCTGTTTCGCCGACGCATTAAACAGCCAGCGCGCTTCAATGTATTCCAGACCTTTGTTCATCATGGTGGCAGAATCCACGGAGATTTTACGCCCCATTGACCAGTTCGGATGACGGCACGCCTGATCCGGCGTCATTGCGCGCAGTTCAGACAGTGGCGTTTCACGGAACGGGCCACCAGACCCGGTAAGCAGAATCGACACAACGCCATTCTGCTCCAGGTCAGCGTACCCCAGGTTCTGTTGAAAAGGTTGCGGTAAACTCTGAAAAATGGCGTTATGCTCGCTGTCGACCGGTAAAAGACGCGCCCCGCGCTGTTTTACCGCGTCCATGAACAGACGTCCGCAGGTCACCAGCGACTCTTTATTGGCGAGCAAAACATCTTTACCGGCATCGATCGCAGCAAGTGTCGGCAGCAGCCCGGCTGCGCCGACAATGGCCGCCATAACCTGGTCAACCTCATCCAGCGCCGCCATCTCGCAGGCCGCCTGCTGGCCACTCAGCACCTCGGTTCGGCTGCCCTTCTCACGCAGTTGGGCTTTTAGCAGGCGCGCGCTCTCTTCGTCATCCATCACCGCATAGCGGGGCATAAACTCCAGGCACTGCTCGACCATACGCTGCACATTCTTACCGGCCACCAGCGCTGTCACGGTGTAAAATTCAGGATTATGGCGGACGACGTCGAGAGTACTGCAACCGATGGAGCCGGTTGAGCCGAGGAGTGTTAAATGCTTCATGAGATGCCCGAAAAAAGTTAGACCAGATAAAAGCAAAACGCCGCCAGCAAGACCCGAAGTCCCTCTGAACGGCGTTTATCAGTGTACGACAGAAATCAGAACTGCATCAGTTCCGCTTCTTTTTCTGCCAGCGCCGCATCAATTTTCTTGATGGCAGCGTCGGTCATTTTCTGAATGTCGTCCTGAGAACGACGATCGTCATCTTCGCTGATCTCTTTTTCTTTCAGCAGTGCTTTCACTTTATCGTTCGCATCGCGACGCACGTTACGCACGGAAACACGACCCTGCTCAGCTTCACCGCGAACCACTTTGATGAGATCTTTACGACGCTCTTCCGTCAGCGGAGGCAGCGGAACGCGGATGTCAGCACCCGCTGAGCTTGGATTCAGCCCCAGGTCAGAAGCCATGATCGCTTTCTCAACGGCCGGGCTCATAGAGCGATCGAAGACGTTGATTTTCAGCGTACGGGTATCTTCAACCGTCACGCTCGCCAGCTGGCGCAGAGGCGTTGGCGTACCGTAGTATTCTACGATGATGCCATCCAGCAGGCTTGGGGAAGCACGGCCAGTACGGATTTTGCTGATTTGGTTTTTGAACGCTTCTACGCATTTGTCCATGCGTACTTCAGCATCTTTTCTGATGTCGTTAATCACGTTACGAATCCTTGAAAACTTGTCTCAGGCAGACTATCCGCCAGCACAGCGCTACAGGTGTGCTAAGTATAGTCGCGTTTAATTCATGACAACGCCAAAGGCGCGTCCAGGTAAGATACCACTACAAAGTAAAGCGGAATCTTACCTGTATTTATCGTCGACGGAAATTATTCCGTGATCAAAGTGCCTTCTTTTTCGCCCATGACCACGCGACGCAGTGCGCCAGGCTTGTTCATGTTGAAGACACGGATCGGCAGTTTGTGGTCGCGAGCCAGCGTGAAGGCGGCAAGATCCATCACTTTCAGCTCTTTATCCAGCACTTCGCTGTAGCTCAGCTGATCGTACATGGTCGCAGAAGGATCTTTTGCCGGGTCGGCAGTAAACACGCCGTCTACTTTGGTCGCTTTCAGCACCACGTCGGCTTCAATTTCGATACCGCGCAGGCAGGCAGCGGAATCGGTGGTAAAGAACGGGTTACCCGTACCGGCGGAGAGGATCACCACGCGGTTGTTGCGCAGCAGGCTGATGGCCTCTGCCCAGCTGTAATTATCGCATACGCCATTCAGGGGAATCGCGGACATCAGGCGGGCATTCACGTAGGCGCGATGGAGCGCATCACGCATTGCCAGGCCATTCATCACGGTTGCCAGCATACCCATGTGGTCGCCCACAACGCGGTTCATCCCCGCTTTCGCCAGACCAGCACCACGGAAAAGGTTGCCACCGCCAATGACCACGCCAACCTGGATACCCAGTTCGACCAGTTCTTTGATTTCCTGTGCCATGCGATCAAGGATGCTTGCGTCAATACCGAAGCCTTCCGATCCCTGCAGCGCTTCGCCACTCAGCTTAAGCAGAATGCGTTTGTACACGGGTTTTGCATTGGTAGCCATGTTTCTTTCCTGAGACTGTCAACGATTAAGATGGGAGTTAATTCTGGCGACATAATATGCCGCAAATCAGTACAGCGATACTGGAGCCTGTCTGATTTCCTGTGACGGGTGACAAAAAGAAGCCGCCCTCAGGCGGCTCCTTTTCAATCATTAAGACTGCTTGGACATTGCAGCAACTTCTGCTGCGAAGTCAGTCTCAACTTTCTCGATGCCTTCGCCCACTTCGAAGCGGATGAAGCCAGTTACGTCAGCGTTGTGCTCTTTCAGCAGCTGAGCAACAGACTTGCTTGGATCCATAACGAAAGGCTGGCCAGTCAGAGAAACTTCGCCGGTGAATTTCTTCATGCGGCCTTCAACCATTTTCTCTGCGATTTCTTTTGGCTTACCAGACTGCATCGCGATGTCCAGCTGAACCTGGTACTCTTTCTCTACCACTTCAGCAGACACGTCTTCTGGCTTAACGAATTCTGGTTTGCTTGCAGCGATGTGCATTGCCAGCTGTTTAACCAGCTCTTCGTCAGCGCCTTTAGCCGCAACCAGAACACCGATACGTGCACCGTGCTGGTAAGAACCCAGTACTTCGCCTTCCAGGGAAGATACGCGACGGATGTTGATGTTCTCACCGATTTTAGCAACCAGCGCAACACGTTCTTCTTCGAACTGTGCTTTCAGAACTTCAACGTCAGTGATTTTGCCAGCAACCGCTGCGTCCAGAACTTTGTTCGCAAATGCCTGGAAACCGCCATCTTTAGCAACGAAGTCAGTCTGGCAGTTAACTTCCAGAATGATGCCGTAGGTGCCGTCGATTTTAGTGATGATCACGCCGTCAGCAGCAACGTTGCCTGCTTTCTTAGCTGCTTTGATCGCACCGGATTTACGCATGTTTTCGATTGCCAGCTCGATGTCGCCGTTCGCTTCAGTCAGCGCTTTTTTGCAATCCATCATGCCTGCGCCAGTACGCTCGCGCAGCTCTTTTACCAGGGATGCGGTAATTTCAGCCATTCTTAAATCCTCGGGAGATGTGAACTGCCCGGCCGGAGGCCAAACAGTGTAAATTGAAAAAAGGGGCCGATAATGGGCCCCTATTCATACACGGTACTAATAAGGGGTAAAACCTTATTATTCAGCTTCTACGAAGCTTTCTTCCGCCTGAGAAGCCAGATCCTGGGAACGGCCTTCACGAACGGTAGCAGCTACAGCGCTCAGGTACAGGCTAACAGCACGGATTGCGTCGTCGTTACCCGGGATAACGAAGTCAACACCGTCCGGATCGGAGTTAGTATCAACGATAGCGAATACCGGGATACCCAGGTTGTTAGCTTCTTTGATAGCGATGTGCTCGTGGTCTGCATCGATTACGAACAGCGCGTCTGGCAGGCCGCCCATATCTTTGATACCGCCCAGGCTGTTTTCCAGCTTGTCCAGTTCACGAGTGCGCATCAGCGCTTCTTTCTTAGTCAGCTTGTCGAAAGTACCGTCCTGAGACTGGGTTTCCAGATCTTTCAGGCGCTTGATGGACTGACGAACAGTTTTCCAGTTGGTCAGCATGCCGCCCAACCAGCGATGGTTCACGAAGAACTGGTCGCAGCTGTTAGCAGCATCTTTCACAGCTTCGCTTGCAGCGCGCTTAGTACCAACGAACAGAATCTTACCTTTACGGGAAGAGATCTTGTTCAGCTCAGCCAGGGCTTCGTTGAACATTGGTACAGTTTTCTCAAGGTTGATGATGTGAACTTTGTTACGCGCGCCGAAGATGAAAGGCTTCATTTTCGGGTTCCAGTAACGGGTCTGGTGACCGAAGTGAACACCAGCCTTGAGCATGTCGCGCATGGAAACAGTTGCCATGTTTTAAAACCTCTATATTGAAAGTTGGGGTTATGCCTCCACGTATCCCATATTACCGACCCCGAAGGGCACCCCGGAATATGTGCCGATACGTGTGTGTTGTTACACAAAGTGAGATTTGTCGCTTCCGTCCAGCCTGTGTATCTGAGATGGATCGGAAGTCCGGCGCGCTTTATACCACAAAACACGACCAGAAACCAACAGTTGTTGGCGGAGTGTGCTGTTAATGATTCTCAATTTGGCACGGGGTGTGCCTGACTGATACCATTGACGACACTTAGACTAGTATTGTCGAAAAAATCGACACCGATGGACAGATTACATGGCTATCTCTATTAAGACACCTGAAGAAATTGAAAAGATGCGCGTCGCCGGTCGTCTGGCCGCGGAAGTGCTGGAAATGATCGAGCCGTTCGTGAAGCCGGGCGTCAGCACCGGCGAACTGGATCGCATCTGTAATGACTATATCGTTAACGAGCAGCACGCGGTTTCCGCCTGTCTCGGCTACCACGGTTTCCCGAAATCCGTCTGCATCTCTATTAATGAAGTGGTTTGCCACGGTATTCCGGACGACGAAAAACTGCTGAAAGATGGCGATATCGTCAATATCGACGTGACCGTTATTAAAGACGAGTACCACGGTGACACCTCGAAGATGTTCATCGTTGGCAAACCAACGATTCTGGGCGAGCGTCTGTGCAAAGTGACGCAAGAGAGCCTGTACCTGGCGCTAAAAATGGTTAAGCCGGGCATCCGCCTGCGCACCCTCGGTGCCGCAATTCAGAAATTCGTGGAAGCGGAAGGTTTCTCCGTGGTGCGCGAATACTGCGGTCACGGCATTGGCCGCGTCTTCCATGAAGAGCCGCAGGTTCTGCACTATGATGCCGATGACGGCGGCGTGGTACTGCAAAAAGGGATGACCTTCACCATCGAACCGATGGTCAACGCCGGTGACTACCGCATCCGCACTATGAAAGACGGCTGGACGGTGAAAACCAAAGACAGAAGCTTGTCTGCCCAGTACGAGCATACTATTGTGGTAACGGACAACGGCTGCGAAATTATGACGTTGCGCAAGGATGACACCATCCCGGCGATACTGACGAACATTGAGTGATAAGAAGCCGGCAAATGCCGGCTTTTTTAATGGCGATAGCTTTTTCTTATGGGTGGCGCACGATGAGTAATCTATTACCCGAACAGTATGCTAACACAGCACTTCCCACCCTCCCCGACCAGCCCGATAACCCGGGCGTCTGGCCGCCGCACGAGCTGACCTGCGCGCACATAAAAGCCCATATGGATGTTTTCCACCGCTGGCTGGGCAGCGCGTTCGACGCGGGCGTCTCTGCCGAGCAGCTCATCGAAGCGCGCACCGAATTTATCGACCAGCTCCTGCAGCGTCTGTGGATCGACTACGGTTTCGGGCAGGTGAGCGACGTCGCGCTGGTTGCCGTGGGGGGCTATGGCCGCGGGGAGCTGCATCCGCTTTCCGATATCGACCTGCTGATCCTGAGCCGCAAAAAGCTGCCGGACGAACAGGCGCAGAAAATAGGCGAGCTGCTGACTCTGCTGTGGGACGTCAAGCTTGAAGTCGGCCACAGCGTGCGCACCCTGGAAGAGTGCCTGCTGGAGGGGCTATCGGACCTGACCGTCGCCACCAACCTGATTGAAACCCGCCTGCTGATTGGCGACGTCGCGCTGTTTCTGGAGCTGCAAAAGCATATTTTCAGCGACGGCTTCTGGCCATCTGAGAAATTCTTCGCCGCCAAGGTCGAGGAGCAAAACCAGCGCCACCAGCGCTACCACGGCACCAGCTATAATCTTGAACCTGATATTAAAAGCAGCCCCGGCGGCCTGCGCGACATCCACACGTTACAGTGGGTCGCCCGTCGCCACTTTGGCGCCACCTCGATGGACGAGATGGTCGGCTTTGGCTTCCTGACCGAGGCCGAGCGTAACGAGCTGAACGAGTGTCTGCACCTGCTGTGGCGCATCCGTTTTGCCCTGCATCTGGAAGTTACCCGCTACGATAACCGTCTGCTGTTTGACCGTCAGCTCAGCGTAGCGCAGCGGCTGAACTATCAGGGCGAAGGCAACGAGCCGGTTGAGCAGATGATGAAGGATTTCTTCCGCGTCACCCGCCGGGTTACCGAGCTGAACCAGATGCTGTTGCAGCTGTTCGACGAGGCCATTCTGGCCCTGACTGCCGACGAAAAGCCGCGCCCGATTGACGATGAATTCCAGCTGCGCGGCACGCTTATCGATCTGCGCGACGAAACGCTGTTTATCCGCGAGCCGGAAGCGATCCTGCGGATGTTCTACACCATGGTGCGCAACAGCACCATCACCGGGATCTACTCCACCACCCTGCGCCATCTGCGCCACGCGCGCCGCCATCTGACGCAGCCTTTGTGTTACATCCCGGAAGCGCGCTCACTGTTCCTGAGCATGCTCCGCCATCCGGGTGCCGTCAGCCGCGGGCTGCTGCCGATGCACCGCCACAGCGTGCTGTGGGCCTATATGCCGCAGTGGTCGCACATCGTTGGGCAGATGCAGTTCGATCTGTTCCACGCCTACACGGTGGATGAACACACCATCCGCGTGATGCTCAAGCTGGAAAGCTTTGCCAAAGAAGAGACGCGCTCCCGCCACCCGCTGTGCGTGGAGCTGTGGCCGCGCCTGACCCATCCGGAACTGATCCTGATTGCCGCCCTGTTCCACGACATCGCCAAGGGCCGCGGCGGCGATCACTCGGTGCTGGGCGCGCAGGACGTGCTGAAATTTGCCGAACTGCACGGTCTCAACTCGCGCGAAACGCAGCTGGTCGCCTGGCTGGTGCGCCATCACCTGCTGATGTCGGTCACAGCCCAGCGTCGCGATATTCAGGACCCTGAGGTTATTAAGCAGTTCGCCGAAGAAGTTCAAACGGAAAACCGTCTGCGCTATCTGGTCTGCCTGACGGTGGCCGATATTTGCGCCACCAACGAGACCCTGTGGAACAGCTGGAAGCAGAGCCTGCTGCGCGAGCTGTACTTCGCCACCGAAAAACAGCTGCGACGCGGGATGCAAAACACCCCGGACATGCGCGAGCGCGTGCGTCATCACCAGCTGCAGGCGCTGGCGCTGCTGCGGATGGATAACATTGATGAAGAAGCGCTGCATCAGATTTGGGCCCGCTGCCGTGCCAACTATTTTGTGCGCCACAGCCCAAACCAGCTTGCCTGGCACGCGCGGCACCTGCTGAAGCACGATCTGTCTCAACCGATGATCCTGCTGAGCCCGCAGGCCACGCGCGGCGGAACGGAGATATTCATCTGGAGCCCGGACCGGCCTTATCTGTTTGCTGCCGTCTGCGCCGAGCTGGACAGGCGTAACCTGAGCGTTCACGACGCGCAGATTTTTACCACCCGCGACGGCATGGCGATGGATACCTTTATTGTGCTGGAGCCGGACGGCAGCCCGCTGTCCTCGGACAGGCATGAAGGGATACGCTTCGGTCTGGAGCAGGCGATCACGCAGCGCAGCTGGCAGCCACCGCAGCCGCGCCGTCAGCCGGCGAAACTGCGTCATTTTACTGTCGATACCGAGGTCAACTTCCTGCCGACCCACACCGACCGTAAATCGTTCCTGGAGCTGATCGCGCTCGACCAGCCAGGGCTGCTCGCCCGGGTCGGCCAGGTTTTTGCCGATCTGGGAATTTCGCTCCATGGGGCCCGAATTACAACCATTGGCGAACGAGTAGAAGATTTATTTATAATCGCCACCGCCGACCGGCGTGCCCTTAATAATGACCTGCAGCTTGAAGTGCAACAACGGTTGACAGCAGCCCTCAATCCAAACGATAAAGGGTGACGTGTTTTTTAGTGAAATGGAAAGAGTAAACAATGCAGCAGTTACAGAACGTTATTGAGTCCGCTTTTGAGCGTCGCGCCGAGATCACTCCGGCAAATGTGGATACCGTGACCCGTGAAGCGGTAAACCAGGTTATTTCCCTGCTGGATTCCGGCGCCCTGCGCGTGGCAGAAAAAATCGACGGTCAGTGGGTCACTCATCAATGGCTGAAGAAGGCCGTGCTGCTCTCTTTCCGCATCAACGATAACCAGGTTATCGACGGAGCAGAAAGCCGCTACTTCGATAAAGTGCCAATGAAATTCGCGGATTACGACGAAGCGCGTTTCCAGAAAGAAGGCTTTCGCGTAGTCCCACCAGCGGCAGTTCGTCAGGGCGCATTCATCGCACGTAATACCGTGCTGATGCCATCCTATGTGAACATCGGTGCGTACGTTGACGAAGGCACCATGGTCGATACCTGGGCAACCGTCGGTTCCTGCGCGCAGATCGGTAAAAACGTTCACCTGTCCGGCGGCGTCGGCATCGGTGGCGTTCTGGAGCCACTGCAGGCTAACCCGACCATCATCGAAGACAACTGCTTCATCGGCGCGCGTTCAGAAGTGGTTGAAGGCGTGATCGTGGAAGAAGGCTCCGTGATCTCCATGGGCGTTTACATCGGCCAGAGCACCCGCATTTACGATCGCGAAACCGGCGAAGTGCACTACGGTCGCGTTCCGGCGGGCTCAGTGGTCGTTTCCGGTAACCTGCCGTCAAAAGACGGTAAATACAGCCTTTACTGTGCCGTTATCGTGAAGAAAGTGGATGCGAAAACCCGCGGTAAAGTGGGCATCAACGAACTGCTGCGCACCATCGACTAATCCCCGACGCGTTGATAAACCGGGACGCGCCTGTGCGTCCCGGTATAATCATCAAAAACGTCCGTTTCCGCAGTCGCGATTGCCATTCCCTTTTTTCTCAACCCTGCGATATCCGCCGCCATACGCTGGCTCCCCAGCCAGAAAAGCCCGTCGAGAGCCGTCACGGCCAGACCCGACTCCAGCGCCAGCTTCAGTCGCTCACGCGGCGCTTTTACCTCTTTGGCGATCTGCCGGAAGGGCTCTGCAGTAAGCCCGGTGGGATCGATCCGCCGAATGCGGGTGCTCATGCGGTACTGAAAAGCCTCAGGAATCGCATTGAGATCGGCTTTCAGGCTGTAGACGCAGCCAAAGCGCTTGCCGTTAAAGATGACGTTCTTCTGGCTTAGCTGAAACTCATCGCGCAGCCCGGCGATAAGCTGAGGGGCGCGGGTCAGCACCAGTCGGAACGGCAGTTCGAAGCTGGTGACATAATCCACGTTCAGTAAGGCAATACGTAAACGCTCTTCCGCACCCGCCTTTAGCTGGCGGCACTCTGCGGCAACTTCTGCCCACTGGTGCGTGAGCCTTGGGCTCTCATCTGCGGCGCCAAAGCTGTATTTTTCGATCTGATAATCAATGCGTCCTGACATGTCATTATCCCCGCGGGCTACGCTTTCGTGCGATAACTTTGCCTCATTTCCCCGCTTTTGAATACCCGTCTCGCTCGCCTTTTCTCAGCTGAAGTAACAATGATGAATCTCTTTACAAGCAAGTTCACCTCGTTACTTAATGCAAATTTTTTTCTTTTAAAACATAGGTTTGTTGAAAAACAGGATTAACGATATTATTCGTGAACTGCAAATAATAATCTGGCCTTGCGGGCAATAAACGGGAATCGTGCAATGAGTCATTACGGCAAAATAATTGGTGCGGGGATCGCAGGTCTGGTCACTCTGGCCGGGACGTATTTATGGGGAAAAAATAACGGCAAAGACGAAGGGATTGCTGAAGGGCAGCAGATCGCAAAAGCTGAATACGCCGAAAAGATCAAAAAACTCCAGACTGAACTGGCGGACAAGATGCGCGATATCAGTAAACGGGATGACTTTATCCTCGCGGCGTATGCGCTGGGGACATGCTGCATCAAGGCTAATGGCAAGCCCCCGGCGGAAAATATTGCCCTGCTGGATGATGCAGTGTCTGGTCTTGTTCCGCGGGAAAAGTTACCTCAAGCCGTTCAGCAGAAGATCGTCGAGATGGTCGAAACACCGCCCAATCTGCCAACGGTTTGGTCACTTATAAATGAATATCAGCTTAACGATGCGAAAAGCCTGGAGAGGTTTAGCCTCATTGTTGGCATGATGGCAAGTCAGGATGAGCCAAGAACACAAAGTGAAAGTGATTTTATGGCCTCCTGGAACTTACTGGTTGCGGCCTGAGGACGACGGATGACAAATCTTAATGCACATCTCGCCAGAATGAAAAAGCTGCAACAGGTACGGAATGCCCCTGCGCTAAAATCCGTGGCGACGGCGTCCGCCATCGAAGCTCATCTGACCGGAGAAGTCGATGCTGCATTTATAAAGGGGTGCGATACCGGCAGCATTTACCGCGAAGCGATCATGGGGGCCAACCTGACGGTCAGCAACGACGACGTTATGGCCCGCCTGGAGGTAATCTCAACGGGCAGCGCCATCGACAATATCCTCGAACCCGTGTTTCTCAGCCTGCTCGACGGCACAATGCGCGCCTGCAATATCGGCACCCGACAAGGTGTTACCCCGTCCCGCCTGTACCAGGAGTGCCGGGCGTTCAGTTACGAAGCGCCCGAAAGAAATGCCTTTATGCTGGATAGCTACAGCGAGCACTTGAACGAGCGTCAAAACATTGACCGTTTTTCTGAACAATCGTCGTTTAACGGCGGCGAAATGACGCGCAACAACGACTCTCTGAACATGCGCGATGGTGCAAAAATGAAGGCCCGTAAAGAGAACCATTTCTCCGGTAATCTGCGCGCTGAGGATGAATATGGTAACGGCACGATCTACCAGTACAAAAAACATGCGAAAAGCGAGGGAGAGCAGAAGCAGGCTGCCGAAGTCGATCATGTCGTCTCCTGCGCCGAAGTATGCAACAACCTCAAAAGCAACAAGGCTCTGAAGCTTGATGACATCAAAAATATTCTCAATATTGACGAAAATTATGCTGTTACCAGCATGCAAAACAACCGTGGCGAGAAAACCGGTAAGTTCGCTAAAACCCGCGAAGAACTCCAGCAGGAGATCGATCAGGGCTTTGTAGTTGTCAAAAAAGGGAAAAAAGATGTCGCGCATCCGCTGACAGAAGAGGAAATCAAAACGCGGCAGGCGATGGTCGAGAAAATGGACATCGCGCAGCAAACGATGGATACCAAAACCAATGAAACCGTATTTGATAATATCCGCAAGGATCGCGACGTCCAAAAAGTTCTGGCGAAAGATGCGGCCCAGGCATCAGGTCATCAGTCGCTGGGCGATCTCATTCTCTTCATTATCAAGCCTCTTTACTATGAGCTGCGCAGCTGTTTAACGCACGGTATTGAAGCTGGCGTAGGTGCGAGCGATTTTTCGCAGGCTCTGTCGATTCGTCTTGGTCGCATGAAAGATCACATTCTCAAAAACGCTGTCGTTTTATTAAAAGATGTTGCCGTCGGCTTTATTAAAAATTTCGTTTCGATGCTGCTGGAAGGGATTGTTAACTGCTTCGTTGGCGTGTTCAAAAACATCATGCGGATGGTAAAAGAAGGCTTTAAGGTCCTGATGCAGACGGTACCGATCCTCAGGGATAAACACAGCAGTATGGCCCAAAAAGGCGATGCCATTCTTAAGCTTGTAGCAGGTTCTCTTTCCGTCTTTGCGGCTATTGGCCTTGAGTCATGGCTCAGCGGCCTTGGTCTACCAGGACCGCTCCCCATTTTACTCTCATCGGTCCTGACCGCCGTGATTACGGCGCTGGTGATGATCCTGCTGGATAAGCTCGATCTGTTCGGCGTCAATCAGGCAATCAAAAAACAGCGGATCGACGAACTGTTGGAACAGGAAATTACCACCACGGAAAGCGAAATGCTGGCCTCCATCGCCTTACTGCGCTAGCGCTCAGATCGTCAGGTTTTGGTATTAAATTGATTTCCACTTGACGTAGTCGTTAAAAACAACAATAAACGAGTGGGGGCAATGCACCTTCCCTGCCCGGTAATTTCAGTGAAATGTAATCAGGATCGACCCCGCTTTTTTTGTATATGAGGGTGGCAAAAAGGAATTTTTTCATTAATTATTCAAAGGTTATGTTGAGATAAGGGTACCGCTATGTACGATAATCTGAAAAGTCTGGGCATTACCAATCCTGATGAAATCGATCGTTACAGCCTTCGCCAGGAAGCCAACAACGACATTTTAAAAATCTATTTTCACAAGGATAAAGGAGAGTTTTTCGCCAAGAGCGTGAAGTTTAAATATCCACGCCAGCGTAAGACCGTCGTCGCTGACGGCGTAGGACAAGGGTACAAAGAGGTGCAGGAAATCAGCCCTAACCTGCGCTATGTGATCGATGAACTCGATCAGATTTGCCAGCGCGATCGCACCGAAGTCGATCTCAAGCGTAAGATCCTCGACGATCTGCGTCACCTTGAAAGCGTTGTCACCAACAAGATCAGCGAGATTGAAGCGGATCTTGAGAAATTAACGCGGAAATAAAAGCAAAACGGCAATCCCTGATTGCCGTTTTTAGTGTTTGCGCCCTCTCCCCGTGGGCTGAGGGTTCCCCAGAAAAATGAAAAGCACGATGAAGTGTGATCTACTGGTTGCGCTAACAAATCAGAAG
>NZ_JADBRF010000027.1:0-43992 GCF_014930485.1 Enterobacter cloacae complex sp. P47BA | reverse complement strand
AAAGGAAAGGCCCTGGAGATACCCCACAGCCCCGAAAAAAAGCCAGTCAGTTGCTTAACTGACTGGCATTACAACCCCGTTGCCGTTTTAGTGTTTGCCCCTCTCCCGTGGGAGAGGGTCTGGGTGAGGCCATCAGGCCACACCGCCGTCAAAGCTTATCCAGCAGCTTCTTCACATCCTTGCCGTTCTGGGAATCTTTATTACGATCCGCCCAGCTGTTGAGCCGACGCTTCGCTTCATCCTGCAGATGCTTACGCAGGATCTGATCTACCTGAAGGCTGTAGTTCAGCGCCTGCCATTTGCCGTATACGCTAAGCGGAACCGGCGTCTCTTTGAGGAAGTCAATCAGCTTGCTTTCGCCCTGCCAGCCGGAAAGCACCCGGACGTTAAAGCGCGTGTCCGCCGTCTCTTTGACCAGATCCAGCGAGCCTTCTCCGGTTAACGACAGCATAGATGAAGTTCCCTGCATCCCGGCCAGCGTCAGCACCCCGTTATCCAGCGTCAGGTCAGTGGTGAAGCTGTCGAGGCGAGTTGCGCTGTCGTAGTTTTCCTGGGCTTTAACATCGCTGCTGCGCTCCACCGCCTGCTGAACCAGCTGCTGGAAGTTGAGCCCTTCCATTCGCGAATCTTTCAGGTCAACATGCGCCTCGCCCTGCCACTCACGGCGGAAGGCGTTGGCATCAATTTTGGTGCCTGAGAAATCGCCCGCCAGCGTCAGCTGACCCGTCAGGGATATCGGATAGTTAAAGGCTTTGAGGATGCTGCCAATCTCAACGTTGTCGAGACGCGGCTGGAATTCAGCGCTGGCAACGTCCTTACGCACATCCAGCGTACCCGGAAGTGACAGGTGACCCGCCCCCATTTTGCCGCTCAGTTCTGAAATTACCAGCAACCCGTTGTGGTTGAACATCTGGCCGCTCACGTCGGTAAAATCAATACCGCGCCAGCGCACGCTGTTGGCTTTCAGCAGAATATCCGCCGTGAAGCCGCGCAGCACGTTATAGTCAGGCTGTTCAAGGTTGGATGAGATAACCGGACGCGACACCGGTGACTGGCTTTGCCCCGTCTGCACGGCATCGCTGTCCGTTGCGCTTGCCGGCACCGGTGGCAGGATGTTCTCCAGGTTGAGCTTGTCAAACTGCAGGTTCAGCACCCACTTCGGCTTATCGTCGAGCGTGACGCTCGCCTGCCCTTTCAGGCTGCTGTCGTTGGCCTGCAGGTTAAGGTTATCCAGCGCCAGCTGTTTTTGCTCTTCGCGCCATACGGCCTGCAGCGTCCCCTGCCCGGCGATCCCCTGGGTCGGGAGATCCGCTCCCGTCAGCTGCCAGCTAAGCTGCTTGATGTCGGCCGTCAGCTGATGCGGGTAGTCCGACGCATTCACGTTTGCATTCAACGAGAGGGACAGATCGCGCTGGTCGCGGTTTATCCGTCCGCTAAATTCCAGCGACGCAAGATGGTGTTCATCCTGTTCCATCTGCAGGTTGATGTTGCGAACGGTGACCTGCTCCTGATCCTCATGCTGGAATACCAGCACGCTATCGGCCACTTTCAGTTTGCCTATATCAAAGGACCAGCCCGTATCGGACGGTTCATCCGGTAAGGTATTCTCGCGCGGCGCAACCGGCGCATTCGCGTCGCGCACGGCTTCGGTCTGCGGGGTAAGCTGAATGACCGCGCCCTTCAGCATCACCTGATTAACCTGCAGCTGATGGGAGATGAGCGGGATCAGCGCCACATCGAGACGCATGTTGTCCGCAGAGACCAGCGGCTGTGCCGCGCCCGGCGCGGTTAACGACATGCGACCAGAGAGAATGCTGAGCTGCGGCCAGACGTGCCAGCGCAGCGGCCCGTCAAGCTTCAGTTGGTAACCACTGCGTGCCTCGACCTGCCGCACCATGTAAGCGCGGAAATCATTCGGGTTAACCAGCAGAACCAACGCCGAAAGGCCAGCAACCAGCACTACCAGCAAAATCATCAGCGTTGTCAGAACTCTTCTCATGGCATCCTCAATGGACTAACGATCAGTCTTTATCAATACGGCTGGCAACCGCACCCTGCTGGTCGCGGTATTTTGCGTCCTGGCGGCGGTTATAAGGCCGGTCTGCCGGGCCTGTCAGCGGTTCAAAGCTTAATGCACCGATCATCATTCCGGGGCGCAGCGCCAGCGGCAGTTTACCGGCATTGAAGAACTCCAGCACGATACGGCCGGACCAGCCTGGGTCGATACGGTGCGCGGTCACGTGAACCATCAACCCCAGGCGGGCCAGAGAAGAACGGCCATCAAGCCAGCCGACGAGATCCGCAGGCAGGGTCACGGATTCATACGTCACCGCCAGCGCCAGTTCACCCGGGTGCAGATAAAAAGCTTCGCCTTCGTCAATGATGATTTCATCACTCATGACGCGATCGAGCGCGGCGCTGACTTCATCCTTCGGCCCGCTGAGGTCGATGAACGGCGCGGTATGACCGCTAAAGGTGCGGAATTTATTCCCCAACCGTACATCAACGGTCACCCCATTGATACGCTCCACGGGGGGACGTGGGGTAATAGACAAGCGGCCTTCATCCAGCCAGGCTTCAATATCACGATCGCAAAGACGCATGGTACTTTCTCCTTTCATGCATCGTACCCTGAGCCGTTGAACGCTCAGGGTAAAACCAGGTTATCTCTGAACGGTACACAATTCGCGCGGCTTATTCAAAAAACTGGCTGATTTTCGCTTTTAAGATATCAATAGCAATGCGGTTTTTGCCCCCGCGAGGCACGATGATATCGGCGTATTGTTTGGATGGTTCAATAAACTGCAGGAACATCGGACGGACCGTTTTCTGGTATTGCGCCATGACGGAGTCCATCGAACGGCCGCGCTCGTTAACGTCACGCTTGATGCGGCGCATCAGGCAGATATCCAGCGGGGTATCGACGAAGATGGAGAAGTTCATGGATTCACGCAGGCGGGCATCGGTCAGGAGCAGGATGCCTTCAAGGATAATGACTTTCTTCGGCTCGATGCGGATCGTTTCCTGGGTACGGGTGTGTTCTACGTAACTGTAAACGGGCAGTTCGATCGCCTGGCCGCTCTTAAGCGCTTCTAAATGCTGGAACAGTAAACTGTGATCCATCGCATTCGGGTGGTCGTAGTTGGTTTTTACACGTTCTTCCATCGACAGATGGGATTGATCTTTGTAGTAGCTGTCTTCGGGAATGACGCCGATATGCTCATCACCTACCTGTTCACGCAGTTCGCGATAAAGCGTACTGGCAATTAGACTTTTACCTGAAGCCGATGCGCCGGCGATGCCTATAATGACGCACTGATGAGACTTATCAGTCATAAATTTAGCGACCTGAATAACCTGGATGTTAAGGAAGGACGACGCCGGAGCGTCAAACACGGCAATTATAGGGATTTCGCGGGCGTGATACCAGTCGAATGCGCAGGTTCTGCGAGACAGGCTGAAAAGTGGCGCATTGATCCCTGAGAGAAATTTTAATGACCGTTTTTTCAGCGTTTAACAGGAATTTTTTAGCGAGTAACTATTTAATAAGTCTATGATGTCAAATTATGAGCAGTCGCCATATGAATTGTAAATTGTTTGTACTAGCATAAACCAAATTATCAAATTCACTCGTGCGCACTTCTCTCCTGACGGCATGGCGTCTCTGGATAAAGCGGTAATGAATAAACAATACCAGCGGGTTTTGGTTACCACCCCACATCCTTTATTACGACTTGTCTGTCTGGGCCTGGTCACCTTTATCTTTACCTTATTTTCGCTGGAGCTTACCCGCTTCGGTACCCTGCTGGCGCCACTCTGGTTTCCTACCGCCATTATGATGGTGGCGTTTTACCGCCATGCAGGAAAAATGTGGCCCGGGATAGCCCTGGCCTGTTCATTTGGCAATATTCTGGCCTCGTGGATGGTGTTCTCCTGGGCGTCGATAAACCCCACCTACACCGCAATAAACGTTATTGAGGCCATCATCGGTGCCGTGTTACTGCGCAAGCTGCTTCCGTGGTACAACCCGCTGCAAAATTTAAACGACTGGATCCGCCTGGCAATAGGCAGCGCGCTGGTGCCGCCGCTGGTGGGCGGTATTCTGATGACGCTTCTGATCCCCGGCCCTGAGCCGCTGCGTAATTTCATCGTCTGGGTGCTATCTGAATCCATTGGCGCGCTGGCGCTGGTGCCGCTGGGGCTGCTGTTTAAATCCCATTACCTGCTCCGCCACCGTGACCCGAGATTGCTGCTGGAAACCCTGGTTACCATGGCCGTAACGCTGGCCCTCAGTTGGGCATCCATCACCTGGCTGCCGTGGCCCTTTACCTGCGTGATTGTCCTGCTGATGTGGAGCGCCGTACGCTTGCCGCGGATGGAAGCGTTCATGGTGTTTCTGGTTACCGTGATGGTCGTTTCACTGATGATTGCCCATAACCCTTCGGCGCTGACCACCCAACATGCCGGGCCGATGATGAACGCGCCGTGGCTGCCGTTCCTGATGCTCCTCCTCCCCGCTAACGTGATGACCATGGTGATGTATGCCTTCCGTGCCGAACGCAAACACATCACCGAGAGCGAAGAGCGCTTTCGTAATGCAATGGAGTATTCCGCCATCGGTATGGCGTTAGTCAGCATGGAGGGCCAGTGGCTTCAGGCCAACAAGGCGCTGTGCAATTTCCTCGGTTACAGCCAG
Organism: Enterobacter cloacae complex sp. P47BA; assembly: GCF_014930485.1. Taxonomy (NCBI): domain Bacteria; kingdom Pseudomonadati; phylum Pseudomonadota; class Gammaproteobacteria; order Enterobacterales; family Enterobacteriaceae; genus Enterobacter; species Enterobacter cloacae complex sp. P47BA. The sequence continues at coordinate 39,296 of NZ_JADBRF010000027.1, read as the reverse complement.
ACCGAGCTACAGTCGCTCACCTTCCAGCAGCTCACCTGGCCGGAAGATTTGCATACCGACCTGGAACAGCTGGAACAGCTGGTCAACGGCGAGATCAACACCTACACCCTTGAAAAGCGCTATTACACGCGCAACGGAGAGGTCGTCTGGGCGCTTCTGGCCGTCTCCGTCGTGCGCCATGCCGATGGCTCGCCGCTCTATTTCATCGCCCAGATTGAAGACATTAACGATCTGAAGCAGACCGAGTGGGTCAATAAACGGCTGATGGAGCGCATTACGCTGGCCAACGAAGCGGGCGGCATCGGCATCTGGGAGTGGGATCTGGAGCCAGACATCATCAGCTGGGATAAGCGGATGTTTGAGCTGTATGAAATTCCGCCGCACATCAAGCCCACCTGGCAGCTCTGGCACGAAAGAATATTGCCGGAGGATCGCGCCCATGCGGAGCAGGTGCTGCGGGATTCACTGGTTTCTCGTCTGCCGTTTAAGCTTGAATTCCGTATCCGCGTGAAGGAAGGCGTGCGCCATATACGCTCCCTGGCAAACCGGGTGCTGAATAAAGAGGGTGAAGTCGAACGTTTGCTCGGCATCAATATGGACATGACCGAGGTGAAGGAGCTTAACGAAGCGCTGTTTCAGGAAAAAGAGCGCCTGCACATCACGCTCGACTCCATCGGCGAAGCGGTGCTCTGTACCGATATCGACATGAACGTCACCTTTATGAACCCGGTCGCCGAGAAGATGAGCGGCTGGCTGCAGACCGAGGCCATCGGCCAGCCGATCCTGAAGGTGTTACACATCACCTTTGGGGAACGGGGCCCGCTGATGGAGAATATTCACAGCGGCGATATGTCACGCTCCGATATCGACCAGGATGTAGTGCTGAACTGCCGCACCGGCGGATCGTTTGATATCCACTACAGCATTACGCCACTCAGTACCCTTGATGGGCACAGTATTGGCTCGGTGATCGTTATTCAGGACGTCACCGAGTCGCGCAAAATGCTGCGTCAGCTAAGCTACAGCGCGTCGCACGATGCCCTCACCCACCTGGCAAATCGGGTCAGCTTCGAAAACCATCTCAAACGGCTTCTGCAAACCGTTCGCGAGACGCGTCAGCGTCATGCGCTGGTCTTTATCGATCTGGACCGCTTCAAAGCCGTCAATGATAGCGCAGGCCATGCGGCGGGAGATGCCCTGCTGCGGGAACTCTCTTCCATGATGTTAACCATGCTTCGCTCCAGCGACGTGCTGGCGCGCCTGGGCGGCGACGAGTTTGGGCTGCTGCTGCCGGACTGCAATATTGAGAGCGCGCGCTATATCACCGGGCGTTTGATCCATATCATCAATGACTATCACTTTATGTGGGAAGGTCGCCTGCACCGGATTGGCGCCAGCGCAGGGATCACGCTGATTGATGAGCATAATAACCAGGCGTCAGAAGTGATGTCGCAGGCGGATATTGCCTGTTATGCCTCGAAAAACAGCGGCCGCGGCATCGTGACGGTGTACGAACCGCAGCAGGAGCGGGATCGGAGCGCGCGCAGCATGATGTCGCTGGACGAACAGTGGCATATGATCAAAGACAATCATCTGATGATGATAGCCCGCAGCGTCGCCTCCCCGCGCATACCGGAAAGCTGTAACTTCTGGCTGATTTCGCTACGCCTGTGGACCAGCCAGGGTGAAGTCCAGGAGGAGCACGCCTTCCGTTCTGGTCTGGCGGAGCCCGAACTGCTGCACGCCCTCGACAGACGTATCTTTGGTGAGTTTTTCCGCACCTCTGCCGCACAGGTCGCCCGTAAAGGGATGGGGGTAGCACTGCCGCTTTCTGCCGCCGGTTTAGCCAGCGTAACGCTGGTCGATGAACTCCTCGAGCTGCTCGATAACAGCCCCATGCCGGGCCGTCTGCTGCATCTGGTTATCGCGAGCGACGTGGTGTGTAATCCGGATGAGAATCTGCAGCGAGGGCTGCAAAAGCTTCGCCAGGCGGGCTGCCGGGTGATCTTCAGCCAGATAGGGCGCGACATGAACGTCTTCAGCCACCTGAGCCCGAACATGGCCGATTATCTGATGCTGGACGCCGAGGTGGTGAGCAACGTGTATGGTAATCTGATGGATGAGATGATGGTGACCATCGTTCAGGGCCACGCCCAGCGTCTGGGGATGAAAACCATCGCGGGCCCCTGCAACCAGCCCATCATGATGGATACGCTTTCCGGCATCGGCATTGATTTTATCTATGGCGACACCATCGCCGAGCCGCAGCCGCTGGATCTACTGCTCAACACCAGTTATTTCGCCATCAACTGACGGCGTCCAGCCGTCGGTATACCAGATGTGCAGCAGCGCGTAGGAGCGCCACGGCTGCCAGCGCTCGGCGTAACGACGGATCTGCGCGGGGGTCATCCCGGCGAAGCGTTGCTTAATCAGATAATCATCCGGCAGGAACACATCTTTCGCCTGCCAGCCTCTCAGGGCCAGGTAATTTGCCGTCCAGCGCCCGATGCCCGGCCGCTGCTGCAGCGCCTTCATGCCCGCCTCAACGTCCTCGGGCGGCGTCAACGGAAACGTCCCGTCAACAACCGACTGCGCCAGATGAATCAGCGCCTCCGCGCGTTTTACCGGCATCCCGAGCGCCTTGAGCGCCAGCGGATCGGCAGCGGCCAGCGCTTGCGGGGAGGGAAAGCAGACATAACCCGGTGCATCCTTCACCGGCTCACCGCACAGGGCGACAACGCGGGAAGCCAGTTTCGCCGCCATCGCCACGCTGACCAACTGCCCGAGAATGGCCCGTACGCCCTGCTCATACGCATCCATCGCCCCCGGCAGACGCAAGCCGGGGCGGGCAGCGCCGAGATCCCCCAGCGTATCCGCGATGTGCTGCGGGTTACAGGCGAGATCGAACAGGCGCGCGATGCGTTCAAGACACGTCTGCGCAACCGGAACCAACCCCGGGCTGAGCGTCACAATCAGCGTATGGGTAGCGATATCCGGCGTCACGCGAAATATCCCCTGATGGCCGTCGCAGGCAAAGCTGCACTCGTAGTAGTCGCTCGTGACGATTTCAATGCCCGTCACCGCACGCGCGCCGAGAAAGCCAAACATCCACTGCCAGTCGTAAGGGGGTTGCCACGTCAGGGTATACATCGCTGCTCCTTTTTATTTTTATCAGCATAAACGGAAAGACCTTGTTTTGCCTTGCTTTCATATTCCTGTTGTCGCGATGCAGACATTTCGTTAAAGTCTCGCCCCTTCTCACCGGCATGGGGATTAATCGTGTTTATTGGATTTGACTACGGTACGGCAAACTGCTCGGTTGCGATCATGCAAAACGGCCAACCGCAGCTTCTGAAAATGGAAAAAGAGAGCACGCTGCTGCCATCAATGCTCTGCGCGCCGACGCGCGAAGCGGTGAGCGAGTGGCTGTTCCGCCACCATCAGGTTCCGGCTACCGCGGCGGAGACCCAGGCGCTGCTGCGTCGGGCGGTCAGCTTTAACCGCGAGGAAGACATCGACGTTACCCCTTCCAGCGTGCAGTTTGGCCTCTCCTCGCTCGGGCATTACATTGAAGATCCGGAAGAGGTCTACTTCGTTAAATCGCCAAAGTCCTTCCTCGGCGCGAGCGGCCTGAAGCCGCAGCAGGTGGCGATGTTTGAAGATCTGGTGTGCGCCATGATGTTGCATATCCGCAATCAGGCGCAGTCGCAGGTGCCGGATACTATCACCCAGGCGGTGATTGGCCGCCCGATCAACTTCCAGGGGCTGGGCGGTGACGAAGCCAACCAGCAGGCGCAAGGGATCCTTGAACGTGCGGCGCACCGGGCGGGATTCCGCGACGTAGTGTTTCAGTACGAGCCGGTTGCGGCGGGGCTGGATTTTGAAGCCACGCTGACGGAAGAGAAGCGCGTGCTGGTCGTCGACATCGGGGGCGGTACAACGGACTGCTCGCTGCTGCTGATGGGACCGCAGTGGCATCACCGTCGTGACCGCGAAAACAGCCTGCTCGGGCACAGCGGCTGCCGAGTAGGCGGCAACGATCTGGATATCGCCCTGGCCTTTAAGAGCCTGATGCCGCTGCTCGGCATGGGTGGGCAAACCGAAAAAGGCATTGCCCTGCCGATCCTGCCGTGGTGGAACGTGATTGCCATCAACGACGTTCCGGCGCAGAGTGATTTTTACAGCACCGCGAACGGGCGCTTCCTCAACGACCTGGTGCGCGACGCGCAGGATGCCGAGAAGGTCGCCCTGCTCTATAAAGTCTGGCGTCAGCGCCTGAGCTACCGCGTGGTGCGAACTGCGGAGGAGTGCAAAATCGCCCTTTCCGACCGTCCTGAACATGCGGTCTCCTTGCCGTTTATCCGCGAGGATCTGGCCACGGCGATTTCACAGGGGGGGCTGGAGACGGCGCTTGCTCAGCCGCTGCAGCGCATTCTGGAGCAGGTCCAGCTGGCGCTGGAGAACGGCAAAGAGAAGCCGGATGTGATCTACCTGACCGGCGGTAGCGCCCGTTCGCCGCTGATCAAGAAAGCGCTGGCGGAACAGCTGCCGGGCATTCCGATTGCCGGTGGGGATGACTTTGGCTCCGTTACCGCAGGGCTGGCGCGCTGGGCGCAGGTGATGTTTAGCTAATGCGGTTGTGCCGGGTGGCGGCTTCGCCTTACCCGGCTAAAACGATCGCCACACTCAGACCATTCCTGACAGTCTTCCATATTTCCTCCATTTTTCCGCTGTGTTAGCTGACTAAACTAGTATCATTCCCCGAAGTATTCAGGATGAGAACGTATAACGATGAAAGGCAGTAACAAATCCCGCTGGGCAATCGCCGCTGGCATCATTGTGGTGGTCCTTGCCGCCGCCTGGTACTGGCACAGTCAATCTGCGAACTCCGCCGCTCCCGCTGGCGCCAGCAGCCAGGCCCAGCGCCCGGCTGGCGGCGGCCGTCACGGCATGCGCGGCGGCGCGCTGGCACCGGTTCAGGCGGCAACGGCGGTGAGCAAAGCCGTTCCGCGTTATCTGACGGGGCTCGGAACCATCACCGCCGCCAACACCGCCACGGTGCGCAGCCGCGTTGACGGTCAGCTCATCGCAATCCACTTCCAGGAAGGTCAGCAGGTCAAAGCGGGCGATCTGCTGGCGGAAATCGACCCGAGCCAGTTTAAAGTCGCCCTCGCTCAGGCGCAGGGGCAGCTCGCGAAAGACAAAGCCACCCTCGCCAACGCCCGTCGCGATCTGGCGCGCTACCAGCAGCTGGTGAAAACCAACCTCGTTTCTCGTCAGGAGCTGGACACCCAGCAGTCGCTGGTCAGCGAAACGCAGGGCACCATCAAAGCCGACGAGGCCGCCGTAGCCAGCGCGCAGCTGCAGCTGGACTGGAGCCGCATCACCGCGCCGATTGACGGACGCGTGGGCCTCAAGCAGGTCGATATCGGTAACCAGATCTCCAGCGGCGACACCACGGGCATCGTGGTGATCACCCAGACCCACCCGATTGATTTAGTCTTTACCCTGCCGGAAAGCGATATCGCAACCGTCATGCAGGCGCAAAAAGCCGGTAAAGGCCTGGTGGTGGAAGCCTGGGACCGCACCAACAAGCAGAAGCTGAGCGAGGGTTCCCTGCTTAGTCTGGACAACCAGATCGATACCACCACCGGCACCATCAAGCTGAAGGCGCGCTTTAACAACCAGGACGATGCCCTCTTCCCGAACCAGTTCGTCAACGCGCGAATGCTGGTCGCTACCGAAGAGAACGCGGTAGTGATCCCCACCGCAGCGCTGCAGATGGGTAACGAAGGAAGCTTTGTCTGGGTGCTGAACAGCGACAATAAAGTGAGCAAGCATCTGGTGAAAACCGGGATTCAGGACAGCCAGACGGTGGTCATCAGCGCCGGGCTCTCCGCCGGCGACCGCGTGGTCACCGACGGCATCGACCGCCTCACCGAAGGCGCGAAAGTTGAGGTGGTTGAACCTGCGAAACAGGGAGCGACCTCCTGATGCAGGTTATGCCCCCGAGCTCTACAGGTGGGCCGTCACGCCTGTTTATCCTCCGCCCTGTCGCCACCACGCTGTTGATGGTGGCGATCCTGCTGGCCGGGATCATTGGCTACCGCTTCCTGCCCGTGTCGGCGCTGCCGGAGGTGGATTATCCAACGATTCAGGTTGTCACTCTCTATCCTGGCGCCAGCCCGGACGTGGTGACGTCCGCCATTACCGCCCCGCTGGAGCGCCAGTTTGGCCAGATGTCCGGATTAAAACAGATGTCCTCACAGAGTTCCGGCGGGGCATCCGTCGTGACGCTGCAGTTCCAGCTAACGCTGTCGCTGGACGTCGCCGAGCAGGAAGTGCAGGCCGCCATCAACGCCGCCACCAACCTGCTGCCGTCGGACCTGCCTAACCCGCCGGTCTACAGCAAGGTGAACCCGGCGGATCCGCCGATCATGACGCTTGCCGTCACCTCCTCCGCCATGCCGATGACCCAGGTCGAAGACATGGTCGAAACTCGCGTGGCGCAGAAGATTTCTCAGGTCTCCGGCGTCGGCCTCGTCACGCTGGCGGGCGGCCAGCGCCCGGCCGTGCGCGTGAAGCTTAACGCACAGGCGATTGCCGCGCTGGGGCTGACCAGCGAAACCATCCGCACCGCCATCAGCAGTGCCAACGTCAACTCGGCGAAAGGCTCGCTGGACGGCCCGACCCGTGCGGTCACCCTCTCGGCAAACGACCAGATGCAGTCCGCCGACGAATACCGTCAGCTGATTGTGGCCTACCAGAACGGCGCGCCGATCCGCCTGGGCGACGTCGCCACCGTGGAACAAGGCGCGGAAAACAGCTGGCTCGGCGCGTGGGCGAACAAGCAGCAGGCGATCGTGATGAACGTGCAGCGCCAGCCGGGCGCCAACATCATCGAAACCGCCGACAGCATCCGCACCATGCTGCCGCAGCTGATTGAAAGCCTGCCGAAATCGGTCAGCGTAAAAGTCCTTTCCGACCGCACCACCAACATTCGTGCGTCGGTCACCGACACCCAGTTCGAGCTGATGCTGGCGATTGCGCTGGTGGTGATGATCATCTATCTGTTCCTGCGCAACGTTCCGGCAACCATTATCCCCGCCGTCGCCGTGCCGCTCTCGCTGGTCGGGACCTTTGCGGTGATGGTGTTCCTCGACTTTTCGATTAACAACCTGACGCTGATGGCGCTCACCATCGCTACCGGGTTCGTGGTGGATGACGCCATCGTCGTTATCGAGAACATCTCGCGCTATATCGAGAAAGGTGAAAAGCCGCTGGCCGCCGCGCTGAAGGGCGCAGGGGAAATCGGCTTTACCATTATCTCACTGACCTTCTCGCTGATTGCGGTGCTGATCCCGCTACTGTTTATGGGCGACATCGTCGGGCGGCTGTTCCGCGAGTTTGCCGTGACGCTGGCGGTCGCCATTCTGATCTCTGCCGTGGTGTCGCTGACCCTGACGCCGATGATGTGTGCCCGCATGCTGAGCCACGAATCCCTGCGCAAGCAAAACCGCTTCTCCCGCGCCTCCGAGCGGATGTTCGAGCAAATTATTGCCGCCTACGGTCGCGTGCTGGCGAAAGTGCTGAACCATCCGTGGGCCACACTTGGCGTGGCGCTGGGCACGCTGGCGCTCAGCGTAATGCTGTGGATTTTTATTCCGAAAGGTTTCTTCCCCATCCAGGATAACGGCATTATTCAGGGCACGCTTCAGGCTCCGCAGTCGGTCTCCTTCGCGAACATGGCGCAGCGCCAGCAGCAGGTGTCTGAAATCATCATGAAAGACCCGGCGGTGGAGAGCCTGACGTCCTACGTGGGGGTGGACGGCACCAATCCGTCGCTCAACAGCGCGCGTCTGCAGATCAACCTCAAGCCGCTGGATGAGCGCGACGACCGCGTGAACGCCGTCATCGAGCGCCTGCAAAGCGCCGTGGCCCGCGTGCCGGGCGTTGAGCTTTACCTGCAGCCGATTCAGGATTTGACCATTGATACCCAGGTCAGCCGCACGCAGTATCAGTTCACGCTCCAGGCTACGTCGCTTGACGCCCTCAGCACCTGGGTGCCGCAGCTGGTTGAAAAACTTAACACCCTGCCGCAGCTCGCCGACGTCAGCAGCGACTGGCAGGACAAGGGGCTGGCGGCCTACGTCAACGTTAACCGCGACACCGCCAGCCGTCTGGGCATCACCATGTCTGATGTGGACAACGCCCTGTACAACGCCTTCGGGCAGCGCCTGATCTCCACCATCTACACCCAGGCGAACCAGTACCGCGTGGTGCTGGAGCACAACACCGAGCACACCCCCGGCCTGGCCGGCCTGGACTCGGTGCGCCTGACCAGCAAAGACGGCGGCATTGTGCCGCTGAGCGCCATCGCCACGGTGGAGGAGCGCTATACCCCGCTGTCGATTAACCACCTGGATCAGTTCCCGTCCACCACCATTTCCTTCAACGTGCCGGACGGTTACTCGCTGGGCGAGGCGGTGGAAGCCATCCAGGCTGCTGAAAAAGCGCTCAGCTTCCCGTCCGACATTCAGACCCAGTTCCAGGGCAGCACCCTGGCGTTCCAGGCCGCGCTGGGCAACACCGTCTGGCTGATCGTCGCGGCGGTCGTGGCGATGTACATCGTGCTTGGCGTGCTGTACGAAAGCTTTATCCACCCGATCACCATCCTCTCTACCCTGCCAACGGCGGGCGTGGGGGCGCTGCTGGCATTGATGCTGGCGGGCAGCGAGCTGGACGTTATTGCCATCATCGGCATCATCCTGCTTATCGGGATCGTGAAGAAAAACGCCATCATGATGATCGACTTTGCGCTGGCCGCCGAGCGCGAGCAGGGCATGTCGCCGCGCGATGCTATCTTCCAGGCCTGCCTGCTGCGTTTCCGCCCGATCCTGATGACCACGCTGGCCGCCCTGTTGGGCGCGCTGCCGCTGATGCTCAGCACCGGCGTCGGCGCGGAGCTGCGCCGCCCGCTGGGTATCGGTATGGTCGGGGGCCTGCTGGTGAGTCAGGTGCTGACGCTCTTCACCACGCCGGTGATCTATCTGCTGTTTGACCGCCTGGCGCTGTGGACCAAAAGCCGTTTCCCGAAACGTGAAGAGGAGGCGTAAGTGAAGTTTTTCGCCCTCTTCATTTACCGTCCGGTGGCGACGATTTTACTCTCCATCGCCATTACCCTGTGCGGCGTGCTGGGCTTCCGGCTGCTGCCAGTAGCCCCCCTGCCGCAGGTGGATTTCCCGGTGATCATGGTCAGCGCCTCGCTGCCGGGTGCGTCACCGGAGACCATGGCCTCGTCCGTTGCCACGCCGCTGGAGCGTTCTCTTGGGCGGATTGCGGGGGTCAACGAGATGACCTCCAGCAGCTCGCTGGGCAGCACGCGCATCATTCTGGAATTCAGCTTCGACCGGGATATTAACGGTGCCGCGCGTGACGTGCAGGCGGCCATCAACGCCGCGCAAAGCCTTCTGCCGAGCGGGATGCCGAGCCGTCCGACCTACCGCAAGGCCAATCCGTCCGACGCGCCAATCATGATCCTGACGCTGACCTCGGACACCTATTCTCAGGGGCAACTCTACGACTTTGCGTCGACCCAGCTGGCGCAGACGATCTCACAAATCAACGGCGTGGGTGACGTGAGCGTTGGCGGCAGTTCTCTGCCCGCCGTGCGCGTGGGCCTGAACCCGCAGGCGCTGTTCAACCAGGGCGTGTCGCTGGACGACGTGCGCTCCGCCATCAGCAGCGCCAACGTGCGTAAACCGCAGGGGGCGATTGAGGACGGCAGCCACCGCTGGCAGATCCAGACCAACGACGAGCTAAAAACCGCCGCGGAATACCAGCCGCTGATTATTCACTACAACAACGGCGCGGCGGTACGCCTGAGCGACGTCGCCAGCGTCACCGACTCGGTGCAGGACGTGCGCAACGCCGGGATGACCAACGCTAAACCGGCGATCCTGCTGATGATCCGCAAGCTGCCGGAGGCGAACATTATTGAGACGGTGAACAGCATTCGCGCCCGTCTTCCGGACCTGCAGGAGACCATCCCGGCAGCAATCGATCTGCAGATTGCCCAGGATCGCTCCCCGACCATCCGCGCCTCGCTTGAAGAGGTGGAGCAAACGCTGATTATCTCCGTCGCGCTGGTGATCCTGGTGGTATTCCTGTTCCTGCGCTCCGGCCGCGCGACGCTGATCCCGGCGGTGGCCGTGCCGGTGTCGCTGATTGGGACCTTTGCCGCCATGTACCTGTGCGGCTTTAGCCTTAACAACCTGTCGCTGATGGCGCTGACGATTGCGACGGGCTTCGTGGTGGATGACGCCATCGTGGTGCTGGAGAACATTTCCCGCCATCTGGAAGCGGGCGTGAAGCCGCTGCAGGCTGCCCTGCAGGGCACGCGCGAGGTGGGCTTTACGGTGCTCTCCATGAGCCTGTCGCTGGTGGCGGTATTCCTGCCGCTGCTGCTGATGGGCGGTCTGCCGGGCCGGCTGCTGCGCGAGTTTGCCGTCACCCTCTCCGTCGCCATCGGCATTTCGCTGGTTATCTCCTTAACGCTGACGCCAATGATGTGCGGCTGGATGCTCAAGCGCAGCAAACCGCACTCGCAGCCGCGCCGCAAAGGCTTTGGCCGTTTCCTGATGGCGATGCAGGAGGGCTATGGCAAATCGCTGAAGTGGGTGCTGAACCATACTCGGCTGGTCGGCCTGGTGCTGATCGCCACCATTGGGCTCAACGTCTGGATGTACATCACCATCCCGAAAACCTTCTTCCCGGAGCAGGACACCGGCGTGCTGATGGGCGGCATTCAGGCGGACCAGAGCATTTCGTTCCAGGCCATGCGCGGCAAGCTGCAGGACTTTATGAAGATTATTCGTGAAGACAAAGCCGTGGACAACGTCACCGGCTTTACCGGCGGATCACGCGTCAACAGCGGGATGATGTTTATTACCCTCAAACCGCGCGGCGAGCGCAACGAAACGGCGCAGCAGGTGATTGACCGCCTGCGTGTGAAGCTCGCCAAAGAGCCGGGCGCAAACCTGTTTTTGATGGCCGTTCAGGATATCCGCGTCGGTGGGCGGCAGGCGAACGCCAGCTATCAGTACACGTTGCTCTCAGATGATTTAGCCGCCCTTCGCGAGTGGGAGCCGAAGATCCGTAAGGCGCTGGCCGCCCTGCCGGAGCTGGCGGACGTGAACTCCGATCAGCAGGACAACGGCGCGGAGATGGCGCTCACCTACGACCGCGAAACCATGTCGCGGCTGGGCATTAACGTTGAAGCCGCCAACAGCCTGCTGAACAACGCCTTCGGCCAGCGGGAGATCTCCACCATCTATCAGCCGATGAACCAGTATAAGGTGGTGATGGAGGTCGACCCTCGCTACACCCAGGACATCAGCGCGCTGGATAAAATGTTTGTGATTAACAGCGACGGCAAGGCGATTCCGCTCTCCTACTTTGCCAGCTGGCGACCAGCCAACGCGCCGCTGTCGGTGAACCATCAGGGGCTGTCGGCGGCGTCGACCATCTCCTTTAACCTGCCCGCCGGTTCGTCGCTTTCCGAGGCCAGCGACGCGATCAACCGCGGGATGACGCAGCTTGGCGTGCCGTCCACCGTGCGCGGCAGCTTTGCCGGGACCGCGCAGGTATTCCAGGAGACGATGAACTCGCAGGTGATTTTGATCCTGGCGGCCATCGCCACGGTCTATATTGTGCTTGGCGTCCTGTATGAGAGCTACGTGCACCCGCTGACCATTCTCTCAACGCTGCCGTCGGCGGGCGTGGGGGCGCTGCTTGCGCTGGAGCTGTTCGGCGCGCCGTTCAGCCTGATCGCGCTTATCGGGATTATGCTGTTAATCGGCATTGTTAAGAAAAACGCCATCATGATGGTGGACTTTGCGCTGGACGCCCAGCGCAACGGCAACCTCTCGCCGGAAGAGGCGATCTTCCAGGCCTGCCTGCTGCGTTTTCGTCCGATCATGATGACCACCCTGGCGGCGCTGTTTGGCGCACTGCCGCTGGTTATCTCGGGCGGAGACGGCTCAGAGCTGCGCCAGCCGCTGGGGATCACCATCGTCGGCGGCCTGGTGATGAGCCAGCTGCTGACGCTGTACACCACGCCGGTGGTCTATCTGTTCTTCGACCGCCTGCGGCTGCGCTTTTCGCGTAAAAACAGAGAAACGGTAAACGGGTAAATGACTGAGCTTCCCAGCAACGTTCGCTGGCAATTGTGGATAGTCGCCTTCGGCTTCTTTATGCAGTCGCTGGATACGACCATCGTCAACACCGCCCTCCCCTCGATGGCGAAAAGCCTGGGGGAAAGTCCGCTGCATATGCACATGGTGATTGTCGCCTACGTGCTGACGGTTGCGGTGATGCTGCCTGCCAGCGGCTGGCTGGCGGACAAAGTGGGCGTGCGGAATATCTTCTTTACCGCCATCGTGCTGTTTACCGCTGGCTCGCTGTTTTGCGCCCAGGCCAGCACCCTCGACCAGCTGGTGACGGCGCGCGTGCTGCAGGGCGTCGGCGGGGCGATGATGGTGCCCGTCGGGCGGTTAACGGTGATGAAGATTGTGCCGCGCGAGCAATATATGGCGGCGATGACCTTCGTCACCCTGCCCGGCCAGGTGGGGCCGCTGCTGGGCCCGGCGCTGGGCGGGATGCTGGTGGAGTACGCCTCCTGGCACTGGATCTTCTTGATCAATCTGCCGGTGGGGATCATCGGCGCCATCGCCACCCTGACGCTGATGCCGAACTACAAAATGCAGACCCGACGCTTTGATTTCTTCGGCTTTATTCTGCTGGCGGCGGGCATGGCCACGCTCACCCTGGCGCTCGACGGGCAAAAGGGGCTGGGCATTTCGTCCCTGACGCTGGGCGTTCTGGTTGCCCTCGGCCTTACCGCCATTGGATGGTATTGGTGGCACGCTCGCGGGAATGACCAGGCGCTGTTCAGCCTGAATCTGTTTAAAAACCCCACCTACCGTCTTGGCCTGTTCGGCAGCTTCGCCGGACGTATCGGCAGCGGCATGCTGCCGTTTATGACGCCCGTGTTTCTGCAAATTGGCATGGGGTTTTCGCCGTTTCACGCGGGCCTGATGATGATCCCGATGGTGCTCGGCAGCATGGGGATGAAGCGCATCGTGGTGCAGGTGGTGAACCGCTTTGGCTACCGTCACGTGCTGGTGGCCGCCACGCTGGGGCTGTCGCTGGTCAGCCTGCTGTTTATGGCCGTGGCGCTGATGGGCTGGTACTACGTCCTGCCGCTGGTGCTGTTCTGTCAGGGGATCGTCAACTCCATGCGCTTCTCATCGATGAATACCCTGACGCTGAAAGACCTGCCGGACGATCTGGCGAGCAGCGGCAACAGCCTGCTGTCGATGATCATGCAGCTCTCCATGAGCGTGGGCGTGACTATCGCGGGGTTACTGCTCGGCATATACGGCCAGCACCACCTCAGCGTCGACACGCCGGTGGCGCATCAGGTCTTTTTATATACCTATCTCAGCATGGCGGTGATTATCGCCCTGCCCGCCGTCATCTTTGCCCGAGTGCCGGATGATACCAGCAAGAACGTCGTGATTAGGCGCGGCAAAAGGAGTGGCTCATGAAATTCTGGCGTCCGGGTATTACCGGAAAGCTCTTCGTGGCGATCTTCGCCACCTGTATCGTCCTGCTGATCACTATGCACTGGGCGGTGCGGATCAGCTTTGAGCGCGGTTTTATTGATTACATCAAGCATGGCAATGAACAGCGTTTACAGGGCTTAAGCGATGCGCTGAGTGAACAGTACGCCCAGCACGGCAACTGGCGTTTTCTCCGCAATAACGACCGCTTTATTTTCCAGATCCTGCGCTCGCTGGAGCACGACACCGGTGACGATCGCCCGGGGCCGGGCATGCCGCCGCACGGCTGGCGCACCCAGTTCTGGGTAATCGATCAGGATATGCGCACGCTGGTTGGGCCGCGCGCGCCGATACCGCCGGACGGCACCCGCCGGGCGATTAAGGTGAATAACGCGACCGTCGGCTGGGTTATCGCCTCACCGGTGGAGCGCCTGACGCGCAACACCGATATCAACTTTGACCGCCAGCAGCGCCGGACCAGCTGGCTGATCGTCGCTCTCTCCACCCTGCTCGCCGCGCTCGCCACCTTCCCGCTGGCGCGCGGTCTGCTCGCGCCGGTGAAACGGCTGGTGGAAGGCACGCACAAGCTGGCCGCCGGGGATTTCACCACCCGCGTCGACACCCGCAGCCAGGACGAACTGGGCAAGCTGGCGCAGGACTTTAACCAACTCGCCAGCACGCTTGAGAAAAACCAGCAGATGCGCCGCGACTTTATGGCCGATATTTCCCACGAGCTGCGCACCCCGCTGGCGGTGCTGCGCGGTGAGCTGGAGGCGATTCAGGACGGCGTACGCCAGTTTACGCCCGAATCGGTGGCCTCTCTGCAGGCGGAGGTGGGCACGCTCACCAAGCTGGTGGACGATCTCCACCAGCTTTCCATGTCCGACGAAGGCGCACTGGCCTACCAGAAGGCGCCCGTCGATGTCATTAACGTGCTCGAAGTTGCCAGCGGCGCCTTCCGGGAACGGTTTGCCAGCCGCAACCTGAAAATCGACCTCTCCCTGCCGGACAGCGCGGTAGTATTTGGGGACAAAGACCGGCTGATGCAGCTGTTCAACAACCTGCTGGAGAACAGCCTGCGCTACACCGACAGCGGTGGCGGGCTGCATATCTCCGGCAAACAGGAAAACGGACGCTTCGCCCTCACCTTCGCGGATTCCGCTCCCGGCGTGCAGGACGCGCAGCTTGAAAAATTGTTTGAGCGCTTTTACCGCACCGAAGGCTCCCGCAACCGCGCCAGCGGCGGTTCCGGCCTGGGGCTGGCGATTTGCGTTAACATCGTCGAGGCGCATAATGGCACCATTCGCGCCGCCCATTCGCCTTTTGGCGGGGTTAGCATTACAGTAGAGTTACCTCTGGAACGGGATTTATCGAGAGAAGTATGACCGAGTTACCGATTGACGAAAACACGCCGCGCATTTTGATCGTCGAAGACGAACCCAAGCTGGGACAGCTGCTGATCGACTATTTACGCGCGGCCAGCTATGCCCCGTCACTGATCGGCCACGGCGACCAGGTGCTGCCGTACGTGCGCCAGACTCCGCCGGACCTTATCCTGCTGGATTTAATGCTGCCTGGCGTTGATGGCCTGACCCTGTGCCGGGAAATTCGTCGCTTCTCCGACGTGCCGATCGTCATGGTTACCGCCAAAATTGAAGAGATTGACCGTCTGCTGGGGCTCGAAATTGGCGCGGACGACTACATCTGCAAGCCCTACAGCCCGCGTGAGGTGGTGGCCCGCGTGAAAACCATTCTGCGCCGCTGCAGGCCGCAGCGCGAGCTTCAGATGCTGGACGCCGAAAGCCCGCTGATTGTGGATGAGAGCCGCTTCCAGGCGAGCTGGCGCAGCAAGCTGCTGGACCTCACCCCTGCGGAGTTCCGCCTGCTGAAAACCCTCTCCCACGAGCCGGGAAAAGTCTTCTCCCGCGAACAGCTGCTGAACCACCTGTACGACGATTACCGCGTGGTGACCGATCGCACCATCGACAGCCACATCAAAAACCTGCGCCGCAAGCTGGAGGCGCTGGACGCCGAGCAGTCATTTATTCGCGCGGTGTACGGCGTGGGGTATCGCTGGGAAGCGGATGCGTGCAGGATTGCCTAGCTAGCCGCTGGTGAATCCAGGCCGGGTAAGGCGAAGCCGCCACCCGGCACAATAACTTTACCTCCCTGCCCCGCAGCGCTACAATGCCCGCCCTTAAAGTGGGGGATCTCCCCTTACCGCTGCACCTGGTGCATGCGGATCTGACCTGTCATCAGAACGAGAACAAACATGTTTAAACCGGAACTCCTTTCCCCGGCGGGAACGCTGCAAAATATGCGTTACGCTTTCGCCTATGGCGCCGACGCCGTGTATGCGGGCCAGCCACGCTACTCGCTGCGCGTGCGTAACAACGAATTCAACCACGAGAATCTGCAGCTCGGCATCAACGAGGCGCACGCTCTGGGTAAAAAATTCTACGTGGTGGTGAATATCGCGCCGCACAACGCCAAGCTGAAAACGTTCATCCGTGACCTGAAGCCGGTGGTGGATATGGGGCCGGACGCGCTGATCATGTCGGACCCGGGTTTAATCATGCTGGTTCGGGAGAACTTCCCGGAGATGGATATCCACCTCTCCGTACAGGCTAACGCCGTCAACTGGGCGACGGTGAAGTTCTGGAAGCAGATGGGGCTGACCCGCGTCATTCTGTCCCGCGAGCTTTCCCTCGAAGAGATCGAAGAGATCCGCACCCAGGTGCCGGACATGGAAATTGAAATCTTCGTTCACGGCGCGCTGTGCATGGCCTACTCCGGCCGCTGCCTGCTCTCTGGCTATATCAACAAGCGCGACCCGAACCAGGGCACCTGCACCAACGCCTGCCGCTGGGAATATAACGTTCAGGAAGGCAAAGAGGATGACATCGGCAACATCGTCCACAAGCATGAGCCGATCCCGGTAACCAACGTTGAGCCAACGCTGGGCATCGGTGCGCCAACCGACAGCGTGTTTATGATTGAAGAAGCCAAACGTCCGGGCGAGTACATGACCGCCTTTGAAGACGAGCACGGCACCTACATCATGAACTCAAAAGATCTGCGCGCCATCGCCCACGTTGAGCGCCTGACGCAGATGGGCGTGCACTCCCTGAAGATCGAAGGCCGCACCAAATCCTATTACTATTGCGCGCGTACCGCACAGGTGTACCGCAAAGCCATCGACGATGCGGCGGCCGGTAAACCGTTCGATACCAGCCTGCTGGAAACGCTGGAAGGCCTGGCGCACCGCGGCTATACCGAAGGCTTCCTGCGCCGTCATACCCACGACGACTACCAGAACTACGAGCACGGCTACTCCGTTTCCGAGCGCCAGCAGTTTGTCGGCGACTTCACCGGCGAGCGCAAAGGCGCGCTGGCGGCCGTGGCGGTGAAAAACAAGTTCACCAAAGGCGACAGCCTGGAGCTGATGACCCCGCAGGGCAACATGAACTTCACGCTGGAGCATCTGGAAAACGGCAAAGGCGAAGCGATTGAGGTTGCGCCGGGCGACGGGCATACCGTCTGGCTGCCGGTTCCGGAAGAGGTGGAGCTGAAGTTCGCGCTGCTGATGCGTAACTTCAACGGTGAAAGCACACGTAATCCACACGGCAAATAGTCAATCAGGGAAATTTTTTCGCGCTGGGATAATTCTTAGAATCGGATCACATACCGCTTCGTTCAATACGGGTATTATCCCCCCGCTGAAAAACATAACCCATAAATGCTAGCTGTACCAGGAACCACCTCCTTAGCCTGCGTAATCTCCCTTACGCGGGCTTATTTTTTGCCGCATTCAGTCCACTTATTAAAAATCAAATTGCGTAGACCCACCAATTGAAGGGTGTTGATTCGTGATAGCGTCTGCTGGAAGATCTTTTCGAGAATCGGGCAGGTATACGACATTCATCACAACTTTTAATGGATCTGGCGGGATGGCGCATTATTCGGATTATTCCTAATTCCGGTCTAAAACATGCCCTTTACTCTTGATTTCTTGACGATATACGATTTCACATGGATGGAGAGACGACATGACATTTCCTGGTCAGATTTCAAAGGATTTTCCGGATTATGAACTCGCACGTAGTCTGGGTCTTGCCTCCGGCGGGGATATAAATTTCACCGCCCTTGCCAATCAGTTGGACTGTAGCCGTAACTTTAGCCAGGTTGGGATCATCTACTCAGACGGTGCGCGTCAGTGGTTAGTAAGACCCTCAAGGCGGATTGCGACACCAAACGAAAGCTCGGTAAGCCATGTCGTCATCACTAAAGTAAATGCCTCATCAAATAATCCCATCCAGGCAACGACGACGACGATTCAGTCACCGTCATTAGCGACTGAAATAGGTTCTACGGCGATTTCTTGCGGAGCCGCCATTCTTACTGTCGTCCTTGCTGCAGGCGCAGGTATGGCCATTCCTCTCACCGCAGGTTCTTCCGGTGCTGTTGCCGCTGTGATTGTCGCAGGCGGTGTAGCAACAGGAATTCAGTGTGCAAACGGGCTTGGCCGCTTGTCACTTATTGCCATGAATCATAATGACTATGTTGCCTGGATGGACTCCCAAGAGTAGTATACCGCAACCAATACTGCTCTGGATGCGATTTCACTTGCCGGGGCAGCTGCAGGTCTAAAAAGCGCTGTATTAACCTACCGCCTTCTTAATCGCTCGACGTCTGAAAGTTTACTCTCGTTATTACAAAAAATGAGCCGAGCGGACCGCACGCGGTTAACGGAGGAGATCATTCGTATCCGAAATCCCGGGATCTCGAATTCAGGGGTTAAGGCGGCAATGAAAGCTGGGGTTTACCCTAAACGTTATCCATCGGAAGCGCTGCAGTTGCTCTTACAGCGAGAGCTGTTGAATGCTATTTCAAACTCCTCAGCATTTGTTGGAAGTGCTCTCTCGGGTACAATCCGGAATCCTCAGAATATTACACAATCTGGTAAATACGTTTTTGGTCTGATTCAGTCTTTTTCATTTACAGGAAGTTATTGACCCGGACATGATAAATTACATCAAGAAGAGCCTTGCATTAAGTACTGTGATAACAGGTGAAATGGCGACTGACGATTGTCAACGGCTTGAATCATTGAAAGATCGCTTAAAAGATCAGCACGGTGTTCCTGTGGGTGTACATATGACTGGCATACCCTTAGCAATAAGTACCTTACTCAGTATTTTTTGCTACGCTATGCTACAAGTTTCTGTCTGGATGTTGCTATTTCGCTTGATCGGCTTACCTGAATTTCAAGTAATGATGGGTGTATTCCTTGGAGCAGTGGTGTATTGCATGGTTGTGATGTGCACGATGTTTTTAACTGCCAGAGGGTCATTGACGGGATTTAAACTGCATATTTCTGTCATTACACTGACTGGCTTGATGAGCATCGTTTATTTTATCTGGACGTGGGTTTCGCTTTTATTCAGCTCTGTAGAGAATTACACACCGCAAATAACTTCATTATTAGGGTTGGGATTTTTCTGCTTGAATATCGTGTGGATGAATACATCGGTCTTTTACCGTTCAATTGCGCTAACGCTACATAATCGGGTGTGGCGTAAGCAGCTGAAAATTGAGAACAGGAACATGACAGGGCTCAAACGTTGACAGCAAGAGTCAATTGAGAGACCGGCCTATAAAAGGTAAACGCCTCAAAGGGGGATACCCCCCTTTCCGCAGCCATATTTTTGTCTTTCATCCTGTTCTTACCCGCTTTTTCCCTCTCTGCTATACACTCTTATTAACGCTAAAAAAGGGAGCAGCGAGGATGGCAACCTATCCAGACAGTTTATTGATTCTCAATGGCAAAAGTGCAGGCAACGATCCGTTGCGTCAGGCGATTATAGGTTTGCGTGACGACGGCGCACGTATCCACGTGCGCGTGACGTGGGAAAAAGGCGACGCGGCACGCTATATCAACGAAGGCTTAGCGTTAGGTATCAGCACCATCATTTCCGGCGGCGGCGATGGCACCATCAATGAGATCGCCTCTGCGATTATCGACCTGCCACCGTCAGATCGCCCGGTGATGGGCATATTACCGCTCGGCACCGCCAATGATTTTGCCACCAGCGCCGGGATCCCGGAAGATTTAGAGAAGGCGCTTCAGCTGGCGATCCTCGGCAAAGCCACCGCCGTGGATATCGCCCAGGTGAATGACAAAACCTGCTTTATCAATATGGCGACGGGTGGATTCGGCACGCGCATTACCAGCGAAACGCCGGAAAAACTGAAGGCGGCGCTGGGCGGCGTGTCGTACCTGATCCACGGATTGATGCGTATGGACACCCTCAAGCCGGACCGATGCGAAATTCGCGGTGAGGCTTTTCAGTGGCAGGGTGACGCGCTGGTGATTGGGATTGGCAACGGACGTCAGGCAGGCGGCGGACAGCAGCTCTGCCCGGAGGCGCTGATTAACGATGGTCAGCTACAGCTGCGCATTTTCACCGGCGACGGTCTGCTGCCCGCGCTGTTTACCACGCTGACGCAGCCGGAAGAGAGCCCGAATATCATTGACGGTAAATCGGCGTGGTTCGAGGTGAATGCTCCGCACGGGATGACGTTTAACCTCGACGGAGAGCCTCTTAGCGGGACGCAGTTCCGCATTGAGGTATTGCCCGGCGCGCTGGAGTGCAGGCTGCCGCCGGACTGTGTGCTTTTGCGCTGATGTTTCACACGGTGCGCAATGATGCCCTCACCCCAACCCTCTCCCACAGGGAGAGGGAGATGGAGACGTCAGGCAATTGTGACTTTACTGTCCAGATAGACGTCCTGAACCGCATTGATCAGCTTCACGCCGTCGGCCATTGATTTCTTGAACGCCTTACGGCCAAGGATCAGCCCCATGCCGCCCGCGCGTTTGTTGATAACTGCCGTACGCACCGCGTCTGACAGGTCGGTATCACCGCCCGCCGCGCCGCCGGAGTTAATCAGCCCTGCACGGCCCATATAGCAGTTCGCCAGCTGGTAGCGCACCAGGTCGATCGGGTTATCGCTGGTCAGCTTGCTGTAAACGCGATCGTCGGTGTAGCCAAAGTTCACCGCTTTATAGCCACCGTTATTCTCCGCCATTTTCTGCTTCACGATGTCTGCGCCAATGGTCGCTGCCAGATGGTTCGCCTGGCCGGTCAGGTCGGCGGAGACGTGATAATCCACCCCGTCTTTTTTGAACGCCGAGTTACGCAGGTAGGCCCAGAGCACGGTCACCATACCCAGCTCGTGCGCGCGCTCAAATGCCGCAGAGATCTCTTCAATCTGACGACGGGACTGTTCAGAGCCAAAGTAAATCGTCGCCCCGACGGCCACCGCCCCCATGTTGAACGCCTGCTCGACGCTGGCGTAGAGGGTCTGGTCATACTCGGTGGGGTAGCTGAGAGTTTCGTTGTGATTCAGCTTCACGAGGAACGGAATGCGGTGGGCATAGCGACGCGAAACCGAAGCCAGCACGCCGTAGGTGGAGGCTACACAGTTACAGCCCGCTTCAATCGCCAGCTCGACAATGTTCTTCGGATCGAAGTAGAGCGGGTTCGCCGCGAAAGAGGCGCCCGCCGAGTGCTCAACGCCCTGGTCCACCGGCAGAATAGAGAGATACCCGGTACCGCCGAGTCGCCCGGTGTTGTAGAGGGTCTGCATGTTTCGCAGAACCGCAGGCGGACGGTTGTTATCCACCATCACGCGGTCAACGTAGTCGTGACCAGGCAGATACAACTGGTCGGCTGGAATGGTCATACAACGATGCTGTAAAAGGCTGTCGGCGTCTTTGCCAAGCAACTGCGCAATATCAGTCATGTGATACTCCCGTAAATCCGACGTCGTGTCGGTGTGTGTTTATCCAGTCCCATCTTTTATGGGCAGACTAAGCCTGGTACCGACTTAACAGATTTTCCACCATATGCATTTTTTTTCAGCACAATCTGCTGGCTCGATTCGTGTACAACAAAACTGTTACATTGATCAAACAATCGCCACAAAGGTATTTAAAAGGTATTATTGAGTGGTATGTTAAAGGCGTACCTTATCTGACATGCAGGATTAAAAAATGAAAACGAAAGTCCAACTGTCATTCATGATGTTTGTTGAATGGTTTATCTGGGGCGCGTGGTTTGTGCCATTGTGGCTGTGGCTGAGCAAAAGCGGGTTTACCGCCGGGGAAATTGGCTGGTCTTACGCCTGTACCGCGATTGCCGCGATCCTCTCTCCTATCCTGGTCGGCTCGCTGACGGACCGCTTCTTCGCCGCGCAGAAAGTGCTGTCGGTGCTGATGTTCGCCGGCGCGATCCTGATGTACTTCGCCGCGCAGCAAACCCAGTTCAGCACCTTCTTCCCGCTGCTGCTGGTCTATTCCCTGACCTATATGCCGACCATCGCGCTGACCAATAGCATTGCCTTCGCGAACGTGGACGACGTTGAGGCCGATTTCCCGCGTATCCGCGTGATGGGCACCATCGGCTGGATCGCCTCGGGGCTGGCGTGCGGGTTCCTGCCACAGATGCTCGGCTACAGCGATATTTCCGATACCAATATTCCGCTGCTGATGACCGCAGCCAGCTCCGCCCTGCTCGGCGTCTTTGCCCTGTTCCTGCCGAACACGCCGCCGAAAAGTACCGGCAAGCTGGATTTCAAAGTGATGCTGGGGCTGGATGCGCTGGTCCTGCTGCGCGACAAAAACTTCCTGGTGTTCTTCTTCTGCTCGTTCCTGTTCGCCATGCCGCTGGCCTTCTACTACATCTTCGCCAACGGCTATCTCACCGAAGTGGGGATGAAAAACGCCACCGGCTGGATGACGCTCGGCCAGTTCTCTGAAATCTTCTTTATGCTCGCCCTGCCGTTCTTTACCAAACGCTTTGGTATTAAGAAGGTCTTGCTGCTGGGCCTGATTACCGCCGCCATCCGCTACGGCTTCTTCGTTTACGGCGGTGCGGAGCAGTACTTCACCTACGCCCTGCTGTTCCTCGGCATCCTGCTGCACGGCGTGAGCTATGACTTCTACTACGTGACCGCGTACATCTACGTGGATAAAAAAGCGCCGGTGCACATGCGCACCGCCGCGCAAGGCCTGATTACGCTGTGCTGTCAGGGGTTTGGTAGCCTGCTGGGTTACCGCCTGGGCGGCGTGATGATGGAAAAAATGTTCTCTTACAAAGAGCCGGTGAATGGGCTGACCTTCAACTGGGCCGGAATGTGGACATTTGGTGCAGTCATGATTGCCGTGATTGCCGTGCTGTTTATGCTGTTTTTCCGCGAATCGGATAAAGAGATCACCGCAATTGAGGTGGTTGATGGCGATACCGCGCTGACACAAGGGGAAGTTAAATGAAACAAGACCGTATTCTCGGGGCCCTTTACGGCCAGGCGTTAGGGGATGCGATGGGCATGCCGTCGGAGCTGTGGCCGAGAAAGCGCGTCAAGGCGCACTTCGGCTGGATCGACCGCTTTTTACCCGGCCCGGCAGAGAATAACGCGGCCTGCTATTTCAAACAGGCAGAGTTCACCGATGACACCTCGATGGCGCTGTGCCTGGCCGATGCGATCATCGAGTGCGACGGGGAGATTAACGCGGACGTTATCGGCAAGCACATCCTGAACTGGGCGCTCGACTTCGACGCGTTCAACAAGAACGTGCTCGGCCCGACCTCCAAAATCGCGCTTAATGCGATTCGTGACGGGAAGCCGGTCAGCGAGCTGGACAACAACGGCGTGACTAACGGGGCGGCGATGCGCGCCTCCCCGCTGGGCTGCCTGCTCCCGGCGACGCGGCTGGAGCACTTTGTGGACCAGGTGGCGCAGGCCTCCAGCCCCACGCATAAATCGGATCTCGCGATTGCCGGCGCGGTGGTGATTGCCTGGGCGGTTTCCCGCGCCATCGATGGGGAACGCTGGCAGAACATCGTCGATGCCCTGCCGGGGATCGCCCGCTATGCGCAGGAGGCGAAAACCACCACCTTCAGCGCGTCGCTCGCGGCACGCATTGAGCTGGCGCTTAAGACCGTGCGGGACGCCAACGGCATCGACTCCGCCAGCGAGCAGATTTATCAGCTCACTGGCGCGGGTACCAGCACCATTGAGTCCGTTCCGGCAGCTATCGCGATGGTGGAGCTGGCGGGAACCGACCCGAACCGCTGCGCCATTTTATGCGCCAATCTGGGTGGCGATACCGACACCATTGGCGCGATGGCGACGGCCATCTGCGGCGCGCTCCACGGCGTGCAGGCCATTGACCCGGCGCTCAAAGCCGAACTCGACGCCGTTAATCAGCTCGATTTCGGTCACTACTGCGAAAAACTGCTGCACTTCAGGGAGCAAAGGGAGGGCGTATGAATGCATTTGCCCAACGTCTCGACACCCTGCACGCCACGCGCCCGGTGACGGTGCTGGGCGCGGCGGTGATTGACGTCATCGCCGACGCCTACGCCCTGCCCTGGCGCGGGTGCGATATCGAGCTTAAACAGCAGGGGGTAAATATTGGCGGCTGCGCGCTGAATATCGCCATCGCCCTGAAACGGCTCGGCATTGCGGCGCAAAACGCCCTTCCCGTCGGCCACGGCGTGTGGGCGGATATTATTCGTAACGCAATGGCGAAGCAGGATCTGCACAGCGCCGTGGAGGCTGAAACCGGCGACAACGGCTGGTGTCTGGCGCTGGTGGAGCCTGACGGCGAGCGCACCTTTATGTCCTTTAGCGGCGTCGAGAACCAGTGGCAGCAGCGCTGGCTTGACGAGCTAAACGTCCCGCAAAACAGCCTGGTTTATCTCTCCGGCTACCAGCTGGCCTCGCCGTGCGGCGAGCTGCTTACGGGCTGGCTTGAAGGGCTGGAGGACGTGACAGCGCTTATCGATTTCGGCCCACGCATCGCGGATATCCCCGACGCGCTGATGGCGCGGATTATGGCCTGCAGGCCGATCGTGTCGCTTAATCGTCAGGAAGCGGAGCTCGCTGCTGAAAGGCTGGGCGTTGAGGCTGAAAACCTGGGCGAGGAGTGGCAGCAGCGCTTCGGCGCCGCGCTGATTGTGCGGCATGATAAAGACGGTGCTGCCTGGTATGACGGCGACGCATCGGGCGTTGTTCCGGCGTTTCCCGCCACGGTAGTGGACACCATTGGCGCTGGCGACAGCCACGCGGGCGGCACGCTTGCCGGGCTGGCGGCGGATTGGTCGCTGGCAGACGCCGTTCTGCTGGGGAATGCCGTGGCGTCCTGGGTGGTGAGCCATCGCGGCGGCGACTGCGCGCCCACTCGTGAGGAATTACTCCTCGCACACAAAGACGTATAGGTCGCTGCGACAGTAGCTGATGCTGTACTCAATCGGCCGGTGCTGCTGGTCAAGCGCAACCTGCTTGATCACCAGCACCGGTATTTTTTCGTCCATCTTAATGTGCGCCTGAAACTCACTGTCCGGCATGCGGGCGCTGACCCGTGAACGGGTGCGCTGCGGGAAGATATTCTGACTGCGGAAGTAGTCGTACAGCGAAATCCCTATCGCATCCGGTTCGGGAATGAGCCCAACCGGCACCCAGGACTCTTCAATCGACACCGCATCGTCATCCACATAGCGAATACGCTTCAGCAAAAAGACGTCGCTGTTCGGCTCCAGCGACAGGTGGCCCGCCACCTCTTCCGGGCATTTCACCACGCGTTTATTGACCCACAGCGTATTAGGCGTTTTACCGCGTAGCACCACCTGCTGAGAGAACCCGCGCGCTTCCTTGAGCGAGTATTCGAAGATGTTGTTAATTTGCGTGCCGTAACCCCGGGCACGCGTGACAACGCCCTCGGCTTCCAGCGCCTGCATCGCTTTGCGCACGGTGATCCGCGACACGCCGGTTAACTGACTCAGATCGCGCTCGCCGGGCAAAATGTTCCCGTGCTCCAGCACGCCGCTGCGCACCGCGTTTTTTACCGTTTCGGCAAATTTCAGGTAAAGCGGCGTGTTGTCAGGCGCGGCGATCCGTTCAGTCAGTTGAGCAATTAACCGGGTATGCGCTTGTTCCATCTCTGTTTTCTCAGGCGTGGTGTTTCCTGCCAGTATACTGGGTTACCACCACGCATGAAAATGATGAACCGGCCCAATACCGTGACCGACTTCCAGAGTATCGGCTTTTGCCAGCGCCGCCGACAGCCAGGTTTTCGCTTCTCGCACCGTATCAGCCCAGCCGTCATGCCGCGGGCGCAGCGCCGCCAGCGCGGCGGAGAGGGTGCACCCCGTGCCGTGGGTGTTTTTGGTCTGTACGCGCGGAGCCGTAAAACGTTGCTCGCCGTCGCGGGTAAAGAGCCAGTCCGGGCTTTCAGCGTCATCCAGATGACCGCCTTTCATCATCACCGCCCCGCAGCCCATCGCCAGCAGCGCATACCCCTGCTCTTTCATTTCACGTTCAGTTTTCGCGTGCGACGTGCCTAACAGCGCGGCGGCTTCCGGCAGATTGGGCGTGATGAGCGCCACCTGCGGCAGCAGCTTATTGCGCAGCGTCTCAACGGCGGAGGCGGAGAGCAGCGGATCGCCGCTTTTTGCCAGCATGACGGTATCCAGCACCACGTTTTGCACCTGATAGCGTTTAAGCCGCTCGGCCACCGCCTCCACAATATCCGTCTCGGCCAGCATGCCGATCTTGGTGGTATCAATCCGCACGTCGCTGAACACCGAATCCAGCTGCGCGGCAACAAAATCCGGCTCGATACGGTAGACCGACTGCACGCCGCGCGTGTTTTGCGCTACCAGCGCGGTAATCACCGAGCAGCCGTACGCGCCAAGGGCCGAGAAGGTTTTCAAATCGGCCTGGATGCCCGCGCCGCCGCTGGGGTCGGTACCGGCAATGGTCAGGGCGTTAATCCGCTTCATGCCTGCTCCTCCAGCGTGTAGAGCGCGTCGAGGAGCGCGCTGGCAAAACTGCCCGGGCCACGCGACTGCGCAGCGGCGACCGTTCCGGCGCGCTTCATCCATCCGCAGGCGGCGGCAACGTTATCCAGCCTGTCCCCCGGCAGCGAGCAGCTCGCCGCCACAACGGCAGAAAGCGCGCACCCGGTGCCCACTACGCGCGTCATTAACGGGTCTCCGCCCGTTACCGTTCGGGTCCGTTCTCCGTCAGTGATGTAGTCCACCTCGCCGGTGACCACCACAATGGCATGGGTCTGGCGGGCCAACGCCTGAGCGGCAGGCAACGCGCTGGCGGCGGTGTCGGTGGTATCAACGCCGCGCCCACCCGCGCTCATTCCGGCCAGAGCCAGGATTTCGGAGGCGTTGCCGCGAATGGTGGTCGGGTTCAGGGCCAAAATTTGATGGCAAAAACGGGTTCGGAACGTCAGGGCACCCACCGCAACCGGGTCCAGCGTCCAGGGTTTGCCTGCCGCCACCGCGCTTTCAATGGCACGACGCATCGACTGGGCGCGCGGTGCGGTCAGCGTGCCGACGTTGATTAACAGCGCATCGGCTATCGCGGCAAACTGTTCGGCCTCTTCGGCCTCAATCACCATCGCCGGGGATGCGCCAAGGGCCAGCAAAACGTTGGCTGTAAAGGTCTGTACGACATCGTTGGTCATGCAGTGGGTCAGCGGAGAACGGGTACGGAAGTGGTGTAAAACGTGTAAATCGAGCAGGTCAGGCTGCATGGGTTCGCTCCTGCCTTGCGTGAAGAAGCGATGACCGGGAAGGCATCTGACTTCCCTACGCTGGCATTATCCAGATCAGGTAATACGGGTATTTCTCAGCCTTCACAAGGAAGGGCACCCCGAGTCATGAAGATTGAATCTCTATACTTTTTGCCAGCTTAGGGGAAGTTGCTTGCTGAAGCAAGCCCGCCCGTCCGGTTATCGCTTCTTCACGCTGTACCCCAGCTTGTACCTCAGTTTGTACCCCACCACAGAAACAAAAAAAGGAGCCGTTAAGCTCCTTTGTGACATAACCCAAGATCTCATGGATTCCGAGATTCAGTTTTGCGTTCTGTTTTTCTACGTCGTTCAAAGGTGCGGATTACATCCCAGATAAACAGGAACAGCACATACCAGTAAAGCGCGGTGATCATACGCAAACCTCTTGGTTCCAATAGCTTCGAACTGTTCTCAGAGACACACCCATCGCTTCAACCGTTTCCTTCGGTGTTAGCCCTTGCGCCTTGTATTCCAGAACCTTCAAACACGTTTCATGCTGCTTTCCAGCTTTCTTGATTCCAAGGCATTCGATGGTTGAGCCAGGGAAGTAATGGGTTTTGAGGTATTCCGCTGCCGCCATGTCGGGAACGACAAACACGAGAGAGTGATCGGTATCAGTGTTGCGAATGGATGTTCGGCTAAGAAACTGGTAGCACCGTTCAAAATACATTGCCTGGCGCTTCTTCTCCATCACCGTTTCAAAATCCCAACCGATACGTTCGCAATAGTCAGCCCATCGCTTACGGTCTTTATCGCCCAGATTTGCACATCCGAGGAACACGGCACAATGAATGCTCTGATAGCTGTTCATCCCGTAGCTGGACATTGAAACGTCAACACCACCCATGCGATCACCAAGCTCAGTGAGTCCGATGGTCTGGAAGTCGCAGATGGTTTTGTCCTTGTTAGTGGCGAAGATAAAATCCTTCCCAACAATCTGCTTTATCTCGTTCAGATGATTGTTAAAGACATTAGCAAGCTCTGACTGTCCCGCTCTTTTGATATCTTCTGAGAGGACAACCACCATCTTGATAGGCACGTTCTTATGCTTGCGTCTCTCGGGTTCTGGCTGAAGGTGTTCCCCGGCTTCCAGTACTGCGATTTGAGCAACGTTCTCAGCCATCCATACAAACCCACTGCGATCTACACCAGCGCCAAGCACAGTGAAGTTCTTCGCCCACGTTGCGGCCTTCAGTATCGGATTAAAAGTGTACCCAAAGAAGCTGAATGAAGAATCACACTCGGTATGCATCACGCCACCGCCGTCGAGGGCCACGTATAGCACTTTCTTAAGATTGTCACTGTTAGCGTGCTTCTCATGGTAATACTTGTACAGATTGTCGTAGTGCTCTTCGCGCAGGTACAGCAGCCCGTTTCGCTCTTCCAGCCATTCCAGGAATGGGAAGTTTTCTGCCGTCCTGTCAGCATGGCGGATCGTCGCTTCTGCTCCAAACCAACCATCAGGTATCTCATCTACCACCACATTGTGTTCTGCCAGTAGAGAGCGCATCTCAGGATTGAACGTAGCGAGGTGGCAGTAGTTGGTGAAACATTCGTGGGTGGTTATCACCACATTTGTCTGGAAGTTATCAGCCAGGGTGCTTTTCAGGTTGAGAGTCGCCCCTTCAACGAAAATGTGATGGTTTGGGATTCTCAAGAGATTCAGATCTTGCTTGAACTGCTCGGCTAAAGCGTGGGTTGGTACTACGATTAAGAAC
The DNA here is from genome assembly GCF_014930485.1 of Enterobacter cloacae complex sp. P47BA. Taxonomy (NCBI): domain Bacteria; kingdom Pseudomonadati; phylum Pseudomonadota; class Gammaproteobacteria; order Enterobacterales; family Enterobacteriaceae; genus Enterobacter; species Enterobacter cloacae complex sp. P47BA. Next base: position 10,296 of record NZ_JADBRF010000027.1, on the reverse strand, counting down.
TTTTCTGGGACAGCTTCGAGATTGAAGCTGAGAATGTACTCTTTCAGACGGTGGCTCTTTCCTGAGCCGCAAATCGCATTAACAAAGTTTACTACTGGTTTCTTTTGGGTCATTCGGTTCCTCTCGGTTTAGGACTGCTGTTATTAACTCACTCACCAGCGCGGCGGCTGATTTGTCTTCACGGTTGGCACGTTCAATCAGCGCCTTGTGGATGTCATCAGTGAATCGGATATTCATTTTGTTTTTTCCTTTCGGTATTCATCAAATCGAGCGAGTGCATCAGCAAACAGTTTTTCACGTTCCGCGTATTTGCGTTTTCTGGCTACGTTCATAGATGCATAGATCACTTCACGAGTGACTTCGCCATTGACCAGTTCATTAAAAACCTGGTCACTACTAAAATATTTCAAAGCAATGTTCCTCCTGCTTAGCAACTCATCGAGAATGAGTATTGTGTATATTCCAGACATGACAAAACCCCCACACCGTTTACCCGGAGGAGGCATGAAGATAAAGTCATCAGAGTGGGCATTTGTTAGAGAAGTGAAGATATCCCTCACTTAATACCACCTTACCATGAAACGAACGTTTTGTCAAGTTATTTATTAACTTTCAACAAGATACTATCAAGGAGTGTATGGAAAAGTTGCTCTCCCCACATACATCATGGTTGTCCGGTAGCTTCACTGACTCGGCTACCATCTTATCTATATTATTAACAATGAAATTTCCGGCTTAATATGCAAGTAAGCCGATCTTATGGCTACGCCATTTGCACAAGTAACCTGATACAGAGGATGCAGAAAAGTCTAAAGGTACTTTAGAGTTATTTGCATCTTCGGTAAAAGTGGAGGCTTACAATGGAACACTGAAAGTGTGTAATGGTGCATAAACTCATTTTCACAAGAGTAACTTGCACAATGGATTCATGGACGAGGTGTACGAGTACATAACACAGTAAATAATCAATATTTACTATTTAAATAGTAGTTAATGGTTTTTTAGGTATTAATGTTCGTTATGTGAGTACTGCGAGCATAGCAGATTTTCTTTACAGGAAAATAGCTTCTGAGTAATAACATCAGGTACAAAGGTTACTTTCCTGTAATCGATATCTTCCATGCTCCGCATTACATGCTACTCATGCAGCATACTTTTCATGGTCGCAGTGCTCTGCATGAAACAACACTCCAGAAAGCCGGAAAACTCCTCATGACTAACAGGATGTAAATAACCTATAAACAACCACATTTGATAGATATAACCTATCATAATTCCCCCCTTATTATTCATCTTCTAACGCCTTTACGAAACTTTTATCCTTCCATCAACTTTCAACAAAGCCTTATTCTATGCGGCTTACAGCTAAATCAATGACGAATCATTAAGTGCTAATACTAAGCAACCGTTCTTTCTTGCGTTGTTAAAATAAGCAGCGCTTTTTATTCCCACTTTTACTCTGAACTACTGGTGTTGAAAGTCTTTGCATACGGGCACTGCTCTTTAGTGACGTAGGTGAAAACATACTGGCTGTTCTCATAGGTGCAAAGCGTCTTGCCATTCTCCGTTTTTTCCTGCTGCGGATCTGTCATTGTGATTTGTCCTGCCATCACCAACTGTGAAATCAGCAGTCCCGATATCACCAATATTGATTTCTTCATAAGCCTCACCCCAGTTGACTGTTATCGCCGAATGTCACAGTGCTCAGTATTTGTACAATAGCAGTGTATTACCCACATCGATCGATTTTACTGATCTATAAGATCGATTTAATTAATGAAAGTGGTAAGATACGGTAATGCGCTAACAGCGACTTGTCACCAAATCAAACAAGAAAAGGAAGACCATGAAAAGATTGATTCTCGCGTCACTGATCGTTCTCCCCTTCGCCTCAAGTGCAACCACATTCACCTGTAAGGCGATCCAGGAAGGGCAGATCGATTCTGGTAGCCAAAAATCTTCAGTCGAAACTCGCCTTGATGTGCAGGACAAAAGTATGAAGGTGAGCATGGGTGGTAAAACCTGGCGGCTCGGTTTCTTGGGTGAGAAAAGTATTGCGAAGATGTACGCCACGCCAGACGGAGGGATTGCCGTCACATACATCGACAATGGGAGTGAGCCTATTTTCGTTATGCGCCCCACAAACAATGATGGACAGACTGCTGTCTACACGCTCAGCCTGTGCTCTGAGATGTAAACAAAGGCGTGAGTAATCACGCCCTATATATTTGCTCGACCCCAACATTCAAACTGCAACGAGTTTTTGAGCCAATCACCAGCCTCGTGATTATCATTTCCATATACATTTGCTCTCAGTCCCGAGTCCTAAACCTCTATTATCCAGTCTCAAAACGATCTCCTTATAAGACCACACCGACGTAACGACAGAATGCGGCTTCGCTTTGTCTCAAAAGGTTGATCTTTAATTTTGGGACGGCTATGGTTTTGATACTACCTTTTGAGACTTAGAGAACATCATGACAACTGTGATCGGATATGTGCGAGTTTCCACAAGCGACCAAAACGTTGAAAACCAGAAGCAGCAGATAGCCGATGCTGGTTATAGCGTTACTCGCTGGTTCAGTGATGAAGCGGTGAGTGGTGCAGTCAAGGCAAGTGAACGTCCAGGGTTTGGTAAACTACTAAGTTATGTGCGAGAAGGCGATACGCTGATCGTGATTGCCATAGACCGCCTGGGGCGTAACACGATTGATGTTCTTTCCACTGTGGAAATGTTGCAGACGAAAGGCGTGAAAGTTGTCAGCTTGCGTGAAGGGTTCGACCTGTCAACGCCCGTTGGCAAAGCGATGCTTACCATGATGGCAGGACTCGCCAGCCTTGAGAAAGACCTGATAGCAGAACGCAGAACAGCGGGTATTAAGCGTGCTCAGTCTGAAGGTAAGCATTGCGGCAGACCTATTAAAGCAACTATTGAACAGGTACGAGAGCTGTTAGCGCAGGGTCTACCGCCAGCAGTAGTGCAACACAGGTTAGGTATCAGCAAAGCCACCTTCTACCGACTAAAGACCTTCTAATCTACATCACTGATATTTAAGGATTTTGGCTAATCAGGCAGGTGGAAGGAAAAGTTAGAGCTTAGCAGTTCAAGCAACAAGATAACTTATTCTCAGTAGTAGCGACTAAGGATGCTAAATAAGTACAAGTAGTTAACTACTAAAGTTTGTCTCATTTGCGCATACCCAAAAGAGATATCATTTCATTGATATTTGGGACGCTTACCAGACTTAAACGTGTTACGTCAAAAAATTCTTGTTTAGCACTGAATTCATTCGCATTATTTGTCATACGTAGCCCCCTGAACAATTCCTGCAAAAGTTGAGGCGCAAATAGACTATGTGATTGTCTGGAATGAGCGAGAGGTAAGGTTCTGAACAACGCATGGAAAATTCTGAATCTCCAGCGTGCTTGGTGGGTCACTTTTGCGGTAATATATTATGGATAGCCACGTTGAAAGGATAAGTTCATGAGTATTCGCAGCCAGTTAGAAAAATTCGACAAGAAAAAATCTCCGGCAAGAATTAGTCTTAATTACGAAAATGCAATAAATTATGACATTTACTCAGTTTATATAAAGCACCCTCTAACGGGAGAACAGTACCTATTTAAAAGTTATCATAATGGCTTGATTCAGGTAAATAAATGGAACACTGAAAGCGAACGTTTTGATATCGCAGATGAAATAAATCCTGCTGAACTAACTGAAGACTCATTTTCAGGAACGTTTTTTTACAAGGCACATCAGGCTGAATTTAACTCGCTTAAGGATTTAGTTTGGTGGCGTGAGTGGTGCTATAAACGCCGGGCTGAATGGGAAAACTTCAATCATAGCCGTGCAAAATATCGTTATCGAATGAAACAACATAAAATCGAAAGACGAATGCTTGTTCTTGATGCATTAATTGACCTGTATCTTGATAAAGATGAACAAACGCCAGTTCCATTCATTAATTTAATGAACAAGGTTTATTCCAGCTTATGGATATATCATGATCAATCAGAGAGAATGAAAAAAGAGGTTCGTATGAGTTTGAGCGCGTTTGAATCGACCGCCGATGTGATCCGGAATGATAATTTTAACTACACTCCTACTGGGAAATCGCTATTGACGCAAGAAAAATATCTGGATGATGAGAAAAAGTACAAAGAGTTAAAAGCGATACAAGTTAGAATGTTTTGGGCTGCGGTAGCATCATTTGTGGCTGCACTCGGAAGCGCATGCGCAGCTTTCATGGCGTTGCCAAAATAATAATCATACGATTGATTGACATAAAATAGCAATTCGGATTTTAAAATTGCTTGTATTCATAAAGCATTTATGAAATCCAAAGGTGCAGTACTAAGCCTTAATGGTATACTAAGCAAAGTGCAAGAAATGTATTGCAAGCGACTGATATTGATAAATTTATCGTGGGGTTTATATGTTAGGTGCATCGTTTCAACAATTTTCGATAGAAGCACTTCTGGCAAGTGCTTCATTACGTGGTGGACTGACAGCATTAAATAAATGTAAATACAACGATAAGGGCAGTTTCTATAATGCCTTTTTCCAATTATCTATAGGTTTGGAACGTTTCTTTAAAATCATTTATGTCGTTCAATATATGATTGAAAATGATTTAAATAAACCCACATCTAAGCAACTACGTAATATAGGCCATGATATAAGTTCATTGCATGCAAATGCTGTGTCAATTGCTTTGGAATATAAGTGGCATGACAAAGATTTATGGACGTTAAATGATGAGCAAACGGAAATATTAACGATGTTATCCGAGTTCGGTAAAGAAACACGTTATTATAATTTAAATACGATTGTTGAAGACAAGAAAACAATTAATGACCCTCTTGAACAATGGCACGACATCCTCGAAAGTTGTTATTGGAAACATATATCACCCGCTAAAAGAGAACGATTGGGCAAAGAGGTCATTGCATGGGCTGATAGGAACAAAATGTATGGTTACACATATGATTTTGGTCTTGATGGTCACATTATGACGTACGTCGATCAGTATCTACTGAACTGGAAAGTAAACAAGATCTCGCCATGCATTGTATGGGAAATAATTAGTATGCTACAACCTTACTACTTTCTGCTAATAAAATTAAGAGATGCTACACAGATGAAAGAAGAAGAACAAGGAATTAAGGATCCTTTAGTACCCTATTTTCATGAGATATTCCCATATTTTCTTTTAGACTGTTCAAGAGCAAAAAAACGTAGGAATTGGTTTATTTAGTGAGAACCCATTTTCTTAAAATAATGGCTATAGTTTTAATCTCAAAAGGGCATTGTAAAATTTAATGCCCTAACAAGTTCAAAAATCATCGTTAAGTTTAACTATAGAAACCCGTGATATTCATCCACCAGTTCTTATTAACTCGATCGGCCTTTCCCAAAAAGCCTCATTCTCTTCATTAAAGATATCCATCATTCCTGTTCTGAGCAATAACTCTGATGTAAAATCGAGTTTCTGACTCAATGTGGAAAAATACACATGATGGTCACATGCTGAATTTAAAACACTTTTAATTTCTTTATTGATTCTGTCTACATCAAACCTTACCAATTGACATCTTTGCCTAAGAACTGAAACTAAACGTTCAATGTTTTGAGCGATATAGTGGAAAACACAGACATCTGGATATGTATCACCTAAAAATGCTGCATTTTCTGATAACTTCTCAGTCCCAAGTCTTTCTCGGACATCTCCATCTACTAATGCTACTGACTTCACAGTAACAGTTTCATTCAAGTTATGGAATTCATTCACTTTTAATAAGTTTGGGTAACCACCTGCGGCATATACTTTAATTGATGGGGCTAAGTCAGCAGCATACCATCCGATCGCATTTTCAACCCACTCTTTTGCAAAGTTATCTTCCACATACACAACTCTTGTTTGGTGGACTGTTCCTGTAATAGCGCGTAAGCTCTCGATATTTAACTTCCCATTCCAAACCCGTTTATTTATTGAAGCCCAAACAGCTTCGGCTGGCAATTCATTTACAGCTTCCTGAGAATGGGTGGTAAACACGATCTGAAGTTTTTTTCTTTTAGAAACGTTCAAAAGATAATTTACCAGTGCTCTAACAGCAACTGGATGCAAACCATTTTCTAATTCTTCTATTAAAACAAGAGCATTATCATCGGCATTTTCTATTCGATCAATCGTTTCAATTATTGATGCTTCACCAGCTCCAAAATGAAATTGAGAATAGTCTGCACCTGTAGTTGCTGCTCCAACATACATTTTTGAGTTGTTATCATTTTTCTTGCATATTACCCTGTAATGGCTCAAATCTTTATCGAGAACAGCACCTGCATATTTTATTGTATTATTCAATAACTTTTTATCGATAAAATCAGTTTTATCTCCTGCTATAAACTGTTTGAAACGACTAAGCTCACCAGCAGGGACTGTCCTCTGAATTTCAATGTAGACAACCTGTCTTTGTGGAAAGTTATCCCTGCGCCATCGGGATTGTTTGAACTTAGCAGTCCGACTTATATTTTTATCCTTTAACAGGGGTTTGTCAGTCATCTCCAAATCAATTTCCCACTCACTCATTGACTCATCACCAATAAATGCCTTTGGAAAAAACTGTCCTGGTTTAATTGATTTATATCCAAGGGCCACTGCACCTAAGATAGTAGACTTACCACCGCCATTAGTTCCGATCAAAGCTGTAACTGGTGATCTGAATTCTACTTTTTCATCGATGAAACCACGTACATTCTTTAACCTTACACTTTTTACATACTGATTAAATCGATTATCGCGAACCTTATCCATTTCTATTTGAAGTTCATTAGGGGACGGTCTCATAATTACTCTCCTTGATAAATACAAAATGGCCTTTTATATAAATTTCACTATGTGAGCATATACCCTGGAAACAATTCGCACAACTGGTTTAATCGTCAGATTTGAGATGAATATCTTGAATTAAGAAAAATCATCTGCTCTTTATATTTACAACCAATCTAAACCATCAATTACATAGCAAACTGAGAGTAATGGGAACTTATGCAAATAACGTTTAGTCATCCCGCCGCTCTTCTCATGTCCCACCGTCTGTTGTAGGTGCAAGATGTTTTTCACCCAACCAGCCATTGCAGCAGAACAGACCGAGTGACGAATAGAATGCAGCAACCGCCGCTGTCCATAGTCGTCCAGATAAGGAATACCCAACTGATCTCGAACATCAGCAAAGACTTTACCGATCTTAGTCATGTTTGTACCTGCCACTTCTGAAAAAATCCGCTCTTTCCACTGGCGATCAACGTAATCCATGAAACCCCATTCGATTAACTTACGGTGGATAGCAACCTGCCTTGTAGCGTTCTCAGTTTTCCCCTGCCCGCCTTCGGCAATCAGGAAATAGTAACGCTGGCTATCTTCGTCGAATTTAATCTGTGACTTCTCCAGCTTTCCTATCTCGCCTCTTCTCGCTCCCGTGTATGCCAATAACAATGTGATCCATTTTTGCCAGTTGTCGGGCTGCTTAAGCGCCCACCCTACAAACTTTTTCATCTCCGCTGTGCTGTATGCACCAAATCTCGCTTTCGATGGTGCAGCCACTACGCCATCAGTTGGCAACTTAGGTAAAATGTCTTTGCTTTCTGTGAGGAAGGTTTTGAAGAGTGATTTATACAGCTTGAGGTGCTTATGGATAGCCTCAACGCCTACCAGTTGATCCGGTGGAACATCATCGCACTCGATCAGTTGCTGGATGGTCATTGAGCGGTAGGGCTGAACAACGCGCTTAGGGAGATTTTCAACCACTTCCATCACCTGCTTAATGTCCTGCTTGGTGATCGACGCTACATCAGTTTCCCCTCCCAAGACAGTTAGCAACACTTCCATGTAGCGCTCATTTGCCATTGAGATCGATTTCGTCCAGTTTCTCCCCTTTTCGTCTTTGTACATAGCCCACGCATCCGAGAGGGTTAGCACTTTTTCCGGTTCGGCTGGCGGTTGAGATTCCACGATTTCAACAGGAGGAGCTATCTGCTGGTGGGACAAAAGTGGATTTCTCGCAACCTTACGTTCTGACGCAATCAGATTAGACAAAAATGATTCGAACACGAGAATCGGCGTAGCTAATGATTTAACAAAAGAAATATGCGGAGTAACGCCAATCATCAAAGCAGATGCTTCACGATAGCTGTCAGTGAGGAGGGATTTCTTATATATCCTGCCATTGGAAAGCCGGATTTGCAGGTAGTAGTTACCGTTTCGCTGAAACGTGTATGGAAGAGTTCTGTACCTCATGATTAAGCCCTTTTTGTACCTCAAGTGCATTCAGCACGGACAAAAAGAGATGCAATCTCATGATAAGTAGGCCAAATTTTGGCCCCCTACGCTGGCATTATCCAGATCAGGTAGTACGGGTATTTCTCAGCCTTCAACGAAGAAGGGCACCCCGAGTCATTTGGTAAGCATTAGCTTACTTTTTGCCAGATTAGGGGAAGTTGCTTGCTCAAGCAAGCCCACTCTTTCGGATAATGATTCTTCACACAAGGCAGGAGCGAAAGACTTCGAGTGCTCAGAAAGAACAACGACATTCTATTACTCACTGTCTTTTTAGTTAAACAACTATAAGGTCCTTCACAGAAAAGAAAATAATTAACATTGTAAGAGATGGTATTGAGCAGTAGCTAATGAATTCTCTTCTCTTTCCCTTATATAATTCACTGGTATGCGACTATCTCAATGTATAGCCTGCACACATAACCTTTATCATTTAGCCAACAGCACTTTGATTTTAAGTACCTTTTCATAAAAACAGCTTCCCCTTTGTACTTGCACGCGGTACGATTAATCAACATGTTACCTGAAACTAAAGGGTTACTGATGGATACAGTTGAAGAATTAAATGGAACATATTTCTATCGTGGCGTATGCAATATCACTGCAGGAGAGTTATTTTTTTGGATTTTACTGGATAGAGTTAATGATCAATTTGGCGGAATTAAAGATTTTATTTCAATGAGCTGTATTATTCTGGGTCTGCCATTATTAAAAACAAGAGGTAAACCTTACGGAACCACAGCGGGTACGTCAATAGCATCAAAATACCTTCGCCAACTTCTTAACACTGAATTACCTGTAAGACTTCCAACTCTTACAGAAGCGAGCATAACAACACTTAAGCCTAAATATGTTACTAACCTGGGCGCTTTTGTAGGGCGTGGATTACCTGTTGTTGGTTGGGCTATAGTAGCGAGCGATATTAGTCAAATCGTTTATAAAACCGTTCGTGACTACAACACAATCGCACACGAGAAAGATCGCATATGGTAACAGATCAGGAAGTTTTAGAGCTATTCCGTAAAGAGTTACCTGTGTTAGGTACATTCACAGGAAAGCTGATACCGTTAGAGCTTGATGATATTCTTCAAGATTATGCAGACGATGATGATTTAATTTATTGCATTAATAAATACGACAGTTTTTTTAATGTTGACATGTCAGCAATGAATTATCAGAAATATTATCCGTGGTTTAGAACGTGGTTCTTTAGAAGATGGTTTACTGATAAACCAGTTAAGCAAATCTCAAAACCTCTTACTGTAAGGATGTTTGCAGAATCGGCTAAAGCAGGAAGATGGTTATACGACTAACAGCAAGGAGCGTTAAAAATGGCTGTACCAGTACATTTGATTTTAAAAGATGATGGTGGATCTCAGATCATGGGGTCTTGTGACGTTCATGGACGTGATGGAAGCATAGAACTACGTAGCTTACAGCATAGCGTGATCATTCCTACAGACAATTTAACAGGTAAAGTAACAGGAAGCCGACAACATTGCTCATTCAATTTCACTAAAGAGATTGACAGTTCATCACCCTATCTGTTTAAAGCTGTTGCAACGGGGCAGACTCTTAAAAGCGCTGAGTTTAATTTCTATCGTATCAACTACAGCGGGCAAGAGGAAATTTACTACACCATTACACTAGAAAATGTGAAAGTAGTTAGCTTTAGCCCTGTGATGCACGATACCCGAACGGCTACGGGTACAGGCCATATGGAAGATGTGTCTTTAGCTTATGAAAAGATCACTCACCTTTATAAAGATGGCAATATCTTGCATTCCGATGCCTGGCATGAAAAGAGACAAGCTTAGCATAACCCACTCTAAATATGGGGCTATCATGCCCCCTCTTCTAAACTCTCCATTTCGTATAACAATGAATCGCCACAGGTTTAACAGACACCTCAGAGTCATTTAAGATGGCTTAAAGAGAGGTGCCCATGAGCGGTAAG